>JAFGKG010000171.1 GCA_016928715.1 Chloroflexia bacterium
GGCCTCGCTGGCGACAAAGATGAGGCGATAGCGGGCCGCCAGGCGGATTTCATCGCCGTCGTGCAGCGCGTAGGGCAGGCGCATCATCTGGCCGTTCAGCAGGGTGCCGTTGCGACTGCCCTCGTCGCGCAGCATGTACTGGCCGCCCCGGCGATAGATCGTGGCGTGATGGCGCGAAACCTGGCGATCGGGCAGGGTCAGCCCACAGCCCGGGTCCCGCCCGATTTCCACGACGTCCTCGCTGAGCGGGTGCTCCCACTGCTCATTCTTGGGTTGGTCCTGTATGATCAAGAGGGCGTGTTCTTCCATAGCCGATCTCCCATAACGCTTGGCATTTGCCCGATCATAACACAGCCGCTTGTTGGCGTCAACTGCTTATTCGAAGGAAAAGCCGTGGCGCTGGCGCAGCACGTCCAGGGCCAGTATCCAGAGCGCGCCCAGCCCCAGCAGGTTCACCAGCAGGTTGACGATCTGTCCTGCACAGGGGATTGCGCTGAGGGGCACCAGGATCAACAGGCCCAGCAAGAGGGCCAGGTAGCGTTGTTGGCCCCATTTATCCTTGATCTGGGATAGGATCCAGCGCCCGCCCAGGTAACCGACGGCGATCTGCGTCACATAGCTGGCCGTCAGTCCAAACAGGCCGCTCAAGAGGCTGAGGGCCAGCAGGCCCAGGCCTCCGACCGTCCACATCAGATTCCCCAGCGTGAGCAGGTGCAGCAGCACGGTCAACAACAGGGTCGTCGCCAGGATGGTAAGCAGGGCCAGCACAAAGGCCAGGATGCAGAGTGCCCCGCGGCCCAGGCATTTGAGGGGCCGGGCCAGGGCCGTATCGGCGATCCGGTTGAGCCCCTTGGGGGCTACGGCCAGCAGCAGCAGGCCGACCAGCAGCAGGGCCGCAAAGCGTCGCAGGTACTTGGGAAACAGGTCGACTTTTTTGCTGACCAACTGGTCGGCCTCGCTCAGGGCCTCTTTGTGGCGGGTGACCTGTCCCCCAATGCGCTCGGTGGGGAAGTCCAGTTCGCTCTGGCT
Source organism: Chloroflexia bacterium (assembly GCA_016928715.1). Classification (GTDB taxonomy): domain Bacteria; phylum Chloroflexota; class Chloroflexia; order DTKN01; family DTKN01; genus JAFGKG01. Next base: position 1,030 of record JAFGKG010000171.1, read on the forward strand.
GGTGTAGTCCAGGTCGCCGGCGATAGAGCCATTTTCGCCGATGCTCAGCCCGCCGGGGACGTTGGGGAGTTCGGGGGCATTGGGACTAAAACTCCAGGGGGAGAAGGTGCGGCTGCCCTCCGCGCCCAGGTCCAGTTCCGCGCTGCCGCCGACCGGGCCGTTCAGCAGCACGCCGTTGGCGCCGCCGACCAGGTCCGCGGCGATCTCACCGGCCAGCAGGGCCTGACTGCAGGCGAAAAAGGCGTCGCCCTGCACCAGGCTGCCGGCCTTGGTTTCCAGGCTGTAGCCAAAGGCCAGCACATCGCTGCCGATGCTGGCATCCTCCCCGATGGTGAGGGCATAGCCGGCCAGTCGGGCGTCGTCGGCAAAGGCGCCGTTGATGACAACGGACTGGCCGGCCAGCATCAGGTCGCCCTCGACCGTGCCGTTGATCTCGATCGTTCCACCGAAGGCGAGCAGGTCGCCGCGGATGGTGCCGTCCATGACGAGGCGCTGCGCCCCCACGTACAGGTCGTCCTCGATGACCTCGTCGGGGCCGATAATGACCTCGTCCTCGCTGAGGCCCTCCAGGGCCAGGGCCGTCGGTACCAGGATGAGGGTCGCCAGCAGGAACAGGCCCAGGGACAGCAGCCGCTTGCGTCTGTGTTTTTTCATGGAGGGCTCCTTTCGCAGTGCTGCGCTGCGCACAATGGGTTCCTGGCTATATTGTACCACAAATTCCATCGTTGGGCGATTCAGGCCATCATTTCCAGGTATACCTGGCGATAGGCGGCGGCGATGCGCTCCTGGCTGTAGTGTGCCAGCACCCGCTGCCGGCCGCGCCGGCCCAGCTCCTGTCGCAGGTCGGGCTCCTGCTGCAGCCGCCGCAGGCACCGCTGCAGGGCGTCCACCTGCCCCTCGGCAAAGACCAGGCCGGCCTCGCCGATGACGTGCGGGATCTCGCCCGAATCGGAACCGACCACCGGGACGGCGCAGGCCATGGCCTCGACCAGGACCCGGCCGAACTGCTCCTTCCAGTTGGGCCAGGTGCGCGAGGGCAGCACGAGCGCGTCCAAGTGGGGATAGAGCTGGGGCAGTTCGGTGGACGGCCGCCATCCGGCAAAGCGGACCCGTTCCCGCAGCCCCAGCGCGTCCCTCTGCCGGAGCAGTTGCTCCTGCTGGGGACCGCCCCCCACCACGAGCAGGCGGATGGACGGGGGCAGGCCGGCCAGGGCCGAGAGGAGGTCCTGGACGCCCTTGGCGGGCACCAGGCGGCCGACGTAGCCCAGGAGCAGTTCCCCCGGTGCTTTGTGCAGGGCGGCCGGGGTTGGCTCGTCCGGGCGGGGTCGGAATAGGCCGGTATCGACCCCGAACTGGGGGATCGTCCGCAGGGGCCCCCGGTAGCCCTTGGCCTGGAGGATGGCAGCCGCCTCCTGGTTGCCGGCCACGGCGTAGGCGGCGTGGTCCAGGGTATAGCGCTCGAACCAGGAAAAGGGCGGCGGCAGGCGCTTGAGCAGGTTGGCCCAGTTGAAAAACAGGCAGCGCGCCCCCAGGCGCTGGCCCAGGTACATCGCCTGGAACGTGGCCAGGTTGAAGGATTCCTCGTCAATGTGCAGGACGTCGGGCCGTTCCTGGCGGAGCAGCCGGCCCAGGCCCGGCCAAAAGTACAGGTGGAAGGAGCCGTTGAGGGCGATGGGGCGCACCAGCAGGCGATAGCCCTCGGTAAAGGCGCGCTCGAGTTGGACCCTGCGGACGCCCGGCTCGCGCCAGTAGGGGGGCACCACGGCGGTCAGGGCCAGTTCGGCGTCCCCGGCCAGCAACTCCAGTTTGCGCTGGTAGGCACCGACGACCAAGGCTTTGCTCAGGATCAGGATCTTGACCATATTCTCACATTTTGCGGGGCGCCTCGATCCCCAACAGCCCCAGGCCATTGCGCAGGCCCTGGGCGACGGCCGCCGCCAGGCCCAGGCGGGCCTCCCGGACCCCGGCCGGCGCGTTCAGGATCGAGATGTCCCGCCAGAAGCGGCCAAAGTCCCGGGCGGTTTCGTAAAGCCACTCTGCCACGACGTGGGGCGCGTACTGCTCCGCCGCTTTGCGGACCGCCTCGGGAAAACGGGCCAGGTCTTTGATCAGGGCCTGCTCCTGTTCCTCCTGCAGCAGTCCGGCTTGGAAGCTCTCCGGCCGACCGCCGGCTTTGCGCAGGACGCTGGCGCAGCGGGTGTGCATGTACTGGATGTAGGGGGCGGTATTGCCCTCAAAGCTGAGCATCTGGTCCCAGTCAAAGGTAATGTCACGGTTGCGGTCTTGGTAGAGATCGTTGTACAGCAGGGCCCCGATGCCCACCTGGCGGGCGATCTCGGCCTTTTCCTCCTCGGTCAGATCCGGGTTCTTTTCCTCGACGATCCGGCGGGCCCGGAGCTCGGCCTCGTCCAAGAGGTCGCGCAAAAAGATCACGTCGCCCTCGCGCATGGAGAAGCGGCTGCCATCGGGTTTGACGATGCGGCCAAAGGAGATGTGCACGCAGCGTCGGGTCAGTTCTTCGTAGCCCATCAGTTCCATGGCCTTGAGCAATTGGCGAAAGTGCAGGGTCTGCTCTTCGCCCACAATGTACAGGATGAGGGCGGGATCGTATTCCTGCTGGCGCCAGAGGAGGGTGGCGAACTCTCGGGTCAGGTAGAGGGTGGCCCCGTCGCTCTTGCGCAGCAGGGTGCTGGGGATGCCATACTCGCTCAGGTCCAGCACGACGGCCGGGCTGTCGGGCTTTTTTTCGGCCACGCCCTTGTCCACGGCTTCCTGGATGATGTCGTCCAGCATGGGCTCGTAAAAGCTCTCTCCGTGGTAGGTGTCGAAATGCACGCCCATGCGGCGGTAGGTTTTCTCAAACTCTTGGATGGTCAGCTCGATGAACCATTGCCACAGCCGGCGGGCCTCGGGGTCGCCTTCCTCCAGGCGCAGGAACCAGCGCCGGCCGGCTTGTTCGAGGCCCGGGTTCTCCTTGGCCTCCTCGTGAAAGCGGGCATAGATTTCGATCAGGTGCTCCAGGGGATCGTCGGCCATGGCCTCCTCGTCCCCCCAGGCCTTGTAGGCATAGATGAGCTTGCCGAACTGGGTGCCCCAGTCACCCAGGTGATTGTCGCCGATGGTCCGGTAGCCCCTGAAATCGTAGAGGTTGCGGATGGCCTGGCCAATGACGGTTGAGCGCATGTGGCCGACGTGCATGCGCCGGGCCACGTTAGGCGAGGAATAGTCCAGGATCACATAGTGCTCTTGGCCGACCGTGTCGCCGCCGTACGCCGAGCCCGAGTCCAGGACTTGCCGCAACACCCGTTCGGCCAGCACGGCCGGGTTGAGGCAAAAGTTCAGGTAGGGTCCGTGGGCTGAGACCTCTCCGACCAGGCGGTCCGGGCCAAAGTCGAGCTGCGCGGCCAGGTCGGCGGCGATGGTCGCTGGCGGGCGGCGCAGCCGGCGGGCTAGCAAAAAGCAGGGCAGGCCGAGATCGGCGGCTATATCGGCCGGGGGGGCAGAGAACGAGATTTCCTCCGGCTGCACCTCCTGGGCCAGCAGGGCGGTGCGGATTTCGCGTTCAAAACAGTCCAGGGCATATTCCCGAAACATAGGACCTCCTTGGTTGTACTTGCATTCCCCTGCATTGTACTACAGGCGACCGCTGCTGGCAAGGCCGGCGATTGTAAGGAAATCTTAATCCAAGCGCTTGCAGCCGGCGGATTTCTATGATATGATGGCCGCACGACTTTCACTCATGTTGGAGGTTTAGTCCATGACCGAGATTCCGCCTCAGGATATCAATGTACGCACGCACCTTTTTGGCAATGGGGAACAGGCCCGCGGGGCTATTTTTGTTGGCGGAGTGGGGTCTTTTCGCTTTGAGGGCCGGCGAGCCAGCGAGCTTGGCTGGCAGGTCAGCTTTTTGAGCCAAGGGGTGCCCCAGGGTTTGGAGGAGGCCCTCCTCTCGGCCGTTCTCTCCTCCATCAGTGTGGCCGAGGGACTGCATCGGCACCCCCCACCACGCATCCTCAGCGTCGAAATCGATGACCTCCGCAATGAGTCGATTGAACCCCAGGTTGATGTGCGTGACGTCTTTGTCGAGGCCGGCATCGCCCAGGGCTTTGTCTCTGTCCCGGGCAAGGGCCGCTTTACCTTTCAAGCCGACCGTCGGCCGGAGGGCGAGTGGAACATCTTGTTCGGCCTGGATTTTGCCCTGCCGGAAAAGGTGGCGGCTCGCCTGGAACGGCTGGTCCTGCCCAGGATTGAAGAGGCCATGGATTTGTAGTTATTGCCCGATGGGCTCGGTGGGCAGGGGGGAGGGTGTCGCGGTAGCCTCCGGGCGAAAGGTTGGCGTGATGCTGGGGGTAGGGCCAAAGGTGGGCGCGGAACGTGGTGAGGGGGTGGGCATACGGGTGGGTTCAGCCAGGCCGACCCACGCTCGGTAGGCTTCCCAGACGGCTTTGGCTTGGTCCATGTAAAATCCGGCCTCTTGCATCTTGACCGTGGCCCGGTTGGAGTAGCCGGCCTGGGAGGTCTCAAAATAACGCAGTAGGTTGTCCAGGGCCTCCTGTTCCAAAGATAGCCCGTGCAGGTATTCCCCGTGCGCTTTGGCCAGCACGGTGGGCGGCTCGACCTGCTGCAGCGTCTCCAGGGCGGCCACGACCTGCGCCCGCAGGCGGTTGGTGTAGGAGACCTGGTCGGCCAGGGAGACGCGCTGATTGCTCTGCCCCTTATAGATATCGTGGGCCAGCCGCAGGGGGCCCAGCACACTGTCCAATTGGTTGAAATAGATGAGGATGTGGGGTCGTTCCTGGTTGGGGAGGGCGGTCAGGTCGATGGTGGGACTGGGCCGGTTCGTGGGACCCGTGCCGGGATTGTCCGGTTGGAGGGGCATTTTGGCAAAGATCACGGCCAGGATCAATACCGCTACTACGACCCCGGCAAAGAGCACGGCCCGCCAAACCCCCTGATGATCGGGCTCCCGGTAGACGAGCGGTTCAGCGGGGGGCTTGGGCGTGGTGGGGGAGGGTGTCTCGGAAAGGATGGTGGGCAGGTCCATGTCCAGCAGTTCCCCCAAGGAGGACCACTCCTGCGGACGGGAGGGCTTGTCGCCGCGCCGATCCTGGACCAATTCCAGGGAAAGGCGGGCTTTTTCGTTGTGGGGGTTGATGGCCAGGGCGGATTCCAGGCAGTAAGCAATGTCTTCCGGATCATCCAGCATCTCGCTGAGCCAGATCCAGGCGCTTTCGTGATAGGGGTTCTCTTTGATGACCCGCTTGAAAAAGGCCTGGGCCAGCCGGCGGTTCCCACCCTTGGCTGCGGCAATTCCATTGAGGAAGAGTTCCTCGATCTTTTCCATGATTTCCCGCCCATTCTTGTCCGCTAGTTTATTTCCCCGAATTCCTTGAACGTCCTCTGTTGCCGAGTTATGAACGTACTCAAGGCTCCGGCAAATAACGGATGATTGACCGCTGGACCTCGTAAGGATCGCGCTTGAGCGTTTCCCGGATGGCGTCCCAATAGCGGGGGTCCTCCCCGCCCAACCGCCAGATGGCGATGCCGGCCAGGTCGTGTTTGATGACCAGTTCCAGCTTGGCCTGCATACTGCGGCGGCTGGCGAACCAGACCTCGTGGCGGCCGTCGCGGTCGCGGTAGGTGAACCAGGACTCGGCTACCTCGCCCCGGTCGTCCCACTCGCGCAGATTGACGTCCGGTTCGTACGCTTCGATCAGGTCCTGGATCTCGAGCCAGGTTACCCCCGATCCATCATTGCCGACCCAATCGTAGCCGTAAAAGGGCACCCCCACGACGATCTTGGCAGGATCTACCTTGGTCTTGGCGTATTCCACCACGTCTTCGACCCAATAGATGGGGGCCACGGGGCCGGCGCCGCCGCCGCGCCAATGATAGTCGTAGGTCATGATGCGAAAGCGATCCACGGCCTGCCCGATGGCCTCCCAATCCTGGGCTTGGGCGCCGTAGGCGCCCCCCTCGTCGCTGGTGCGGGCGTGGACGGCGATGGCCAAAATTTTGTCCTGGGCGTGCAGGCCGGCCGCCAACTCGCGGATAAAGGCCGTCAAGACGTCTCGTTCTTCGTCCGGCACGGCCTCAAAGTCAATGTCCACGCCGTCGTAACCGTATGCCTCGACCTCCTCCAGGATGCGCTGGACAAATTGGGAGCGGCGAGTGGGGTTGCGCAGAGTGTAGCCGGTACGATCGGGATCAAAACCATTGGTGATGGAGGGCAGCACCAGGACGCCGGCCCGCCGGGCCGCCTCGATCAGGGTCTCGTCGCGGGATCCCCCCAGGGCGCGCAGGGTGCCGTTGCTGCGCATTTCGTACCAGACCGGGCTGACCTCGTCGATATAATCCAGGTTGGCCTCGAAAGAGAAGCGGGCGTTGTCGGTGTCCCACTCGGTGGGCATCCAGGCTGCCACGTAGCGTCCTGATTTGGGGTGGGATATCTCGGGTGTGACCGGGACCTCTGGGGGAAAGGTGCTGTTGGGCTGGAGGGAGGGCCCGTCGGTTTGTCGTACCAAGGGTGTAGGGCTGGAGCCCGGATTGTTATGGCTTTCGGGCAGGCTGACCGCGCCGGAGGAGAATACGATCCCCATCGCCAGCAAAAGGGCAACGCCCAATAGGATCAAGCTGCTCAATCTGGTCGCTCGTTCCACGGAACAACCTCATCATCTCTATGGCCCTATTATAGCACAAGTTTGCTGCAAGCGCACTGCCCAAGATTACGAAAGCTGCGGTTGACAACGGCCCCGCTCGTGGTATGATGGGGATTGGAAGTTGGAGCTTGGCGGTTGGTGGGTGCGCGTTCGGGCCAAACGGGGGTGGATATGTCCAAAGGGGATCATCTAAAAGTGGCAGTGCCCCAGGATCTGCTGGCCGGCGCCCGCGAAAAGGCGGCCGCAGAGGGATTCTCCCTGGGGGAGATCGTGCGGGGCTTTTTGCGGCTTTGGCTGGACGACCTCGTCCCCACGCCGCTGGCGCCGCCAAAGGGCCTGTTGAAATTCAAGCCCCTGCTTCCCGAACTGAACCAGGAGGAACTGGTGGCGGTGATCGCCTATACCGAGGCCCAGCAGGCGGCCCTGGATACGGCCACGGCCATGCTGCACCGGCGGATGGTGGAGAACCGGCGCTACCTGGCGGCGATCAAGGAGCACCTGGAGACGCTGCTGGCCGAGGGCGAGGCCTAACACGGATTCTTTACGGATTGCACGGAGCATAACCCGGAGGGCAGCGGATAGAACGGAGGGAAGCCCCCGTGCCCGCCCGGCCGGATAGGGGGCAGCCACGGGTTGTCGCCCCTACGACTCGGCCCCGCCGAGGCGGGCACCTCAAAGGACGGAAATAGCGCTGTAGGGGCGAGGTATGCCTCGCCCCTACAGAAAGGGTCCACTTGCGAGACAGCGATGCAGGCTTTAGCCGTAGCGGTCCACCAATTCGCTCAGGCCCAGCTCGGCCAGCTTTTCGGGGCTGGGCTTGCCGTCCTCGGTCCAGCCGCGCTGCTCGTAGTACATAGTGCGCAGTTTTTTCACCGATTCGAGAGGGGTCAGTTCCCCCTCGGTGGGGCCGCCGGTGGAGGGGTGCTTGTAAAAGCGGGCCGGCGGCAGGTCCCACTCGGGGCCAAAGCCCTCGATCTCGCGCCACCAGTACATCCGCGTCAGGTTCCAGATGCGCTCCGAGATCTTGACCAGGTCCTCCCAGGAACGTTCCTCCCCGGTGATGGCGGCCAGCATGGGGGCGTATTGGGTGACGTCGATGGCCAGCTCGATCCACTGCAGCCGGCAGGCCCCCAGCGCGTCAAAGAGGGGGCGATAGTGCTGCAGTTGGATGACCTTGGCCACCTTGCCCGGCTCGACCTTGTCCCGGCCCACCTCTAGGTCGTAGGTGATGGCCCAGGCGCGATTGTGATGGGCGCCCACGTCGCAGGTCATGTAGGCCAGCAGCATCGAGGTGGCGCTGTGGGTTTCGTAGCCGCTCTGCTCCATGCCCTTGACCTGGATGGCAAAGTCCATGCTGTCGCCGCCGATCTCCTGCGCGGCGGCCTTGACGCCCTGGGCCAGCAGGTCTCCCAGGCCCTCGTCGCGGCGGGCGATGCGCTCGATCATGGTAAAGACGGCCTCGGCGTTGCCAAAGCGCAGATCCAGGCCGCCGGTTTCCTCGGGGCCAATCAGGCCCTTTTCGTAGCATTCCATGGCAAAGGCGATGGCGTTGCCCACCGAGATGGTGTCCACGCCCAGCTCGTCGGCGAGATAGTTGGCATAGGCGACGTCCTCAATGTCCCCCAGGGCGACGTTGGAGCCCAGCAGGGCGATGGTCTCGTACTCGGGGCCCTCGACGCGGATGCCGTGCTTTTTGGAATGGGAATACTTGCCGCAGGGCGAGGGGCAGCCAAAGCAGCCCTTGTCGGTGATGACGATCTTTTCGCGCATCACGTCGCCATAGAGATTGGGGCCCTCCTCAAAGCTGCCCTGTTGAAAGTTGCGTGTGGGCAGGGCGCCGACCTCGTCGCACCAGGAGGTGACGATGGTGGTGCCGTAGCGCTGCCACACCTCCAGTCCATCGGACTCTTTGCAGGCCTTGTACATGGCCAGGGCCTGTTTCCAGTAGCGGTCGTTGTCGGCCACTGGGATGGCGCCGGTACCGCGCACGGCCACGGCCTTGACCTTTTTGTGGCCCATGATGGTGCCCACGCCGCCGCGGCCGGCCTGCCGGCCGTAATCGTGGCCGATGCAGGCATAGCTGACCAGGTTCTCCCCACCGGGCCCGATGGTGGCGATCTGGAAATCCTCTCCCAACTCGTCCTTGAGCATTTTTTCGGTGGTGATGCAGCCCTTGCCCCAGAGGTGGCCGGCGTCGCGCAGTTCGACCGTGTCGTCCTCGATGTAGAGATAGACCGGCTTTTCCGAGACGCCCTCAAAGATGATCGAGTCGTAGCCGGCGAACTTGAGCTCGGCGGTGAGGTGGCCGCCGATGCTGGCGCTGGCGTAGCCGCCGCTCAGGGGGGATTTGGTCGTCCAGTCCATCTTGCCGGCCCCAGGGACGAGCAGGCCCGAGATCGGCCCGGTGGAGGCGATGAGCTTGTTTTCCGGGCTCAGGGGATCGGTGCCGGCCGGCACCTCCGTATAGAGGATATAGATGCCCAGGCCGCGACCGCCGAGAAAGTTGCGGGCGACCTCGGGATCGTAGGCCTCCTTGCTGATTTCGCCTGTGCTCAGGTTCACCCGTAGAATGGTACCACCATAACCGTTCATTGTTTCTCCTCCTCTACTCGTCTACTCGGCGATCGAGAGCACGTTCATCCCACAGACCTCGACGCAGTAGCCGCAGAGGTCGCATTTGAAGGGCTCCTCCCGGCCGGGGATGTAAAAGATGACCTGTTCGGGGCATTCTTCGACGCAGGTGCCGCAGGCGGTGCACTCCTCGGGCTCGATGTAATAGGCGCCCTTGTCATTCTGGTAGATGGCCTCCACCGGGCAGACCTCGGCGCAGGTGCCGCACTGGGTGCAGACGCGTACTTCGTAGGTGCCCGGGTCGGGAAAGTGCGGGATGATGTCCAGGGCTCTCTTGCGGGGGTTGTTCTCCTGAAAGTGGCTAAAGGCGCAGGCCAGCTTGCAGGCCTGGCAACCCACGCAGCGGGGACTATCGGCGTAGAGTCGCATGGTTTCTCCTCCATTTCCTGGCTTGTGGGGCCGCTGCCGCAGACAAAGAGGTCCGCCCCGGCCATGGGGGCAGAGCCTGTTTATCGCCTCGTTCTAGGGGTAGGGCAACGGTCACCGCTGACTCCTTTGTCAGGACCGTATTCCATCAGTTCGACGCCTGTATTGTACTACAAGGTAGGCCCTCGTGCAAATTGCGATCAGTCGCCCGGCAGCAGGGCCAGGCAGCCCAAGAGTTGAAATGTTTTCTTCATGGGACCCTTGGCCCGGCGGGTTCGGGCCTGGTTTCATCATAACATAAGGCGGGTGTGTTTGTCTATACGGTTAATGCGTTAGCACGTTGGCGCGTTAGCATGTGGGAACGTTGTGGGGGGCGAACCCCTGTTTTGACGCCGTATCCTCATTATGCTATACTGTTGCTGAAACAGTCTAGTACGCCCCTGTAGACGTGGCCCTTTTAGCTGCCCGGCCGGATAAAAGCCCGAAAATAGATCTGTAGGAACGTGTACGTCGCCCCTACTTTTATCCCACAACAGGGAATCAACATGGCCGTCAAGACGCTATTTACGCCCGCTGATTTCGCGGCGATCCTCTCCCGGTACGATCTGGGTGGCTATTTTTCCAACGTTCTCTTCCAGGGGGACCAGTTGGTCGCCTTGCTCGACTTTGACGACGCGAACTAGACCTTCCTCCAGTTCGACCTGGTCGGCTTGATCGAATATTGGGCCTGGCCCTATACGGCCGGCCGGCGGGGATTATCACATCGGGCCCGCTTCGGCGGCGCTGGACGTGGGCGTGGACGCCGGGGTGCGCTATGACATCGACGGCGATCCCCGTCCCCAGGGCGGCGGCTACGACGTGGGCGCCGACGAGTTCAGGCAGCGGTGGGATATTGGCCCGCCTTTGGTGGTCAAGGGTTTCGGCAGCTCGTAGCGCGGTGCAATTCAAGGAGGAAAGGTGCCGAATACGTTTGATTGGATCGAGATCCGGACGCGGGACGCCGCCAAGACGGCGCGCTTTTACGAGCACGTCTTTGGCTGGCGGGTAACCAAAAAGTTAGAGGCGGATGGCACGGCGGTCTGGCTCTTTGATACCGGCGACGAACCCCGGCTGGAGAACCTCCGCCGGGGTGGGATCTGGGCCCGCCCCTCGGCGGATCGTTTGGGCATCGTGGTCTATATTCTGGTGGATGACATTGAGGCGACGCTGGAAAAGGTGGCCGCTATGGGGGGCGAGGTCGTCAGGCCCAAGGCTCCACAGGGTTCGTCCTGCCTGGCCTTTTTTGCCGATCCCAGCGGCAATATCCTCGGTCTGTGGGAGGAGTGAACCGGTCGTGATGCTGACCACCGAGCGCCTGATCCTGCGCGAGTTCGTCCCCGAGGACTGGCCGGCCGTGCTGGCCTATCAGCGGCATCCCCTGTACCAGCAGTACTACGAGGAGGTGGAGAGGACGCCGGAACGGGCGCGCGAGTTTGTGCGGATGCTTCTGGAGCAGCAGTGGGAGGCGCCCCGCCGCAAGTTCCAACTGGCGATTACCCTCAAGAGCAGCGGCCAACTGGTCGGCAACTGCGGTGTCCGGCTCGAGTCCGCCGCGGCCCGCGAGGCCGATATCGGCTACGAATTGGATCCCCGCTGTTGGGGCCGGGGCTATGCCACCGAGGCCGCCCGCGCCATGCTGGCCTTTGGCTTCTCGGAACTCGAGCTCCACCGCGTCTGGGCCTGGTGTATCGCCGAAAATGCCCGTTCTGCGCGGGTGCTGGAGCGGATCGGGATGAGACAGGAGGGACGCCTGCGGGACAAAGAATACTTGCGGGGGCGCTGGTGGGATACGCTGCTGTACGCGATTCTGGATCACGAGTGGGCGGCTTAAAAAGACCGTCAAAGATCAGGAGGTTCGCATGGTCGGACAAATGGTGGACCAGGTTGCCCTGGTCACGGGAGGGAGTTCGGGAATCGGCAGGGCGACGGCTCTGGCTTTTGCCGCCGAGGGCGCCAGGGTCGTGATTGCCAGCCGCACCCGAGAGACGGGTGAGCAAGTGGTGCAGGAGATTCGGGAGGCCGGCGGGGAGGCCATGTGGGTCGAGACTGACGTCACCCAGGCCGCCCAGGTGGAGGCGTTGGTGCGCGAGACGGTGGAGGCCTACGGGCGCCTGGACTATGCCTTTAACAACGCCGGGAGCGGGGGCGAGGGCGGCTGGCTCGTGGATATTCCGGAGGAGGGGTGGGACAAGACCATCACGGGCTATCTCAAGAGCGTCTGGCTGTGTATGAAATACGAGATCCCGGCCATGCTCGCCGTGGGGACCGGCGCCATTGTGAACAACTCGTCCGTGGACGGGCAGCGGGGGTTCCCCTGGGATCCCGTGTACTCGGCTGCCAAGCACGGGGTGATCGGCCTGACCAAATCGGCGGCGATGCAGTACGCGGACAAGGGCGTCCGCATCAACGCGGTTTGTCCGGGGTGGATTCGAACGCCGCCCGTGGCGCAGATTTTGGAGCACAATCCCGACGCGGAGCAAGGGATGCTGTTCCACCAGCCCATTGGACGGCTCGGCCGGCCGGAGGAAGTCGCCCAGGCGGTGGTGTGGCTGTGTTCGGACCGGGCCTCCCTGGTCATCGGGACGGCTATGCCGGTCGACGGGGGGTACCTCGTTGTCTAGGAGGCTGCATTTGGTCATTACCATTGACCCCGGCCGGTTAGAGAATATGGAGCAGGAGTTATCCAATTTACTGAATCGTGAAATAGACCTCTTTACAAAAAGAGCGGTCGAACAGAGCCACAACTGGCTGCGCTGGGAGGAGATTCTCGGGACGGCAGAGGTGGTCTATGGAACGCGATAGCTCCACCCTGTTGGATATTGTTCGGGCCGCAGAGTTGATAGAGGAATTCAAACGTGCCGGCTCTACTGGCAGAGATTTACCCACTGCTGCCAAAGCAAGAATAGGAATTCCTGGCGGGCTAGGGAGAATCGTCGGCGGAAGGGTAAAACCTGCTGACCAGCGTTTTCAGCCGGACACATTGTTCCAATTCCCCCTCGACCCGGGTAGTCCAGCCCTCCTCCTGCTGCCGCAGGCACAGCCGCAGCGGCTCGATCTCGTCCCGGCTGTGCACCAGCGCCTCCAGCCCCTCCCCCAGCCGGCGCAGGCCGGCCAGCCAAAGCCGTTCGTCCTCTAGCAGCAGCTCCTGCAGGCGGGGGAAATCGCCGGCCCCCACGACCCGGGCCAGGCGCCGCTGCTCCGCCGGCCGCGTCAACAGCCCCTGCTCAAAGAGGGCCGCCGCCCGGCTCCAGAGCAGTGCGGCCACCGCCTCGATCGAGCCGCTGCCGTCCACCACCTGGACCGCCTCCTGCAGGCCCACCCGGCGGATGGCCCGGTAGTAGCCGGCGCGGACCCGCTCCAGCGCCCGCTGCTCCTCGAACAGTTCCTTGCGCTCCCCCTGGCGGATGCCGATGCGCTGCAGGCACTGCTGCACCGGCACCTCGATCAGGACCACCAGGTCGGGCCGCAGGACGCGGTCGTTGATGCGATAGACCCAGCCCGAGCCGGCGTCGAGGGTCTGGTAGGCCATGGAGGAGAGGTAGTAGCGGTCGCAGACGACGTGGATGCCCTGCTGCAGGTGGGACAGGATGCCCTCGGCGTGGTAGACGTGGTCGACGCGGTCGGCGGCAAAGAGCAGGGCTAGGCAGCGGGGGTCCGTCCGCCAGTCGTGGGTCAGGATGCGGCGGATGAGCTGGCCGGCCGGCCGCTCGGTCGGTTCCTGGGTCCGCCAGGCCGGGCCGCGTTCGGCCAGCCGTTCGGCCAGCCGTTCGGCCTGGGTGGTGCTGCCGACGCCGTCCAAGCCCTCGATGACGATGAATTTGCCCGGTCCGGGGTTGTTGCGCATGGGGATGCTCCATCCTGCCCGGGTGGGACAGGCGCTAGGCCGGGGGCTCCAGGGCGGCCTCGACCTCTCGAAGGAGTTCGCCCCGCTGCACCATGCCGGCCAGGTTCTCGATGTCGGGCTGCAGGAAGCGGTCCTGCTCCAAAAAGCGCACCCGCTGGCGTACGGCCCGCTGGGCGGCGGCGGTGCCCTGCCCCAGCCTGGCCCCGGGGAGGCCGGCCAGGCGCAGGTCCACGGCCTGGGCGGCGCAGAGCAGTTCGATGGCCACGACCCGGGCCACGTTCCAGACTACCTGGCGGGCGTGGCGGGCGGCGTTGGCGCTCATGCTGACGTGATCCTCCTGCTCCTCGCAGGTGGGGATCGAGTCCAGGCTGTCGGGGTGGGCCAGGGTCTTGTTCTCCGAGACGAGGGCGGCAGCGACGTACTGGGGAATCATCAGCCCGGCGTTCAGGCCGCTGTCCTGGACCAGCATGGGCGGCAGGCCGTCGCTGAGCTGGCGGGTGAGCAGGCGAAAGATGCGCCGCTCGGCAATGCTGCCGATCTCGGCGATGGCGATGGACAAAAAGTCGGCCGCCAGGGCCACCGGTTGGGCGTGAAAGTTGCCCCCGGAGAGGGCCTTGTTGGGGCGCTCCAGTTCGGGAAAGAGGATGGGGTTGTCGGTGACGGCGTTCAGCTCCCGTTCCAGCACCTGGCGAACAAAGGCCAGGGCGTCGCGGGCGGCGCCCAGCACCTGGGGCGCGCAGCGCAGCGAATAGGCGTCCTGCACCCGCGCCGCCGAGCCGACCAGGTCGCTGCCCTGCAGCAGCCGGCGCACGTGGGCGGCCGAGGCGATCTGTCCGGGCTGATTGCGCAGGCGGTGGATGCGCTCGTCCAGGGCGTCGGGGACGCCGCGCAGCGCCTCCAGCGAGAGGGCCAGGGCGATCTCGGCCTGGAGCAGGATGTGCTCGGCGTCATAGAGGGCTAGGCCGGCCAGGGCGGTGGAGACGGCGGTGCCGTTGTTCAGGGCCAGGCCCTCCTTGGCCTGCAGGACGACCCGCTGCAGGCCGGCCCGGCGCATGGCCTCGGCCCCGCTCAGGAGCTGGCCCCGGTAGTGGGCCTCCCCGCTGGGCTCCTCTGCACCCTGGGGGTCCCGGGCCAGCACCAGCACCATGTGCGAGAGGGGGGCCAGGTCCCCGCTGGCGCCCAGGGAGCCGATCTCGGGAATGATCGGGTGGACGCCGCGATTGAGCATGGCCAGCAGCGTCTCCAGCGTCTCCGGGCGGATGCCCGAGTGGCCCCGGGCCAGGGTGTTGGCGCGGATGAGCATGCTGGCCCGCACCACCTCCTCGGGCAGGGCCGGCCCCACCCCGCAGGCGTGGCTGACGATGAGGTTGTACATGAGGGTGGCGCTGAACTCGCTGGGTACATAGACCTCGGACAGCGAGCCAAAGCCGGTGTTCAGGCCATAGACGACCAGGCTGCGGTCGGCGGCGACCTGGTCGACCCAGCTCCGGCAGTGGGCCACCTGCCGGCGGGCCTCTGGGCAGAGTTCGACCGGCCGGCCCCGCCGGGCCACGCCGATGACGTCCTCCAGGCTGAGCTGCTGTCCGTCGATCTGCAGGGGTTCGGTTTGAGGGGTTTTGTTCATCTTTTTGCTCATACTTTCCTCTCACTTGCTATTCTCACCTCACCCCTCCTCCCTCGGTCCCCCCCCTGACTGGGGTAGAAATTTGACCGGAAATGGCCTGTTTAGGGCATCTTTTTCTTGAAAAGGCGGCAAAAAGCGTGCGCGGAAAA
>JAFGKG010000172.1 GCA_016928715.1 Chloroflexia bacterium
GGGCTGCGCTCCAGGAATGCAGTCAGGTGTGCCGTGGAAGCAAAGCGCGTCGTTTGCAACAGTTGCAGGATCTTGCGGTGGTTGTCGTTCAGGGCCAGCGGTTTGGCCCGGGCTTTTCTCAGGCTGAGCCGCTCTTTTGCTTTCTTGGCCATCAAATCTCCTTTGGGGCTGGATCCCGTTCAGCTCAATTCGCCTTGTCCGCTGCCGCTTGCTGGCTCTCGATCCAAGACTGAACCGCGCCCTTGCTCCCGACGGCAAAGCGGTACAGGCCCGGCCGGACCTTTTCGACCAGTCCCGTCTCTCCAGCCTCTTTCAGCCGATTGTAGACCACCGTCTTGCCCCGCTCGAAAACTGCCTGGGCCAGACCAGCATCAAAAGGCTCCCCTCCGGCCTTTTCCCAAAGCGCCAGCCAAAGTTTTAGCGGCTCCTCTGGTGAAGGCGGATCGGGAGGAGAGGCCGGCTCTTCCAACTTGGCCTGCTCTGCCAGCCGGCCCTCAAGAGTACCCACCTGCTGGGCCAGCGCCTGGAGCAGTCGGGCCATTTGCCCCAGTTGCCGGCCTAACTCTTGCTGAAACTGTTCTCGTTCGGCTTTTTCTCCCTCCAGGGCGACCAACCGCCGTTGCATCTCCCCATAGAAACGCTGCATTGTCGCATTCTCCTCGTCGATTTTCTGGAGGTGCTCTGGGAGGACCTCGGCGGCCAGCACCAGGCCGAAGGGAAAAAGCAGGGAGAGCACAGCGCCCAGCAGGATCTGCCAAAACAGGGTCAGTCCGCCTGTTCTGATCAGGCCTTCCGGGGTACGAATTAGAGTATGGGCAAAGTTGGCCAATGCTGGAGCGGCAACTGAAAGCACCAACGCCGTGGCCAGGACGCCAGGGATGGGCTGCTCCCGTCGCCGCAGTTGGGCCAGCCAATAGGCGGCCAGGACCGCGGCCGCCTCGACGCACAGGGCCATCGCCACCGCCAGGAGTTGGCCACGGGTGGTCCCGCGCTCAAAAAGGGCGAATGCCTGTTGGAGTCGAATACCCGAGACAAGCAGGACAAACACAAAGAGGATCCCGATCAAGATGGGCCCAGGCTCCCGAGAACGTTGCAGAGATTGTGGAAGCAGTTCTTGCGAATGGTTGTTCATAATGCTTTCTCCTTGCAAAGCTAGATTTGGAATTTCTGGCAGATGAAAAGTGCTGCCGTTCGGATTGTTCCGCGCCTCTTCCTCACTCAAACGCTCTTTAATCTTGTCCGCCACAGCAGCCTCCGTTTCAGATATCGATGGTCGGGTTTCAAAGTGCAAACCGGCCAAGAGGCAAAGCCTGCCGGCCGGCAAAGCTAGAAAATCATGCCCTCGCTGACCAGTAGGGCATTGTTCTCCCCCCGGACCAACAGGCCGGCCTGCTCCAGCTTGCCCCGGGCTTGCCGGTAGACCTTCCGGCTTACCCCCACCCCCTCGCGGATGTCCTTCTCCGGAAAGCGCCCGTCCAGGTGCTCCTGGGCATAGCGCAGCATGGCCTTCTCCGCCCCCGAGAGCAGGGCCAGCGGGTCCTCGGCCAGCTCCCGCCGCAGGCCGGCCAGGGCCTCCTCCCCCACCCAGTAGCCCTGCAGCTCCCGCAGCCGCCCGTCGCCCAGCCGGGCCAGCATCCGCCCGGGCACGCGGCCCAGCTTTTCCGCCCCGCTCAGGCCCAGGATGACCCGGCTGTGGGTGGGCGTGGTCACGCGAAAGGCGATCCGCCCGGCCAGGTTGCCCCGGATCAGCGTGCTCAGCACCTCGGCCTTGGGGTTCTGGGTGGCCAGGATCAGGTGCAGGCCAAAGGCCCTCCCCAGGCTGGCCAGGCGGGTCAGGTTCCTATAGAAAGGACTCTTGAGGCCGGCTGTCAGGGCCAGGTCGGTGACCTCGTCGATCACGGCCAGAACGCGGGGCAGCTTTTCCTCGCTGCGCTGGTTGTAGCTCTCCAGGTCCCGGGCCAGGCAGCGGGTGAACGCGCGCCGGCGCCGTTCGATCTCGCCCACCAAGTCGGCCAGCGCCGCGCCGGCCTCCTCTACGCTGGTGGCTATAGGCTGCAGCAGGTGCGGCTGCCCGGCAAAGGGCAGGAGGTCCACGCCCTTGGGATCCACCAGGACCAGCCGCAGGTCCTGGGGATCGTTGGTCAGGGTCAGGGCCAAAATCGTCGAGAGCAGCCAGCTCGTCTTGCCGCTGCCGGTCTCGCCGCCGACCAGGTAGTGGCCGCGCAGGCGTTCCCAGACTGCTCCCTCCGCGCTCTCCCCGACGGGGAAGGCGCAGGATCCCCCCGGATAGGCGGTCAGCGCCTGGGCCAACTCGATGCGCAGGGGCAGTTTGGCCGGGGCCGGCGGCCGCTCCAGCACCACCGCGTAGGTGATGCCGGTGGTGTTGAGCACCCGCACCGGGTGGTGCAGCACGGCCGTCAGGTGGTGCAGGGTGCGGCTGTGGGTGAGCTGGTCGGCGCGCACGCCCCGGGGCAGGCGCTGGGTGTCTACCTCCAGCAGCAGGAAGGCGCCGCTGGCGGTGACCAGGCGGCGGCGGATGACCACCTGCTGGGTACCGCCGTCCTTGCGCCGGTAGCTGTAGCCCAGCCGGTCCAGGGCGTCGATGATACGCCGGGAGAGGGCGTCGATTTTCTGGCGATCGATGGGTAAGGGTTGCATAGGGCACCTCCGGGTCTGGCCATCAGGCCAGCGCTTTCAGCTTGTTCTTTTTCTAAACACGTGTCCGGCAAATCGTCCAGGGAAAGCAAAATGTGGTACAATGAGGGTTGAACTGTGCTTTCCAACAACATCCACGAGACTGACCGGGTAGGAAACGCCCACCCTGGGAGGAGCCAATGGTCCATATCCAGGATTTTGTGCGAGCAGGCCTCTATGAAGATGAAGAAGCCGTTCTCCGCGATGCCCTCCGCTATCTACTGCGGGAGAGGCCCGATTTGCGGATTGGCCTGGCCATCTACCGTTACGAGACTGAAGGGTTTTCCCTGTCCCGGGCTGCGGCATTGGCCGGCGTGAGCTGGGCCCAGATGAAACAGCTTCTTGTGGAACGGGGGGTTCAACTCCGGCTTGGCCCCGAAAGCATGGAAGAGGCCGAGCAAGAAGTCGAAACCCTGCGCCATCATCTGGGGAGTTAGGTGTGGATACCATTAGCAACACCACGGTTATCTCCAACTTTGCGGTTCTGGATCAACTCGACTTACTGCGCCAACTCTATGGGGTGCTACATATTCCCACGGAGGTACACGCCGAGATCCGCAGTGGCATAGATGATCTCCCCAAGGTGGGGCTGGAGCGGGCAACCCGCCTCTCACCCGTTGTAGCCGTTCAATTTGCAGGAGAACCAAGTGGCACGCAATCAGTTCCTTTGTCAGGATGAGGCAAGCAGGCAGATTGAGATGGCCATCCAGGCGCTGGTGGCGGCCGGCCTGCTCACGCCACCACCGGGACAATCCTCCGAGATCCCGCTTTCCGAGGAGGAACGTCGCGAACTCGCCGAACGGATGGGCCAATCCCCCGGCAAACCCCTGTCCGAAATCATTATCGAAAATCGAGGACCCCGGTGAGACTTTGTTTTTCTCTCTGCCGATGATCGATTGCTGGCTGTTGCCCAGGAACAAGGCCTGGCCATCGATAATCCTAACCTGCACCCCTGAACGCTTCTTTAGCTTCATGCTTGCTTTCCCCTGGCCTCGCCCGCTCAAACCATAGCACTCTACTGCATGTGTAGCAGGTAGGCCTCAATATCCGTTTCTCGTTCAAGACCCCCTGCCATCCCTTCTTCCCGCACTGGCTCTGCTGCGGGCGCTGCTCCATCGGCGGCGCCCACCTGGGCCGCCCGGATGGCTTCAGCCTGCGCCCTGGTCAAGGCGGTGTAGCGGTAGGCCAGCAGGCTTGCCGCCAGCAGCCCGCCCACGGGCAAGAGCCCCACCAGCAGCCAGCCCAGCACCTCCCAGGGCGAGACGGGCAGCGGTTCAGCGGCATAGAATCCGGCCCCGGTGGGGTCCTGGACCCAGCCGGCCGGCAATTCCCCCTGGCGGGCCGGCGGGCCGGCGGTCGGTAGGACCCGCGCGGTCGCCGCCGGCGAGGGCGTTTCGGTGGGCGGAGGGACGGCCGTCGGTGGGGGTGTGGCGCTCGGTGTGGGCGCATTTGTGGGCGGCGGGACCTGTGTGGGCGGGGTCGTTGGTTCGACCGGGGCCGGCTCGACGGTTGCCTGCGGTCGCGGCCTTCCGCTGCCGGTCAGGTCCACTTCCTCCGCCGGCTGCCAGCCCTCGAAGGTCAGCACCTCGGCCTGGCCGGTGTCGGCGTCGTATTGGCGGATGCCGCCCTGGCGTACGGTCAGCAGGAATAGCCAGAGGCAGGCGACGATGCTGATGATGCCCAGGATGGCCAGGAAATCCCTCACGGTTCCCCCTCCTCCAGCAGGCGCACGATGTGGCTCTCGTCCCCGGTGAGAACCTCCAGCGGGGGGAACTCGCGTTCAAGCTCGCCTTTGACCTCCAGGGCCGGCCAGGGGGCCAGCTCCTGGCGGGCGGCCACCTGGCGCGAGGCCCAGGCGCGCATGGTGCGGGTGGTGGCGGCGCCCTGGTTGGCCCCGGCCTGCAGTTGGGGCACGACCGCCGGCGGCAGGTTGTAGGTGACGCCCCGATCGGTGACCTGCGCCGGTCCGGCCAGCGCGCCCAGGTCGGCCAGGATCTCGCCGGGCCGCAGCAGCACGGCCGGCATCACACCCTGCGCGTCGGGGTAGAAGGTGCAGTTCTTGCGCTCTAGGTGGTGGTAGAGGGCGAGCACCAACATGCCGCTGCCCAGCACTAGGACCCCGCCCAGGCCAGCATAGAGGGCCAGCCGTACGGGCTGGGAGGCTACCCGCCAGGCCTGGTCGGATGCGGTGCGCGCGCGGATGGATTCGGCCCGGGCCTCATCGATAGGATCGTAGCGGTCCAGAGGATCGCCGAGCAGCGCCCCGGCCAGCAGGGCTACCAGTACCGCCAGCGCGGCCAGGAAAAAGACCAACTTGCGCATCGTTCACCTCCGCAGGCGTTTGAGCAGCAGCCCCTCGTCGCCCCTCAGGATCTCGATGGGCGGCAGGGATCGGGCCAGACGTTCCAACTCTACCCCACTGGGCTCACCCCGGCGGTTGGCGGCAATCAAGGCTCCCGTGCTGAGCTTGCTGCCCAGCACCAGTAACGCTAACGGATGGGCCAGGAGCAAAGCCGGCAGATACAGCCAAAGGCCATGGGTGTCCAACCAGTAACAGAGCATCCACCAGAGGGAAAAAGCGGTCATGTTAACAATGAGCGCCGCGCAGACGCTGATGATGCGGCCCTCTAGGGCCAGGAAGGCCAGAAAGCGGGTGGCGCCTTTGAATAAACGCGCGCTTGGGGCTATCTCCTGCAAGGCATGCCGGCAGCCCGCCTCTTTGATCAACGAGGTAGATCCGGGCGTTGGGGCTAGGACCTGCTCTGGCGTAGACATAAGGATCTCCCGTTTTTTATAGTGTGTATAGTTATACGTTATTCTAACATGTATAATACCATGCGCTCTGGCAAAAGTCAAGTCCGAGCGGACTTGATTTTTGGGGCAAAACATGCTAAAATAGCAGTGTGGATAGCGTGTATTCTTACACATCGAGGACGGTATGGACGACGGTAAATTTTACGCGGAAAAGATGGAACTCATTATGGACGCCCTGCCCAAGAGCGCCAGTGGGCGGGTGCGCCGGGGTGCGCTGCGGGATCTGGTGATCAAGAGCAGTGGCCAAGTTAGCGAGGCTTACCTGCGGCAGATTATGGCCGGCCGCATTAGCAGCCCCGGGGTGGACAAGCTGTTTGCCTTGTCCCAAGCAATGGGCTTCCCTATGGACTGGTGGGGCCTGCCCGTCGAATCCGGCCCGCCACCAATCGTCCCCG
This sequence comes from Chloroflexia bacterium, assembly GCA_016928715.1. Classification (GTDB taxonomy): domain Bacteria; phylum Chloroflexota; class Chloroflexia; order DTKN01; family DTKN01; genus JAFGKG01. Next base: position 5,904 of record JAFGKG010000172.1, read on the forward strand.
GCTTTCGCGCGGTGACCGCCCGCTTGACCGACCTGCCCGCCGAACGGCAGGGCGAGGCGGTGGAACAGCTCTTGGATGTCTTGCACCAGATTCAGCAGCGGCCACTGCCCGGAGAAGTGTCCTGATGTATGCTTATAGCCATCTGGTTTGGGCAGACAAGTTACGCGATCGTTTGGGGGTGCATTACCCCGACGAATTCAACCTGGGCGCGGTAATCCCCGACCTGCGCTACGCCGATGCCTTGCCCTGGGCCCAGACGCACTTTGCCGATCCCCAAAAGCAGATCCACCCGGAACGCTTTTGGTCTATGGCGCTGCAGGATGGAGCCTCCACCGATCTGCGCGATCACGACTTTGCCTTGGGCTACTTGCTGCACCTGGCCATGGACCGCTCCTGGACCTGGCTGGTAGAACAGGCCCGGAGCCGACACCCGCTGGGCCGCGTGCTGCCCCCGCGGGCGCTCAAGATCGCTATCGAGGCGGCCGCTACCGAGCTCTATCCCCTGAAGGATATTCCCCTCTCCCGCAGGGTGCCCTCGCTGGCGCTGCAAATTGGCATCTCGGGCGAGACCATCCGCCACCTGCGCAGCTTTGCCGACGAGGGCCTGTCCAATCCCAGCGCAGAGGCTGCCTATGACTATGTGCGCCAGGCCGGTCTGGCCAACAAACGCTCCATCCGCCTGCTGATGCGGTTGGCTACCGTGGTGGCCCGCTCTCCGCTGCGCCTGCCGCTGGTGGGGCCGGCCAAGCGGATCCTGCGCGAGTTAGAGCCCGAGCTGGAACGGCGCTTTCTGGAAGAGCTGCGGCCCTTTACTAAAGTTTTTGCGAAAGCGAGAACAGAACGTGTCCCCCCAAGCCAAGCGGTCATTCTTCAACCGGCGAACTAGCACTAAACGCGTGCTCAAGGCGCTCCATCTTCCCCAGCGCTTTGCCTGGGAGGAGCTGCTGCGGGCTGTCGAAAAAAAGCGCCAGCGCCCCCTGGAGACGATGGAGTGCTCACTGCCCCCCGAGTTTTCGGCACTCTGGGTCGAGACTGAGCAGGTCGACTATTTGATCGTGGCCACCGGTCTGACGGCGCTGCAGTACCGCCAGGCGATGGCCCACGAGTTGGCCCACATGATTCTGGAGCACCAGCCCGGAGCATCCACCTCGCCACTGTCCCTGCGGGAGGCCCTGGGCATCCCCGCCGAAATGTGGGCCCTGGCCCGCTCTGCCTACCGCTACGGGGACCAGGAGGAGATCGAGGCCGAGTGGCTGGCGACGGCGATCTGCCTGCAGCTCCTCGAGCCCGAGACCACACTGCCGCCAAGTGAGGACGCGGCCCTGGACCGCTTCCACTCGCGCATTGCTTGATATGCTGCTGGCCTGGTTCGTCGCTACCTTTCTGGTGCTTACCATCCTGGCGCTGCGCACGTGGGAGTTTGTCCGCGGCCGGCGCGGGTTAGCCGATCGCTACACCGTCATCGGTATGACCATGACGGTGTTTTTTTTCTTGCTGCACTACCCCTCCCCCCTGGCCCCTGACTGGGGTAGAAATTTGACCGGAAATGGCCTGTTTAGGGCATCTTTTTCTTGAAAAGGCGGCAAAAAGCGTGCGCGGAAAA
>JAFGKG010000173.1 GCA_016928715.1 Chloroflexia bacterium
AGGCCGGCCTGCCCTCCCTCCGCGCTGGCATCATTGTCGAGGCCACCGACAAGGCCAAGGCACAGCAGGCTATGGACAAGATCGAGGGCCTGCTGGCAGAGCAGGGCGATCTAAGCTTTGCCCCCCGAGAGATCGCCGGGGTCGAGGCCCGGGTGGTCCCAATGCTGGCCCTGTTTGGCTACATGCCAGGCTATGCCTTTGTCGATGATTTTATGATCATCGCCATCGACGAGGCTTCCTTTGAGGCGGCCTTTCAAGCCCACCAGAGCAAGGGCGAGCGTATGGCCGCGGCCTCCGAGTTTGAAAAGGTCAGCCAGAGGCTGCCAGAGCAGCGCACCGGCCTGTTCTACTTGGATTTCCAACAGTTGAGCAGCTTTTTGGACAGCGCCCTGCAAGAACCCGAAAAGAGCACCTTCCGGGAGGAGACCAAGCCCTTCCTGGACATTCTAGGCGGAATGGGCATGTCCGGCGCCTCGAGCGAGGCCGATCAGGACTATATGAGCGCGACAATGTACCTGCGGGTGATTCCCTAGTCCCGCTTGGACGTTCAAATTTGCCCAAAAGGGGGAACTGTGCCAAACTTGCTGTCACGAGCCCAGGCCATCGAGGAACAACTACGCTTATGGCGTCGACACTTTCACCGCTATCCCGAGTTGGCCTTCCAGGAGAAAAAAACGGCCTACTATATCGCCCAGGCCCTCCGTGAGATGGGCTTGACCGCCCAGGAAGGCGTTGGCTTCACCGGCGTAGTTGCCGAGATTGGACAGGGGGAGCCCATCGTGGCCCTGCGGGCCGACATGGACGCCTTGCCCATGCAGGAGGCCAACGAGGAGCCCTACGCTTCACAAGTGCCGGCCGTCATGCACGCCTGCGGCCACGACGCCCACATGGCCATGTTGCTCGGGGCGGCTGCGTTGCTCTCCCAGCAGCCCCCCGCCCAAGGACGGGTACGCCTGCTCTTCCAACCCTCCGAGGAGCGGGTGGACGAGGAGGGCAAAAGCGGCGCGATGCGCATGGTGGAAGACGGTGCGATGGAGGGGGTCCAGGCTGTCTTTGGCCTGCACGTGGATGCCGACCTGCCCGTGGGCAAGCTGCGCACCCGCTCCGGCCCCTTTATGGCTGCGGTGGACCCCTTCTTTGGCGCCGTGCACGGCGTCTCGACCCACGCCGCCCGCCCCCATCAGGGCATTGACCCCATCGCCATTGCCAGCCAGGTACTCAACACACTCTATGCCATCCCCTCCCGGCGTATCTCGCCCATCGAGCCCTGCATCGTCTCCGTCGGCCTGGTGCGCGGCGGCAGCGCGACCAACATTATCCCTAACCAGGTGGACATCCAGGGCACCCTTCGTTCCTTCTCCGACGAGGTGCGCCAGCGCCTGCGCGATGAGGTCCGACGGGCCTTTTCCCTGGCCGAGACCCTGGGGGGACACTATGATCTGGACATCAAGGAGGCCTATCCGGTGCTGATCAATGACCCGGCGATGGTGGACCTCCTATATGAGGTTGGCCGGCAAATCCTGGGCCCCAACGGGGTGACCGGGGCCGAGTTAGAGACCGGCGCCGAGGATTTCAGCATCCTGATCCGCAATGCCGAAAAGGGGGGCGCCTTTGCCTGGCTGGGCGCCGCTATCGAAGGGGATCCGCGGGCTCACCATCACCAACGCTTTGACATCGATGAGCACTGCCTGCCCTTAGGCGTGGCGGTACTGGCCGGATCGGCCTATCGTTATCTGGTGGAATCAGACCGCTTGTAGGGATGATGCAGGCGTCGCCCCTACAGGAGGCCTTTACATTCCTGGTGGTGCACACCTCGGCTCCGCCGAGGATAGCTATATTCGACTGCTGTGGAACTAGCCCGTGGGGGCGTCTCATAGGGGCGCACGGCTGTGCCCCCCCCCGCTTTCTCCGGGGCAAGCCTTACCGGTGGCCACCTGACACCAATCACGGGGCACAACACTCGATAGAGCCGAGGATGGACCTGTCGCCCCCCTCCAGCCACAAAAGGAGCGATCGATGGAGCAGATACTGCAGTATTTTAACCTGAGCGTTGCCCCCGGTGCCGGCATCCACACCATTGTCGCCGAGCCGATCCCCTGGCAATGGCAATTGGCCCTCTATGGCGCTCTCATCGTGGGGATCCTGGCCAATGGCTATCTGGCCGCCGTGCGCAGCAAGCGCCGCTACCGTTTTTCCTGGCAGCGCTTTTTGGTCAGCGTTATTGTGGGCATTGTCATCTTTCCCGCCATCTACCAGGGGGCACAGGCCAACCTGGGCCAACCCAGCACAGTGCAGTTGGCCCTGATCTTTGCCTCTGGGCTGGGTTATGAGTCTTTGTTTTCTGGTATTGTAAGCCTGGCCGCTGGCGCTGAGCGGCGCTAAACGGCCAACTGGAGGAACGTTTGATGTCTCGCTCAGATGGCCGCCTCCACAACGAACTACGCCCCATACACATCGTGGCCGACTATACGCCGATGGCCGAGGGTTCGGCCCTAATTGAAATCGGCAATACCCGCGTGCTGTGCACGGCCTCTATTGAGGAGCACAGCCCACCCTGGCTGCGCGCCAGCAACCCCGGTTGGGGCTGGGTCACCGCCGAATACGCCATGCTGCCCCGCTCTACCCCCCAGCGGATGCGCCGGGAACGGGGCATGATCCTGCGCGGCCGCACCCACGAGATTCAGCGCCTCATTGGGCGCTGCCTGCGCGCCAGTGTGGACTTGTCCAAGCTGGGCTCCCGTACGATTATTCTGGACTGCGATGTCCTCCGCGCCGATGGGGGCACCCGCACCGCCTCGATCACCGGCGCTTACGTGGCCCTCTATCGGGCCACCCAATGGCTGCTGGGGGAGAACTATATCAAGGAGTGGCCCATGCAGCGGGCTGTCGCCGCCGTCAGCGTTGGACTGGTGGGTGAGGAGATTCTGCTGGATCTGAGCTATCATGAGGATGCCAACGCTGAGGTCGATTTCAATGTCATCATGACCGACCAGAATCGCTTTGTCGAAGTACAGGGCACGGCGGAAGGCCAGCCCTTTACCCAAAGCCGGCTGAACGACATGTTACGATTGGCCCGCCAGGGGATGGCCCGCCTTTTCCAGGCCCAACGAGAGGCCCTGGACCTTGTACAAAAGCACTCTCGCTAGCAGTTCAACAGGATAAAACGCTCAACTTGCCGGTTCTCTTGGTCGGAGGAACCATGTATGTTGTCCTGCTCAGCGCTGAATATCCTCCGCAACAAGGAGGCATAGGCCACTATACACGACAGTTGGCCCTGGCCCTGCAGCAGCAGGGCTGCGATGTGGCCGTGCTCAGCTCGCGTGAAGCGGAGGGGGGGGCAGGCAATGCCCCGCCAGTCCATGCCAGCATCGATCGCTGGGGCTGGCGCTGCCTGCCGGCCATCCGGCGCTTTTTGCGCCAAGACTGCCCGGACGTCCTCCACCTGCAGTATCAAACCGGGGCCTATCGCATGCACCCGGCCATCCATTTTCTGCCCGAAGCCTTGGGCCGCCGGCCCTGCTCTCCCCGATTGGTCGTCACCATGCACGACCTGCGCCTGCCCTATCTCTTTCCCAAGGCCGGCCCCCTGCGCCGCTGGCTCGTGGCACACCTGCTGCGCCGTGCCGACGCCGTGATCGTGACCAACACCGCCGACCTGGCCCGCTTGCAGGGCCAGGGAAAGCCCCAAGGCGATCTTTTAGCCCCCCTCTGCCTGCCCCGGCCGCCCCAGCTCATCCCCCTGGGCAGCAGCCTGCCCCCCACACCGCCCCACCATGACCCGCTGGACTGGCGCGCCCGGCAGGGGATCGCGGCCGAGAGGCCCCTCCTCGGCTATTTCGGCCTGCTCCACCCCAGCAAGGGAGCCGACCTGCTGATCCAGACCCTGGCCGAAATGCAGTCGCAGGATCCCGCTCCACACCTGTTGATTGTCGGCGGCGGTACCGGCAGCACGGACCCCGGCAACGTGGACTTTCGAGAGGAGTTGCGCGCCCAGATCGAACGACTGGGGCTGGCTGGGGCGGTCCATTGGACCGGCCCGGTTCCCGATGACCAGGCCGCTGCCTATCTCTGCGCCTGCGACCTGGTTGTCCTGCCCTACCGAGACGGGGCCTCGCTGCGCCGCAGCAGCCTGGTCGCGGCCCTCTCCCTGGGCTGCGCCGTGCTCACCACCCAACCCCTCTCCCCAGCCCAGGTCTCCCTGGGACCGGGACAGCCCACCCTGCAGCACGGATACAACGTCCACCTGGTCCCGCCCAGAGATGGGACGGCCCTGCGCCAGGCCCTGGTCGAACTGCTGCAGGCACCCGACCAACGCCGGCAACTGGCCCGGCAGGCGGTCGCACTGGGCGACTTGTTCCGCTGGGAAACCATCGCCCGGCGCACCCAGCTGCTCTACCAGGACGTGCGTCCAACCACACCACCGTCCCCGCCAACGGCCGTTGATTGCTCCCACTACCGTACCCTGGTCGAGCTGTGTCCCGACGGCATGTTTACCTGCGACTTGGAGGGCCGGCTGCTGACCGTCAATCGGGCGATCTGCGAGCGCACCGGCTACCGCGCCCATGAACTGGTAGGCATGAACCTGGCCCAAATTATCCCCGAGGAAGAAAGGACCGCCCTGCAGAAGCGCCTGGATCGCCTGCGCCAGGGCGAGTCGAGCCTGGAACACGTCGAACACGAGGTGCTGACCAAGGACGGCCGGCGCTATTTCACCGAGGTCATTGCGGTGCCCCTGCCCAAAGGGGATCAAGCCTATGGACTGATGGGCATTACCCGGGACATTAGCAAGCGTAAATGGGCCGAGGAGCGCTTGCAGCAGTACGGTCAACAGGTCCAGGCCCTGCTGGGCACGCTCTGGGGACTCTGGGCCGAGATGGACCTGGACAATTTGCTCCAACGCATCATCGAAGAGGCGGTCACCATGGTGCCCCGGGCACAGGCCGGCAGCCTGCTCCTGGTAGAGGGCGAGAGCTTTGTCTTTCGCGGCGCGGTTGGCTACGATCTGGCCGCCCTGCAGAACATCCGCATGCCCGCCGAGTCCATCTTTACCCAACCCCTGCGGCAGGGGCGCGTCGTTCGGCTCAAAAACCTGGCCCAACACAACCGCCGGCACCTAGACCCCCATACCATTGCGGCCCTGGATCGCAGCGGCCGCAGCAGCGAGATCCAGTCCGTTCTGCTCTCCCCCATTCTGTGGAAGGATACCCTGCTGGGCTATATCACGGTGGACAACTTTGAACGAGAGGACGCCTTTGACGCCCAGGCCGAGGACATCTTGGCCCAATTGTCCCTGCAGGCCGGGGTGGCCATCCGCTATGCCCGGCTGTATTGGGCCGCCCAGCAGCAGCGCGAACTGGCCGAAACCCTGCAGGATGTCGGCGCGACCCTGGCCGGCACCCTGGCCCTGGACCAGGTGCTGGACCGCATCATGGAACAACTTCACCGCATTGTGCCTTACGATGCCGCCAACGTCATGCTGCTGGAGGGGGAGCAGGTACGCATCCGCCGCGCCCGCGGCTACGAGCCCTTTGGCCTGGCCGCTTATATCCTCAATTGGTCCTTTCCCGTGGGGCAATATAGCAATTTGAACACCATGCTCCAGGAACAATGCCCGGTCGTGATCAGCGACACCCGCTCCGACCCACACTGGAAAACACTGGAAGGATTTGAATGGCTGCGCTCCTACGCAGGCGCACCGGTCCGCCTGCGCGGACAGATCGTGGGTTTCCTCAACGTCGACAGCAGCACCCCGCGCTTTTACCAACAGGAACACGGCGCTCGCCTGCAGGCCCTGGCCGACCAGGCCGCCGTCGCCATCGCCAACGCCCAACTCTACGGCCAGGCCCAGCAGCGCCTGGATCAGCTTGAACTCTTGCTAGAGACCAGCGCGGCCATCACCGCCACGGTGGAGGTAGAGCCCCTCCTGGAGTTAATCCTGGACAGCGCTATCCAGGCCATCCCCCCCGCCGAAAAGGGCAGCATCCTGCTGCGGGATCCCGAGTGCGACGAGTTGTACGTCGCCGCCCTGCACGGATACGAGGACGCGCGGGTCTGGGACTTTCGCTTCCAGACGGCCACCGGCTACTCAACCCGGGTGGCCACCTGGGGCCGGCCTATGCTCATCCCCGACGCCTCCATCTATGCCGAAATCTCGCACCACGGCGATATCCCCGAGATGCGCGACATTCTCTCCGCAGCCGTATCGCCACTGGAGGTGCGGGGGAAAATTATGGGCGTGATTTCGCTGGATAATGCCAGTCGCAAGGGGGCCTTTTCCGAACAGGACCTGCGTCTGCTGACCACTATGGCCCACCACGCCGCGATCGCCATCGACAAGGCGCAGCTCTTTGAGGAACAGCGACAGGCCCTGGAGGCGCTGCGGGTGGCTCAACAGCAGTTGATCCGCGCCCAAAAGATGGAGGCCATCGGGCGCCTGGCCGGCGGGGTGGCCCACGATTTCAACAACTTTCTCACCGGCCTGATGTTGAACGTCGAGTTTGCCATGCAGGACGTCCCCACCCACATGCCCCTCTATGAGAACCTACAGGAAATCCATAACCTGGGCCAACGGGCGACCCGCCTGACCCGCCAATTGCTGCTCATGAGCCGCCGGCAGATCTCGGAACCCTGCCCGATCAACCTCAACGACGTCATCCAGAACGCCCTCAAAATGCTGCGCCGGGTCATTGGCGAACACATCCAGGTCCTCACCGAACTGGCCACGGATCTGCCCACCATCGAGGCCGATTCCGTACAGATGGAGCAGGTACTGCTGAACCTGGCCCTCAACGCCCGCGACGCCATGCCGGAGGGCGGCGTCCTGACTATCCGCACCGATGACCTAGAGATCCACCCCGGCACTCAACCGTTCTACCTGGACCCTCCTGCGGGACCTTGCGTGGTACTCACGGTCCAGGACAGCGGAATCGGCATGCCGGCCGAAACCCTGGCCCACATTTTTGAGCCCTTTTACACAACCAAGGAGGAGGGGACCGGCCTGGGCCTGGCTGTCGTCTATGGCATCGTCAAGCAGCACCGGGGCGGCCTCTCGGTGCAGAGCCGGCCCCGCCAGGGAACAACGTTCAAGGTCTACCTGCCCGCTATCGCCGCCCCCGCCTCCAGGCCTGAAGCCATCCTGCCGGGAGCATCGCCAATTGGGGGCAGCGAGACCATCCTGTTGGTGGAGGACGAGAGCTCGGTACGCGGGATGCTGCAGACCCTGCTTGGCGAGCATGGCTACCAACTCCTCGTCTGCGTGGATGGACGGCAGGCCTTGACCATCGCCATGGAACACGAGCAAGAGATCGACCTGGTGCTGACGGACCTGGTGCTGCCTGGCCTGAACGGCCTGGACCTGATCGCCTATCTGCGCCAGGGCCGGCCCAACCTGCCGGCCATCCTCATGACCGGCTATGGCGATCGCAGCGTGCACCTGGAAGGACTGACCGGACAGACCCTGCTCCTGCCCAAGCCCTTTTCGACCCACGACTTGCTGCAGCGCCTGCGCGAGGTGCTGGACGGCGGATAAAAGACGTTGGAACGTTGGCGCGTTCGCGCATTAGTAGGAAAAACGATCCAGGAGGTGGCCAGCACCAGGTTCAGCACGAGCAGGACCCTGACAAAGGCCAGGTTCTGCAGCCAGCGCTCGCGGCGGCCCGAGTTGTCCCTCATCCAACGATCCCCTTTTCGCCCCAGCCCTCCAGTTCGCCCCAAACGCTTAACTGTCAACCGTCAACGTTCAGCGATTTGCCTCCTGCTCCTTGCGCTTGAATCGCCTGGGTCGGGGGGCCTTGCGGCCCTCCTCCCGCTCGCGCCGCTTACGGTAGCACTCGTCGCAGTAGACCGGGCGGTCCTCGCTGGGCACAAAAGGCACCGTCGCCTCCTGGCCGCATTCCGCGCAGATGATGGGATATTCCACCCCCTGCTCGCGTTCCTGCCGGCGGCGGTCGCGGCAGTCCGGACAGCGGCGCGGTTCGTTCAAAAGCCCCTTCTCGGAATAAAAGGACTGCTCCCCAGCGGTAAAGACAAACTCTGCCCCGCAGTCAATACATCGCAGTACCATGTCCTCAAAAATCACCCCAGCCCTCCTGGGTCCATGCTTCCCAACCCGTCAAAATCACCGTCCCTCTAAAACTTGCCATCCGGCCCAAGCCGTTATTCCCTGCCTCGTAAATAACGCCCGCCCATTTACGTCCTTTGGGGTGCCCGCCTCGGCTGCGCCGAGGATGGGCGTGGGCGCCTGCTCCGTAAATAGTACTCGCCCGGGCGGGCACGAGGGCCCGCCCCTACTATTCCTCGTACCGGTCTCCTGCTTGGCCCGGGCGCACGCCGTTGCTACATAAACCCGGCCTGGCGGTACTCGCCAAAGACCTTGCGGAACACGTCGCAGATTTCGCCCAGCGTGGCATAGGCCCGCACCGCCTCGATAATGTAGGGCATGGTGTTCTCGGTGCCCTGGGCCGCCCGCTCCAGCGCCGCCAGCGTCTCGCCCACCCGCTCGTTGTCCCGCTCCCGGCGCACCCGCGCCAACCGCTCTAGGTGGCGCTGCTCGCTCTCCTTGTCCACCCGCAGCAGGGGGATCTCGATCTCTTCGTCCATCACATAGTCGTTGACCCCGACAATGGTGCGCTCGTCGGCCTCGATCTCTTTTTGGTACTGGTAGGCCGCCCCAGCGATCTCGCGCTGGAAAAAACCCTCCCGGATGCCGGCAATGACCCCGCCCAGGTCGCGGATGCGCTGGAAATACTCCAGGCACTGCTCCTCCATACGCCGGGTCAGCCACTCCACGTAATAGCTGCCGGCCAGCGGGTCGATCGTGTTGGCCACGCCGCTCTCGTGGGCGATGATCTGCTGGGTGCGCAGGGCGATGGTCACCGCCTTTTCCGAGGGCAGGGCCAGCGCCTCGTCCAGCGAGTTGGTATGCAGCGACTGGGTGCCGCCCAACACCGCGGCCAGGGCCTGGATGGCCACCCGCACCACGTTGATCTCGGGCTGTTGGGCGGTCAGGCTGCAGCCGGCCGTCTGGGTGTGAAAGCGCAGCAGCCAGGAGCGCGGATGCTGGGCCCCGTAACGCTCGCGCATCTGGCGCGCCCAGATGCGCCGGGCCGCTCGGTACTTGGCAATTTCCTCGAAAAAGTCATTGTGGGCGTTGAAAAAGAAGGACAGCCGCGGGGCGAAATCGTCAATGTCCAGGCCCCGCTCCAGGGCGTGCTCTACATAACTCAGGCCATCGGCCAGGGTAAAGGCCAGTTCCTGCAGGGCCGTGGAGCCGGCCTCGCGGATGTGATAGCCCGAGATAGAGATGGTGTTCCAACGGGGCAGGTGCTGGCTGCCGAACTCGATGGTGTCGGTGACCAGGCGCATGGATGGCTCGGGCGGAAAGATGTACTCGTTCTGGGCGATGTACTCCTTGAGGATGTCGTTCTGGATGGTCCCGCCCAGCTTGGCCCAGGGCACGCCCTGTTTCTCCCCCGCCACGATGTACATGGCCCAGACGACCGCCGCCGGCGAGTTGATGGTCATGCTGGTCGTCACCCGGTCCAGGGGGATGCCGTCAAAGAGGATCTCCATGTCGGCCAGCGACGAGATCGCCACCCCGCACTTGCCAAACTCGCCGGCCGACATGGGGTGGTCGGTGTCCCGGCCATAGAGGGTGGGCGTGTCAAAGGCCACCGAGAGACCGGTCTGGCCCTGCTCTAACAGGTACTTGTAGCGGGCGTTGGTGTCCTCGGCGTTACCAAAGCCGGAAAACATGCGCATGGTC
>JAFGKG010000174.1 GCA_016928715.1 Chloroflexia bacterium
AAGTGACAAGGGTGGGTTGGACCCAGTGACAAGGGTGGGTTGGGTCAAGTGACAAGGGTGGGTCAGACCCGGTGACAAGGGTGGGTTGGGTCAAGTGACAAGGGTGGGTCAGACCCGGTGACAAGGGTGGGTCAGGCCCGGTGACGGGGACAGGCGGACCCAGTGACAAGGGTGGGTCAGGCCCGGTGACGGGGACAGGCGGACCCAGTGACAAGGGTAGGTCAGGCCCGGTGACGGGGACAGGCGGGCGCGGTGGCCCGGGTGCTAACGCCTAAACGTTCCAACGCGCTAACGCGACAACGTTAAAACGTCTCAATCCCCCACGTTCAGCGGCAGCACCAGCGCGGAGGGGTGCTCCCGGTCGTGATAGATCGTCTGCCGGGCCACGGCCATAGTCGTCGCGCCGGCCAGCGGCTCCCCCGTGCCCAGGTTGCGGTTCCAGCGGGGGTGCCCGCCGCTGCAGACCTGCAGCCGCAGGCGGTGCCCACGCTGAAAGCGGACGGCGGTGGGGGCCAGCTCGATCTCCAGGCGCAGGCTGCCGTCGGGCTGGGCCGATCCGTCCTCCGGCTCCAGGCGGACGAAACCGTCACAGATATTGATCGAGCGCCCGTCGGGATGCACGTCGCAGAGCCGGCCCACGAAATCGGTGTGGGCCAGGCTGGAGCGCGCGTACAGTTCCAGCCGCACCGTGCCCACCAATTCGAGCGGCTGCTCCAGCGGCGGGGTCGTGTAGCAGAGCACGTCGGGGCGGGCTTCCAGGGGGCGCTGGTCGGCCGGCCCGGCCGGATCCAGCAGCAGTGGGCCGGCCAGGTTCGGCGTGGGATCAGCCGGGTCATAGGTATAGGCCGCGGGCGCCCCGTCGGCGGCCGGCGGGGCGGGTGCCAGCGCGCCCCCGGCGTGCAAAAAGTAGCGCTGCGGCCGGGATGGCGGTGGCCAGTCGGGGGCCTCCCGCCACTCCTCCGCCCCCAGCATATAGTAGCGCACCGGCGAGCGGCGCAGGCGATCGCGCTGTCCTTTCAAGTGGGCGTCGAACCAGGCCAGCGACTGGTCCAGAGCCGGCGACAGCCAACGGAAATCGACGTGGTACCAGGGGCCGACGGTCAGGTAGGGCCGGCGGCCGGCCGCCCGCAGCGCGGCATAGTCGTCCAGCAGATCGCGCAAAAAGAGGTCGTACCAGCCCGAGATGAGGTGGGCCGGCGCCCGCACCCGGTCCAGCGAGTCGTGGTGATCCAGCGCCTGCCAGAAGGGGTGATCCTCCCGCTGGTGGGCCAGGCTCTGGCGGTAGAATTCGCTGGGCCGGCCCAACGTGATCAGGTCGGCCTCCCGCAGGGGCAGGTGCGCAAAGGCCCGCCGCAGGACCCGCTCCATGTGGGTACGCCACTGCAAAAAGTCGCCGAGAGAGGTCCGCTCCTGATCCTCGCCGGCGTAGAAAATATGGCCGATGCGCAGGGCCAGGTCCAGGGCCAGCCCGCCCTGGGGATAGCTCGCCCCATAGCCCCGGGAAAAGGCAATGATGGGCACCAGGGCCCGCAGGTAGGGGGGGGCGTCGGCGGCGATGGCCCACTGCACGTAGCCCAGGTAACTGGGGCCCCAAAGGCCCAGGGCGCCGTTGAACCAGGGCTGTTCGGCGATCCAGTCCAGGGTGGCCCGGCCATCGGCGGCCTCGTCGACCAGGGGGACGAACTCGCCCTCAGAGTCGTAGGTGCCGCGGACGTTCTGCAGGACCACGTGGTAGCCGCGCTCGGCAAAGCGCTGGGCCAACTCGCCAAAGGCGATACCATAGAGGCCGGCCTCGGTCCAGCGCCCGTAGCAGGAGCGGATCAGGAGGGTGGGGCAATCGCCGGCAGCCCGGGGCCGGTAGTGGTCGGCCATCAGGCGTGCCCCATCGGGCATGGGGATAGCCAGACCGCGCTCCACCACGACATCGTTGCGCACCGGAGGCAGCCCGAGCAGCCGGGCCAGGATCTGCCGGCGAAAGGTGTAGCCGGCCGCGCCGAGAAGCCCCAGGGCCGCCAAGCCGAGCCATCGTTCTTTGGACATTCGTATCCCCCCTGCTTGTTCTAGATCGAGAGCCACGGCCAAAATTGTACCACAGGCCCATGGCGGGGTCAAGGGGGAACATTGACGCGTTAGCGCGTTGGAACGTTCACACGTTAAAGCGTTGGGAATAGCGGAAGAGAACAGCTACGATTGCTGGTTGAACGTTGTTGGGGCAAGAGATGGACGGGGCGAAGAGAAAAAGGGGAAGGGGCGATTGCACGTAACAAAGACAAAAAGGGCGCGCGCCCACTTTCCGCCAAAGCTTGACCTATGGTCTAGCTCTGTGCTACAATGCAGGACAGGAGGCATTGTGAACCACCAACTCGTCCCTCAGTTCATCTTGGAAAACTATGCCCAAGGTAAAACCGGCGGCCGTTTCTCAGCGGTGAGCCTGTTTGCGGACATCTCGGGGTTCAGCACGGTCACCTACGCCCTGATGGAGCACGGCAGCGAGGCGGCCGAGGCCATGGCCAACGTCATGTGGGCACTGTTCGAACCGCTGGTGCAGCAGATCTATGCTCACTGTGGGTTTATCACCGGTTTCGCCGGCGACGCCTTCACGGCCCTGTTTCCAAAGCATCGTTTCGATGCGGAACCAGCCGCTTACACCCACGCCCTGGCCGCCGCTCGCCGCATCCAGGAACACGTGGCGGCCCACCCCAGCCAGCACACGCCCTATGGCAGTTTCCCCTTTGGCATCAAGCTGGGCCTGGCCGATGGCGAGGTCGTCTGGGGCATCCTCCAACCAGATGCGGAAAGCATGGACCAGGCCGAGGTCAAGGCCGTCCATTTCTTCAGCGGCCCGGCCATCGAGGCCGCCGCCGCAGCCGAACACCAGGCCGCGGCGGGGGAGTTGATCCTCAGCGCGGCAGTACACCGGGTGGTGGCCCCGTTGGGGCAAGCCGAGCCAATCCCGGCGACGGGCCACTTCCGGGTCACCGCCGTCCCCGGCGCGCTGCCCAAACCCCGGCCCGTGGAGCGGGCCCAGTCCCACCTCGAGTACATGGCCGATTTCCTGCCCCGGGCCATTCGTGCCGAGACGGGCAAGGCTGCCGGAGCGGAGGTCTGGGGCGAGTTCCGCCAGGTACTGACCCTCTTTCTACAACTCGAGGCGATCAGTTCGAGCAGGCCACTAGAGCGATTTGTCCAGGCGGTCCTGAGCCTGCAGCAGCAGTACGGCGGCTATCTGAACCGGATCGATTTTGGAGACAAGGGCTGCAACCTACTGCTGTTCTGGGGCGCGCCGACCAGCTTTGAGAACGACGTCGCCCGGCTGCTCAATTTTATCCTGGCCCTGCGCCGGGCCACCCCCTTTGTGTTCAAGGCCGGCATCACCTACCAGCCCATGTACGCCGGCCTGACCGGTTCCCCCACCCGGGGCGAGTTCTCCTGCTATGGCCGGGGGGTCACCCTGGCCGCCCGCTTTATGACCACCGCTCCCTGGGACGAGATCTGGCTGGATGAAAACACCGCCCAAAGGGCCGGCCCACACTTTGCGATCGAACCGATCGGGCTGCACACCTTCAAGGGCTTTCCCCAAGCGTATCCGGTGTATCTCCTTCGAGGCTATAAAGATCCCGGAGAGGAGGAATTCTTTCGGGGGGCCATGGTGGGACGCCAGGCCGAGCTGGACCAACTGGCCCAATTCGTCCAGCCCATTTTTCAGGGCCGCTTTGCCGGAGTGATGCTCATATCGGGCGAGGCCGGCCTGGGAAAGAGCCGGCTGGTGCACGAGTTCCAAGCCCGCCTGGCCCAAGCCCATCCGCACTCGCAGTTCTTTCTCTGCCAGAGCGATCAAATCCTGCGCCAATCACTCAACCCCTTTCGCTACTGGCTCCACAACTACTTTGGGGTGCATCCAGCCCAGTCCCCGGCCCTCAACCAGCGGGGCTTTCAACAAAAGATCGACCGCCTCATCGCCGACACCAAGAACCCCACTTTGCAAAACGAACTCGAGCGCACCCGTTCCTTCCTCGGCGCCCTGGTCAACCTGTCTTGGGAGGGATCGCTGTACGAGCAAGTCGACCCCAAGGGTCGTTTTGAGAATACGCGCATCGCCCTGAAAACCCTGATCAAGGCTGAGAGCCAACACCGCCCCCTGCTGATCTTGTTAGAGGATATCCAGTGGCTGGATCAAGACTCGATCCAATTCGTTCAGGAACTCGTGCGCAACGTCGAATCCTATCCCTTCGGCCTTGTTGTCACTACCCGGCCGGCGAGTGGTAGAGACCGGCCCGAGCAGTCTTGGATGGAACAAGAGATTGTCCCCCAAAAGATCGAGCTGAGCAGCCTTTCGGGCCAGGAATTGGGCGATCTGGCACAAGAGAGACTGGGGGGCGCTTTGGCCGCAGGCCTGGGCGAACTGCTGGTGCAGCGGGCCGAGGGGAACCCCTTTTTCGCGGAACAGATCCTGTTGTACCTGCAAGAGCAGGGGCAAATCGAACGGCGGGGGGAGCACTGGCACCTGTTGGCTCCACAGGACCAGGCCATCCCGACCGACGTGCGCGCCGTGTTGATCGCCCGCCTGGACCGCCTGTCCCAGGAGATCAAGGGCATTGTACAGACGGCGGCCGTACTGGGCCGGGAGTTTGAGGTCCTCGTGCTGGCCGAGATGCTGCAGCATCCGCAGGGCTTGGCCGATTCGGCCGGCCCCATGAAGCAGCTCCCAGAGGGGCTCTGGGAGCAGATAAAAAAGGCCGAGAGAGAGGCCATTTGGGTCGCATTGAGCCAGCTACACTACCTGTTCAAACACGCCCTGCTGCGCGACACAGCCTATGGCATGCTGCTGCGGGCCCGACGGCGGGAGCTGCACCAACTGGCGGCCCAGGCCCTGGAGACGCTTTATGCGGAGGAACTCGCCCAGCACTATGGCCAAATCGCCTACCATTACAAAGCGGCCTACCAACAGGGGCTGGAGGCCCTGCGCGGGCCGGCCCGGGATTACCTGCAGCGGGCGGGATGCCTGGCCGCGGAACATTACGAAACCGAGGCCGCCATCGACGCCCTGAGCCAGGCCGAGGCCCTCACCCTGGAAAGCGAGGCCGAGACGCGCTACGAACTGCTGTTGGCCCGCGAGGGGATGTATCAACTGCGGGGCCGGAGAGAAGAGCAGGCCCAAGACCTGGCCACGCTGGCCCAACTGGCCGAACGGTTGCGCTCTCCGGCCAAAAAAGCGGCTGTCGCCCTGCGCCAGGCCGCCTATGCCCGAAATACGAGCGCCTTTGACCTGGCCATCGACTCGGCCCAGGCGGCCATTGCCTTTGCCAGGGAGGTAACCGACCCCTCCGAGCCGGCTGAGGGGACCCGCAGCGAGATCTCGGGCCAGATCATCTGGGGCGAAACGCTGCTCTGGCAGGGGGAGCACCTGGCCGCCCAGGAGCATCTAACACGGGCCCTGGAAATGGCCCGCTCCATTGGGGACGCCCCCAGAGAGGGAGAGGCCCTGCGCGGCTTGGGCATCCTCCACTTCCACCGCTCCGATTTTTCCAGGGCCAAGGCCTACATCCAACAAGAGTTGGACATCTTTCGCCAGGCCCAGGACCGCCGGCGGGAAGGAGATGCCTTGAACACGCTGGGCATCATCTCGGGGGCAATGGGGGATTACGCCCAAGCCAGCCTCTATTTCGAGCAGGTCAGGGCTATCTTTCAAAAGATTGGGGACCGTGCTGGCGAAGGCAAGGTCTCGGGCAACATGGGCATTGTGGCGAATCATTTAGGCGAGTACGACCTGTCCTTGGAGCATTATCAGCGGGCGCTGGACATCCACCAGGAGATCGGAGACCGCATGGGCGTGGGAACGGCACTGGTCAATCTAGGCCAGACCTACTACAACCTGGGAGAGTATGTCCAGGCCGAGGCAGTCCATCGACAGGTATTGACCATCAACCAAGAGACGGGCGACCGGACCGGCGAGGTCACCACCCGGACCAACCTGGGTCTCGTCCTAACCCGGCTGGGTCAATACGAGCAGGCTGCGGAGCATTTCCAAGAGGCCTGGGCCGGCCGGCAAGAACAGCAGGACCCACTGGGTTCAGGATCGATCCTGAACCACCTGGGGCACCTGGCCTACATTCAAGGGCGACTCGAACAGGCCCGATCCTATTACGAGCAGGCCCTGGCCTCACGGCGGGAATTGGGTCAGCCTACCTGTATAGCCGAGGATCTGTCCGGCTTGGCCCGAGTGGACCTGGCGCAAGGCCGGGTCGAGCAGGCCCTGGCCAAGGTGGAGGAAATCCTCCCCATCCTAGAGGGGGATCCCAACTTGTCCGGCGCGGTCCACCCCGGCCTCGTGCTCCTGGCTTGCTACCAGGTGCTGCAGGCCGATCGAGACCCCCGGGCGGATGCCATCCTGACCGAGGCGCGAACGCTCTTGCGGCAGCGCGCCGCCAAAATCGCCGATCCCGCACTCCGCCGGTCCTTCCTGGAGAACATCTCCGAGCATCGGCAACTTTTGAAGGGCTAAGGGGAGCCGCTGAGAAAATGTCGGGCACGGTCTCTTCCCCCGGGCCGTTGGATGAGGTTGGCCCCATGTTTTGGACCACAAACCGGCCAAAATAAGGTGGATGACCAGTTCCTCCAATTGAGGTCAGCTTCCATTGTAT
>JAFGKG010000018.1 GCA_016928715.1 Chloroflexia bacterium
ATGGCCCGGCAGGGCCAGGCCTCGACCAGGTCGCGCAGCACCAGGCCGTCGGCCGTGCCAATGTCCAGTACCAAACCACCGGGCGGGACGTCCTGCTCCTGCAGGCAGCGAATCAGGGCCTCGGCGCGCCGCCGGAGGTTGTACTGAAAGCGGCGCAGGGTCCTGCGTTGAGCGATGTATTCGGGGTCCTGGCTAAAAGGCCGGCACAAGCTGCTTGCCCATCCCGGCGGCGCCCTGGTCAAAAACGAGCCACCAATGCGGGGCCCAGGCCAGGGCGAACAATTCGATCTGCACGTCCTGGCGGCGCGGCCGGATGGGGACCTCCTGCAGCTGCTCCAGGGCCGCATCCCAGTGGCCCCGCACCGCCTCCACTTCCCGCTCCAATTCGGCCTGCAGGTCCCGCATCTCCTGCTCCAGCAAGTCGATGGATGCCTCCACATCCTCGACCTCCATATCTTTGAGATCGGCCTGGCGGCGCTTGCTCATATAGGTGGACAGGCCGCGGGTGGTGCGGCGCCCACGAAAGATGCCAAACACCGATTCGCCGATCGAAATGACGGCCTCGCGCCCACGGGCGCGGGCATCGGCCTGCTTGCGCTCCAGATTGGCCTCGGCCTTGCGCAGGCGCTCCTCTATCCTGGCCAATTTGGCCTCGTAGCGATCGTACAGATCGTCCAATTCCTGGTCGCGGCGCTCCCGGGCGGCCTGCTGCGCCCGCAGCGCCAGGTCCCGCTCGCTCTCCTGCGGGGTGGAATAAAGGTCCAGTTCCGGGCTGTAGAGCAGGACGAGCCGCCTGTTGTAATAGAGCATATCGGCCAGCGCCTTTTTCAGGGCGGTAAATTCACCGGATTCGTCCAGGGTGACGGGCAGGTCCACAAAGGAGGCCCCGGCGACCGGCCGGTCGGACAGTTCCTCCAGGGCCAGTTCGATCGGCCGGGCCTGCTCCCACACCGCCCGACCGATGCCGCCGGCCCGTCCCAGCAGGGCAAAGCGTTCCTGCTCGTACACGCCCTTGCGCGGGTCAACATAGTCGACCTGGCCCAAGCCCAACACGGCGGGCACGTAGAGCAGGCGCTGCTCCTGGAACTCGATCGCCCCCTCGGCCTTGGCCTGGACGAGCTGTCGGGCCCGCTCCAGTTCCCGGCGGATGGGCAAATAGACCTGCTCGACGCGCGAGGAAAGCGTCGGCGGCGCGGCCAGCAGCAACCGGACCGGCGCGGCGGGTTTGGACCGGCTTTCAGGGAGCGCCGCCGGCCGGGCCGACTGGCTCACGGCGGCGGGAACTGCTTCGTCCGCCACTGTGGCCGGCTCGACGGATTCGAGCGGCTCCAGGGAGGCCGTTTTCTCGGGAGCGAGCGGCGTCCTGGACCGGGCCGGCCGGTCCGGGGAACGACCCCGCATCAACTCCTGGATCTGCGGGCGGGTCAGCGGGCCGCGCAGATAGCTCATGGCCCAGCGCGTCTTGAAAGCCACCGGCGCGTCCTCGTAAATGCTGTGCAGCAAAAAGACCCGTTTCTGCAGGTTGGAAATGGTCCTGCTCAGGGCCTCCCGATTGAGGGACTGGCCGGCCGCCGAAGAGGCGCTCTCCAGGCCGTCCAGCAGGCGCGCTTTATCCCGTTCGGTCTGCAGCCGGCCGATGAACCAGGTGCCGGTGTTGGCCAGCCCCTTGTAGTCCAGGTCGACCGGGTTCTGGGTGGTCAGGACCACGCCCAGGCCAAAGGCCCGCGCCTGTTTCAGCAGCGTCAGCAGGGGCCGCTTGCTGGGCGGATTGGCCACGGGCGGCAAAAAGCCAAAGACCTCGTCCATGTAGAGCAGCGCCCGCAGGCTGGTGGTGCCCGGCTGCGAGCGCATCCAGACCAGGACCTGGTTCAGCAGCATGCTGACAAAGAACATGCGCTCGTGGTCGCTCAAGTGGGCGATGTAGAAAATGGAATGGCGCGGCCTGCCCTCCGGTGTGGCCAGGAAGGAGGGCACGTCCAGCGACTGCCCGTGCAGCCAGCTCTTGAACGTCGGGGCGGCGATGAGGTTGTTGATGGCCATGGCCAGCTTGGAGCGCTCCGCCTCGGGCAAAAAGGTGTCCACGTCCATCACGCCCAACTGCTGCAGGGGCGGCTTTTGGATGGCCTGGATCAGGCGGGGCAGATCCAAGGGCTCTTGGCGCCGCCAGAAATACTCCAGCAGGTTGCAGAGAAGGATGTGCTCCCGCGAGCGCACCGGATCGGTGTCCACGCCGATCAGGTCCAGCAGCGCGCTGACTGTCCCCTGGATGTGCTCCCGCAGCAGTTCGGCCTCTGACTCCCAGTCGAGGTCCGGCGCGTCAAAGGAACGCAGGATCGAGACCGGAATGCCGGCCTCGCTGCCCGGAGTATAGATGCTAAAGTCGGCCGAGGCGCGCAGCAGCAGCAGGCGGGTGCTGCCCTGGCCCCAGCGCTCCAACCCCTCCCGCCACAACCCGGCCTGCTCGGCGGCAAAAGCCTCCTCACTGAGATCCTTGCGCCGGGCGTCGTCCACGTTGATCCAGGGGCGAAAATCCCCCGGGCGCAGCTCGGGAAAGTTGAGCAGCAGGTTGGTAATGTCGCCCTTGGGGTCGATAATGATGGCCGGCACGTGGTCGATCGCCGCTTCCTCCAAGAGGTCGATGCACAGGCCGGTCTTGCCGCTGCCGGTCATGCCCACGCAGACGGCGTGGGTGGTCAGGTCGCGGGCGTCGTACAGCAGCAGTCGCTGCAACAGCTTGCCGGCGGCGACGTCGTATTCCTTGCCCAGGTAAAACAAGCCCAGTTTTTCGAAATCCAAAAGTACGTCCCTCCTGTCAGGTAGCATAGGCACATATAGCCCTCACCCCTCCCCCCTCGGTCCAGCCGTTGCCTTTGTCAGAAGGCGACGTCCGGCGGGGAGTAGAGTGGAGTGGAACTGCCACTACCCACGCTATGCTCAAGGTCTTCCAAGGTCCGCTGCGCCATCCCAAAGGACGAAAATGCCCCCGTATGGAACGCCTCACCCCGACAGAAAGGGCTACTGGGCAACAAACCGGACCTCCAACCGCAGCTTGTTAAACGGAGCCGCCTGCAGCACTCCATCCTCCACGGCAACCTCCTTCCCGTCCACCCAGGCCCGCCCGATCTGCAAGCCGTGCAGGTGGACGCCCAATCGGCGATAGGGAAAGGCGTATGGGCGCTCCAGCAGGGCACCCCGGTAGCCAGCCAGTGCCCGCTCCTGGCAGGCCAGTTCGAGCAGGCCGTCCTTGACCCACGCCAGGGAAAAGATATCCAGCCGGCCGGCGCCATAGCCGTCGCCGGCGTCGCTGTAGAGAGCGCCCCCACCGCCGTCCCCCGACGCGGGAGGATAGAGGTGCAGTTCCAGGCATCCGGCCTCCTCCTGGGGCAGCACGCTGCCGGCCCGGACCAACAGGGGGATGCGCTCCAGGGGCGCCGGCAGCTCGATCACGGCCGGCCCCTCCCGGGATTCATCGTCCCAAAAATCGTACCAACGGCCCGCGGGCAGGGTCAACGAACGCGAGCGGGCGCCCTCCTCCAGGACCGGGGCCGCCAGCAGGGCGTCCCCCAAAAAGAAGGCGTCGTCCACGTCCCAGAGGTCGGGATCGTCCCCGGCGGGCCAAAAGAGGGGGCGGACCAGGGGCGCGCCGCTCTGGCCGGCCTGCCAGGCCAGGGTGTAGAGATAGGGCAGCAGGCGGTAGCGCAGCTTGAGCATGGTCCGCGCCGCGTCCAGGGTGGGCCGGCCAAAGGCCCAGGGCTCGCGCCGGGACGCGCCCAGGGCCGAGTGGGCGCGGAAAAAGGGCAGCAAGGCGGCCAACTGGAACCAGCGGGTATAGAGTTCGGCGGAGGGGTCCCCGCTAAAGCCGCCAATGTCGGGGCCGCTGTAGGGCAGGCCCGAGAGCGACAATCCCAGGACCGTGGGCACCGTCTGGCGCAGGTTGGCCCAGGTGCTGGCCGTGTCCCCGGTCCAGGTCCAGGCGTAGCGCTGCAGGCCGGCCCAGCCGGAACGGGAGAGCGTAAAGGGCCGCCGACCGGGGCGATAGCGGCGCTGGGCCTCGTAACCGGCCCGGTTCATCAGCAGGCCGTAGAGGTTGTGCGCCTCGCCGTGGTCGGTCTCGCGGTCCTCCAGCGTATGGCGCAGGCAGCGGGGCAGGGTGGGCGCGCCCCAGGCGACAAAGGCGGCCGGCTCGTTCATATCGTGCCAAAAGCCGGACAGGCCCTGTTCCAGGAACTGGGCATAGTGCCGGCCCCACCAGGTCCGTACGCGCTCCTGGCCAAAGTCGGGAAAGGCGCTCCAGCCGGGCCAGACCGGCGCCAGCAGGACCTTCCCCTCCGGGGTTGTGCAGAAGGAGTGGGAGGCACCGCCCTCGCGAAACACGGCATAGTCCGGACCGGCCTTGACCCCGGGGTCCAAAATGGCCACCAGGCGCACGCCCTGCTCCTCCAGGTTGCGGGCCATGCCGGCCAAATCGGTGAAACGGGAGCGGTCCACCGTAAAGACGCGATAGCCATTCATATAGTCAATGTCCAGGTGAACCGCGCTGATGGGCAGATCGTGCTCGGCGAAACCGGCGAGCACCTCGCGCACGTCCTCGGAGCTGCGATAGCCCCAACGGCACTGGTGGTAGCCCAGCGCCCACCGTGGGGGAAGCGGCGGCCGGCCGGTCAGATCGGCGTAGCGCTCCAGGGCGCGGGCCGGCGGGCCGGGGATCAGGTAATAGCGCGGACAGCCGGCCTCAAAGTGGACCTCGGCCCGCTCGGCAAAACGAAAATGGCCGGCGTGGCTGTTCTCGTAAAACAGCAGGTAGCTGCCCCCCGGGTGCAGGCCCAGGTAGAGCGGCAGGCAGATGTAAAGAGGGTCGATCCCCGGAGTATAGCTGCCCCCGGGGTCGCGGTTCCACATGGCGTATTCGCCGGGGCGCAGGTTCAGGCCGGCGGCGCGCTCGCCCAAGCCATAGATGCGCTCCTGCTCGTCCAGGGGGGCCTCCTGCCGCCAGGCCGGCCCCCGCCACTGCGGGGGTTCCGCCCGGTGCAGCAGCTCGCCGGCGGCGGAGAAAAAGCTCAAGCCGCCCTCCGCGGACAGCGCCACGCTCAGTTCCTGGCTATCCAGGCACCAGCCATCGCCGTCCCGGCGCAGCGTCGGCGAGACCTCCGGCCATTCGTTCGGGGCCAGGGCATAGTCGGCCGGCAGTTGGCCGGGATGCCAGGTCACCCGCAGCAGGTCGGGGGCCAGGAAACGCAGCTCCAACCTGGCCCACTGGAAGCGGACGTCGGCGCCGGCCGGCGCGGGGACGGCTTCCTGCAGCCGGCCGGGCCCCTGCCAGTCGCCCTTGATTTTGGGTGGGGCGAAACGCCGCTCCAGGCGATCCCGGCGCCAGGCGTAGCGCACGGCCCGCAGCACGTTGGGCAGACCGGTGAAACGGATGGCCAATTGGATCTTTTGCAGCAAGTTCATCCTCTACCTCGGGGCACGGTCGACTCCGGACGGGGGTAACGCTGTCCTCCCGGACAGGATGGGGACATTATAGCACACCCGCCGCCCACTGACAACAACTGAGCGCCTTGACAAATGGGGCCTGGTGTGTATAGTAGGGACAGGACGATCTGCAACTATAGGAGAAGCTGATGAAATGCCAATTATCTGCCCGGCGGATTCTGATCGACGGGACCGACTAGGCGCTGTTTGGCGCGCTGGGCATCGAATTGAGGCGCACCACGACCCTGGCCCAGGGGGATGAACGGTGCGATTTTCGACTCCGGAGGGGGAACCCGCCCGGCGGCTGCCCCCACCGGGGCTGGACACAAAGGAAGCGTAAGATGAAACGAGCGCCGTTAACCCACGAACCGGTCTTTGAGGACGAGGCCTTTGCCCAACGCTACGCCGAGCGACACCGGAATATGGCCGAAAAGTTTGGACGCGAGTACGGGGACAAGCTGGCCGCGCGGGGCTTTACGAGGGGCAGGATCATTGACGTCGGCTGCGGCTTTGGGGCGATGAATATTGTCCTGGCCCGCCGATTCCCCGACAGCGAGGTCGTTGGCATCGACCTGTCCGAGCCCCTGCTGGAGCTGGCCCGGCAGTCGGCCCGGGCGGCCGAACTGGGCGAGCGGGTCCGCTTTGAAAAGGCCGACGCGCAGCAGATCCCCTACGAGGAGGACTCTTTCGACGCGGTGATCAGCACCAACATGGTGCACATTGTCAGCCAGCCCATCCAGATGCTGAACGAGATGGAGCGCGTCCTCGCCCCCGATGGGCGCCTCTTTATCGCCGATATCCGGCGCTCCTGGGTCGGCTTGTTGGACAAGACCTTCCGGTCGGGCCTGACGCTGGACGAGGCCCGGGAATGGGTCGCGCGATCGAACCTGCGTCAGGGGCAATTCTCTTCGAGCCTGCTCTGGTGGCGGTTCGAGGCCTGAGTGCTGATCAAAAAAGACTGCCTCGTAAATAGCGCTTTGCTTGTCCAGGCGGACACGGCACGCCGTGTCCCTAAAGCGGCCCACAATCCTACTATTCCGCCACCCGGCTGGCCAGTTGGCGGTCCAACATCACCAGGGCCTGGCCCTTTTCGCCGACCATGCGCAGCGTCTCGAGGATCTCGCCGGCGCTGGCCTCTTCCTCCACCTGTTCCTCGACGAACCAGTTCAAAAAGACCTGGCTGGCATAATCCTTGTCGGCCACGGCCAACTCGTAGAGGTGGTGAATGCGCGAGGTCACGTACTGCTCGTGCTCCAGCGTCTGCTCAAACATGTCCAGGGGCGATTCGAATTCGACCTGCGGCTGCTCGATGGCCTCCAGCACCACCCGGCCGCCGCGGTTGTTGATAAAGTCATAGAACTTGAGCGCGTGCTCCATCTCTTCCTGGGCCTGCAGTTTCATCCAGTGGGCAAAGCCCGGCAGGTTGACGGCGTCGGCGTGGGCGGCCATGGCCAGGTAAAGATAGGCGGAATAGAGTTCCTTGTTGATCTGCAGGTTCATCTCGTCCAAAAGCTGCTGGCTCATCATGTCGGTCTTCTCCTTTTGCTATTTTGCTTCCTCACTGTACAAAATTGTATCACGCCAGCGGGACGGGGGCAAGTACCCGGAGCACAAAAGCCAAAATTCCCCAATGGCACGCGCCCACCTGCCTTGACGGATGGCCAGCCAGCGGCTATACTGCCCATGCACCGGCATACGAACGCGTTCAATGGGCACTTGCCCGCCGGGGCAAAATGTGATATGCTTATGTAGTATCTATAGAAAACGAGCAAGGAGACAAAGCTGTTGACGAAAACAAATCCCGAACAACAAACCCAAACCAAGCAAGCCCCCGAGCAACTGGTCGAACCGGAGAACGCCCTGCCCCCAATCACCCTGGAGCAATTGTCCCCGCCCCTGCGCGAGGCGGTCGCCCGGGCCGGCTGGCCGGAGCTCATGCCGGTCCAGGCCCGGGCACTCCCCTACCTGCTGGCCGGCCGCGACCTGATGGTCCAATCCCGCACCGGCAGCGGCAAGACCGGCGCCTTTATCCTGCCCATGCTGGAACGGCTGGACCCGCAACAGGCGCACTGCCAGGCCCTGGTGCTGACCCCCACGCGGGAACTGGCCCGGCAGGTCGAGCGGGACGCCCGGCTGCTGGCCGGGGACAGCGGCATCCGCACTGTGGCCGTCTATGGCGGGGTCTCTTATAAACCCCAACTGGAGGCCTTTCGGCAGGGCGCCCACCTGGTGGTCGGCACTCCCGGACGCGTCCTGGACCACCTGCTGCGGCGCTCCCTCTCGCTCAAAAAGCTGCGCATGCTGGTCTTTGACGAGGCCGACCGCATGCTCTCGATGGGCTTTTACCCCGACATGAAAGAGCTGCAGCGCTACCTGCCCTCCCACCGCATCAACGCCTACATGTTCTCGGCCACCTTTACCCCCCGGGTCATGCGCCTGGCCGGCGAGTTCCTGCACGACCCGGATTTCCTGAGCCTGAGCCGCGACCGGGTCCACGTGACCGACACCGAGCACGTCTACTACATCGTGCCCCCTATGGAAAAGGACCGCTGCCTGGTGCGCATCATCGAGGTCGAGAACCCGGATTCGGCGCTGGTCTTTTGCAACACCCGCCAGACGGTCCACTATGTCGCCACCGTGCTGCGCCGCTTTGGCTACAACGTCGACGAACTCAGCTCCGACCGCTCCCAAGACGAGCGTGAACGGATCATGGCCCGCATGCGCGAGGGCAAGATCCGCTTCCTGGTGACCACGGACGTCGCCGCGCGGGGCATCGACCTGCCCGACCTCTCGCACGTGGTCATCTATGAGCCGCCCGAGGACAAGGAGGACTACATCCACCGGGCCGGCCGCACCGGGCGCGCCGGCGCCAGCGGGGTGGCCATCACCCTGGTCAGCCTGGTCGAAAAGATCAAGCTGGACGGGACCGCCAAGATGTTTGACATCGATATGCAGGAATGGCCCCTGCCCAGCGACGAGGACGTGGCCGCCCTGGCCGCCGAACGAGCCACCGTGCTGCTGGAGGCGCAGCTTCGCGCGCGCGACCGCCTGAAAACAGAGCGCATGCAGCGCTTTGTGCCGCTGGCCCGGAGCCTCAGCCAGAGCGAGGAGGGCCTGGAGTTGATCGCCATGCTCCTGGACGACGCCTACCAGGCCAGCCTGGGAGAGCAGCCGGCCGCCGAGGAACCGGCCCCCCAGAAAAAGCCCTCATCCAAGCGCTCCAGCCGCCGGGGCCGGCGGCGGCGCTGAAAAAAAGCACGACGGCATGTGTCCCGTCGTCATGCGGATTTCCGGATGGGCTGCCCGGAAGGCGCGCAGGCGCGGCGCGTGCGGCCCCAGAACAAAGCGGACCAGCCAGGCCGGCAGGGAGTCGTCCAGGTCGGCCGGCGCGGCGTCCCCGACGTGAAAGAGCCAGCCGGATTCCCCCTTTACGGCGACCCCGCAGTGGCCGCGGGTGTGCCCGAAAAGCGGCACCAGCCACATCTCGGGCTCAAAGGGCAGGCGGATTGCCTCCAGGCCGAACCAGCCCTCCCCCGTATGCTCATAGAGGGCGAACTCGGGCCGGTGGGCGACGTGCCGGCGCACGTAGGCCAGGTCGGTCCAGCGGCGCGGGCACCCCTCAAAGGCCTCCAGCTCGCGGCGGTGGACGTGCACGCGGGCCTGGGGGAAATCCGGCAGGCCGCCGCAGTGGTCAAAGTGCATATGCGTGAGCACAATGTGGCGCACGTCCCCGGGGTGGTAACCGAGGCCGGTCACCTGGCGCACGGCGGCCTCCCGCGGGTCCAGCGGCACCACCGTGACGAGCTGAAAGATCCGGACCATGGCCGTCTTGTGCACGTAATCCTCCCGGCCCAGTCCGGTGTCCACCAGCACCAGCCCCCGGTCGCTCTCGATCAACAGGCAGAGGGTCCCGGTGCGCAAGTCCGAGGGCACGCGGGCGTTGCAGGTAAAGCAGTTGAGAAAGTGGATGGTCATGTTGTCCTCCAAGTGTGCGCCGACAGCCCTATCTTATCACAATCAGCGGGGAAAGGCCAGACCTCCGGGGGCGCCATTTCTCGTAGGAGCGATGTGCTATCATCCACACAGAGGGCCAACCGACGACGACATCGAGACCTCCGCAAATCCCGGGACGTATAAGGCATAGAATGGGAATGTCGGAAGCCCCGCCGAGGAGGCTCCTATGAAAAAGTCCTGCCTGCTCATCACGTTGACCTTGCTGCTGCTGGCCGGCTGCGGGCCAACCGCCCAGCCCACGGCCGCCCCCGTACCACCAGGCACGGCCACGCCGCCGGCCCAGCCCACGGCCGCCCCCGCACCACCGGGCACGGCCACGCCGCCACCAGATACCGCAACGACCGTACCACCGACGGTCCCCCCGACCGCCGTACCAAAGACCGAGCCAACAGCCGCTTCGACCCCTACCCCAGCGGTCCCCCCCACGGAAACACCGATCCCGGCGACGGCCACCCCTCGACCCACCCTCAGCGGCAGCGGCGGCGGCGTGCTGGCCTTTATCCGGGCGCGTGAGGACGGCTGGAGCATCAACGTGATCAATGCCGACGGCAGCGAACATCGGCTGATCCTCTTTCACGCCCAGGGATTGGCCTATCCAGAGTGGTCCCCCGATGGCCAACAGATCGCTTTCCACAAACACCAGAGCGACGAGGTCTACTCGATCAATGTGATCGATGCGGACGGCAGCAACGAAGACAGATTGACCGACAACGGCACCCAGGACTCCGCCCCAGTCTGGTCGCCGGATGGATCGCAGATCGCCTTTACGCGGGACGGGAACATTTGGATTATGAACGCCGATGGCAGCGACCAAAGGCTCTTGATGGAGGACCCGGTGATGTCCGATGCCGCGGATTGGTCCCCCGATGGCCGCCAGATTGTGTTTGAATCCGCCCGTCACGGAGACCGGGAAATCTATGTAATGGATGCCGATGGCACGAACCTGCAGCGTTTGACGGACAACGAGGCCGAGGACTGGTGGCCGACCTGGTCGCCAGATGGATCGCAGATCGCCTTTATGTCTACTCTGGATGGTGACTGGGAAATCTATGTGATGGATGCCGATGGGGGCAATCTGCGCCAGTTGACGGAAAACAGCGTGGACGACAGAGGCCCGGCCTGGTCCCCCGACGGCTCGCGGATTGCCTTCGTATCCAACCGGCACAGCGGTGTGCTACACGATACCGAGATCTATATTATGAACGCCGACGGAAGCAATCCCCAGCGGATCACCGAAAAGCGGGGGTTCGAATGGGGCGTCGACTGGCGGCCCGAACCTGCGGCGCTGCCGGCCTATACGCCTATCTACGAGCCAACCGACTGCCGTTTCCCAGAACTCCCCGGTCCCGAGGTCGAATGCGGAGACCTGATCGTGCCGGAGGACCGCAGCCAACCAGATGGCCCGCAGATCCGCCTGCACGTCGCCATTTTCAAGTGCTCCGGACCCGATCCCCAACCCGACCCCGTCGTCCACCTGGTCGGGGGCCCCGGAGGATCCCTGCTGGATGACGCGGACGCCTACCTCAGCAGGGGCGGGTACGATATCCTGAGGACGCGCGACTATATCATGTTCAACCAGCGCGGCACGCACTATGCCGAGCCCTTCCTGGAATGTCCGGGGCGCACCGCGTTCCAGTGGGAGCTTGCCGCGGAGGGGCTGACGCTCGAGGAACGGAACCAACGCGAGGTCGAGTTCCTGCTGGACTGCCAGGACAACCTGCTCGCGCAGGGGATCAACCTCTCGGCCTACAACAGCGCCGAAAGCGCCGCCGACGTGAACGACCTGCGCATCGCCCTGGGCTACGAGCAGATCAACCTGTATGGCGTTTCCTACGGCTCGCGCCTGGCGCTGACCACGATGCGCGACTATCCGGAGGGAATTCGCAGCACCATCATCGACGCGGTCCTCCCCCCCCAGGCCAACCTGAACCAGGACATCGCCCTGAACGTCTATCGCTCCTTGAACGCCGTCTTTGAGGACTGCGCCGCCGACGCCGCGTGCAGCCAGAATTATCCGGACCTCGAAGCGACATTTTACCAGGTCGTGGATGAACTCAACAGCAGCCCCGTCTCCCTGAAACTGCCCCAGGGTTCCGTGGTCGTGGATGGCTATGCCTTTACAGAGGCTATTTTTCAGCTGCTGTATTCGGTCGACGCCATCCCCTGGATTCCCCTCCTGATCGAGCAGGCCGGCCAAGGCGAGCATCCCGAAACATCGATCTTTGCCGTGCCCAACAGGGGCACCTGGGGAACCGGAATGCGCTACTCGGTCTGGTGCCGGGAGGAGGCGGCCTTTGAGTCCAGGGAGACAGCTCTGGCGCTGGCCGCGGAACTCCCGGCGGTGTTCAGCGAATTCTTTGCCGACGCCTACGATTGGACGGTCTGCGCCTCGTGGGAGGCCGGCGTCGCCGACCCCATCGAGAACCAGGCCGTGGTCAGCGACATCCCCACCCTGGTGCTGTCGGGGCGCTACGATCCCGTCACCCCACCCGCCTGGGGCAAACTGGCGACGGAAACACTGACCAATAGCTTTTTCTACGAATTCCCCAACATGGCGCATGGGGTCATGCGCTCGAACCGCTGCGCCCTCGAGATTGGGATGCAGTTCCTCAATGACCCCACCAGCGAGCCGGATACGTCGTGTATGGAGGAACTGCGCGGTACCGAGTTCAAATAGCCCTGTACAAGGATGGCAGGACGGATGAGATTCCCCGAAAAAAACAAGCCGTACAAACCGGGCCCGTGGATCGCGCTGTCCCTCCTGCTGCTCCTCTGCGCGGGCTGGGCCGGGCCGGCCGCGGCCCGCCGGGGGACGATCGACACGCGGCAGGAACTCCCGGCGGACTATTTTGCGGCGGAGTTTATCCCGGAAAGGCCCTCGCTGAAAAGCCAATTCCAACGTTTCGAGGACGTGATCGTCATCGTCGGCCTCTCTATCCTGGGCCTCATCCCCGCCATCGTAAACTGGAAAAGGACCTGCCGCTTCTTTTTGGTCCTGACCGGAGCCGCGCTGGTACTCAGCATGTTCACGTTCCTGATCGACAATCGAAGGGTCACCCCGGTGTTCCTGGCCCTGGCCGGCGTCTATTTGGCCATCGGCCTGTACAAATATTGGCGGCAGCGGGCCGCCGCCACAGCGTAAGGAGAATGCCATGTCCCCAATCCTGGAACCCACCGTCTTTGTGACGATGGTACGGACAGAGTCGGAGCGAGCGCAGGTACGCCTGCTCATAGACAGCATCCGCGCCTTCGGCGGCCCCCTGGCCGGGAGCCCCATCTGGGTATTCGCGGCCGGCCCGCAGGAACTGCCGGAGCTGGCCGGCCCGGACCTGCAGATACTGCCGCTGGAAGTATCCGACACGGCCCGCCGCAACTATTTTGGGCCCAAGGTCGCCGCCTGCGCGCGCGCCGAGCAACTGGCCGCGGGGAAGGCGCGCTCGCTGGTCTGGATCAGCCCCAACTGCCTGGTCCTCCAACCGCCGCTGCTGTTCGAGCTGGGCGAGAACCTGGACGCCGCCCTGCGGCCGGTGCACGTCCAGAACGTGGGCCTGCGCGCAGAGGAGCCATTGAACGATTACTGGCGCCGGGTGTACCAGCAGGTCGGGGTGGAGGACCTCCAGATGACGGTGGAATCGTTCGTCGGCGGCCGGCGACTGCGGGCCTATTTCAACACCCACGCCTTTTCCATCAACCCGGCCCGCGGCCTGCTGCAGGAGTGGCTGGAGCACTTGGAGGCGCTGGTCGGCGACGAATCCTTTCACGCCGGCCTGGACGACGCCGGGCACATCTTTTTGTTCCAGGCCCTGCTCAGCACCCTGCTGGCCAGCCGCATCGAGCCCCAACGGCTGCGCCTGCTGCCGCCGGACTATGGCTACCCCTACAACCTGCAGGCCTCGGTGCCGCCGGAACGGCGCGCCCAACGCCTGAACGACCTGGCCTGCCTGACCTACGAAGGGCGCTCACTGGACATCGAGACGATGGACGACATTGCGGTGGAAGAACCGCTGGCCTCGTGGCTGGCCGAACACTACTGAGAGGAACGCTCGTGAGCATCGACTACAAGGGGGCCGCCACGGCCATCCTCGCCGCCGCCGATCCCTCGGACGTGGACGGGATCGCCGCCGCGCTCCAACAGCTCTGGCTGCAGGCCCCGACCAAGGAGGTGGGCGGGCTGACGAGAGCGCCGCTCCGTGAGCAGCGCGGTCAAAGTGCTGCGGAAGGCGGCCTCGATCCCAACTCAGTAGCCCCCTTCCTTCAAAAGCTCCCGAAAGCCCCCGCTGTCCTGCCCCTGCGGGGGGGCCACGCGGGGCAGGGTCTGCGCGGCCAGGAACGTCTGGGCCTGCCAGTCCTCCAGCAGGGCCATCAGCTCGGCCAGCTGCTGCGGCTCTGTTTGGGACACATCCACCTGCTCGCCAGGATCCCGTTCTAGATTATACAACTCGAACTGCTGGAGGGAAGGACTATAGATCAACTTGTAGTTCCTGTACCGGACGGCCTTGAGGTCATAGGGCGGCCGGTACACATCCTCGCTATAGAGGGGCAAGGCCTCCAGATCCTCCCCCTGGAGGAAGGGGAGCAGGCTCCTCCCGCGAGCCTCCGCGGGCGGAGCCTGGCCGATCGCCTCGGCCAGCGTAGGGAGCAGGTCAAGGGAACGCACCGGCGTCTCGACAACCCGCCCGGGAGTCGTGACCGGTGGGCCGCTAAAGATGAGGGGCACGTGCAGCGTCTCCCCATACAAGGTCCCCCCATGGGCATAACCGCCGTGGTCGTAGAACTCTTCCCCGTGGTCGGCGAGGATCACCACCAGCGTCCGCTCGCGCAAACCCTGCCGCTCCAACTCGGCCAGGATCTGACCGATCAAGCGGTCCACCTCGGCAATGTTGCCATCGTACAGGGAGAGCAGGGCCTGCTGTTCCTCAGACGTCAGGTTTGGCGGAGAGGCCGCCTCCAGCAGGGCATCCCCAAGCTCGCGCAGAAAACGTTCCCGCTCCGGCGTGATCTCGGCCGGCAAGGGACGAAAAGGCCGATCCGGGTTATAGGGAGCGTGAGGTTCCATGTAGTAGAGCCAGAGGAAAAAGGGTTCGCTTGGCCGCCGGCGCAGAAAGCGGAGGGCATAATGGTTGACCAGGTCGCCCCGATTGGCCGGGACCAGGCGCGGGTCAAACAGCAGTTCATAGCCCGCCTCAAAGGCCGTCCGCAGGGGTTGGTAGAGCAGGACCGTCCTCAAAAGAGGTCGCTGCGCAAGAAAGGCCTGATCAAAGGGCGCCGGCGCCCAGACAAAGCCGGCCTCTTGCACCCCCTGCAGAAAACCATCCTGGGGCTGCAGCCAGATACTGGAGAGATAAGCGTGGGCCCGATAACCGGCCGCCTGCATCACCTCAGCGATGGTCGTGCGCAGCGGGTCAATCTGTCGAAAACAGAGCGCAAGATCCTGCCGACAATGGATTTGCAACTCGCTGGGATAGAGAGAGGTGATAAAGGAAGAAACTGAGGGCAGCGTCCAGGACGATTGGGCATAGGCCTGCTGGAAGAGAACCCCCTCCCGGGCCAGGGCATCCAGGTGGGGCGAGGTATTGAGATCATAACCATAGGCGCCCAAGTGGTCGGGCCGCAGGGCATCAATGCCGATCAAGACCACATTGGGACGATCGGGCGTGGTCGGTCGACCGGCCGGGTGAAACAGGGGTAGATCGCGCCCAAGGCGATAGAGTCCCACCAGCAAGATCGCCAGCAGGGGCAGGGCATAGAGGAAAAACGCCGCCCTGCGCAGGGTGTGCAAACGGAACAGCCGCCGGCCCAGGCGGGTGCGCTGCCAACGACGAACCGTCAGCTCCAACAGGACAGCGACCAGGCCACCGACCCCTGCGGCCACAGCGATAACGAGCCAGGAAAAAGTGGGCCCGGTATCCCCGGAGGAGAGACGGGCCGCAGCACTCGCGCCCAGGGTAATCGCCAGCACCCAGCCCATCAAGACCGCAAAACAGGTCCGCCCCGAGGGCCGCAAGGCCGTCCAGCGAATCACAGCCAAGAGAACGAGTCCGCCCAGCCACACCAAGAGCCCGCAGAGCAGGCCATAGATGACCATCATGTAGGCAATCGCCCGCAGATGCAGGCCCAGGTAGACGAGCAAATCCCACTCGGGACGATAAAGCGCCCCCCAGAACAGGTAGGGCAGGTGCTCCAAGAGGGCCAATCCGCTTCCCCAAGCCAGGCCTGTAAGGGAGGCAATTCCTAGAATGGCTTTCGCTCTGCGCGTTTCCAAAAGTTTACCCTGTCCAGCACAATCAGGCTGGATAACATCACAGGCGTCACCCAGCGATTCCCCCGGGCGGGTTCAGGCATAGACCTCCTGCATGTACCGGTCCACCGCCGTCTGCCAACTAAAATCGTCGCCCCGGCGATCCCGGGCCTGCAGGGCATTGTGCACCAGCCGCCGCCACTGCTCGGGGCTGGCATAGACCCGCAGCGCCCGCTCCAGGGCCTGCACCATCTCCCGCTGGTCCGGGGCGATAAAGTCAAAGCCGTTGCCGGTCCCAGAGACCAGGTCGAAATCCTGCACCACGTCGGCCAGGCCGCCGGTCCGGCGGACGATGGGGATCGTCCCGTAGCGCAGCGCCATCATGTGCGGCAGGCCGCAGGGCTCAAAGAGCGAGGGCATCAACAGCATATCGGCGCCGGCGTAATGCAGGGGCTCGGGCACGTCCCGCCAGGAGCGGGAAAAGGCCAGCCGCTGCGGATACTGGCCGGCCAGGTCCTCCAGTTCGAGCCGATAGTTCACGGCGCAGGCGTCCTCCCCCCAGGCGACGACGAGAAACTGCACCGGCCGGCCAAAATCCCACTGCCGCAGCCCCTGCAGGATCAGGTCAAAGCCCTTCTGCTCGACCAATCGCGAACGGATGGCCACCAGGGGCACCGCCTCATCCAAGGCAAAATCTGCCCGCAGAAGACGATTGCAGCGCTCCTGCAAATAGCGCTTGAGGTCCATCTTTTTGGACCAGAAATCGATATCCTCCGCCGTGTAGGCCCAGCCGGCGATGGGCCGGCCCTCCGCCGGGGGATAGTGCTCGCGCCAATCCTGCTCCACCAACGACCAGTCGGCCCCCTGGCCGATCGCAGCGGGTGTATAGCAGTCGTCGATGCCATTGCGGATGCCCAGCAGGTCCACCTGGTACTGCGACCAGACATAGTCCAACCCGCCGCTGTAGCGATAGGCCTTGCGCAGCCCGGCCAGGTCCACAAAGCTCTCTTCGGCATCGTCCTGGAGCTCGTCGGCATAGCCCTCGCTGACCGTATTGACCACGTCGGCAAAGAGGATGCCGCCCTTGATAAAGTTCACGCAGCCCTGGTGCTGGAGCTGCCCGTAATCAAAGAGTGCCTGGGGCAGCCCGGCATAGTGCAGCAGTTGGGGCGAAAACCAGCCCCCCTGGTAGACGGTGGCGCTGCTGTTGTGGATGGTCAGGGCCACCCGCGCCCCCTCCAGCGCGGGAAAGGCGGCCGGCGCATGCTTCAGCAGGGCGGGCAGCAGGCCCGTCGGCCAGTCGTGGCAGTGGATGATGTCGGGCTGCCAGCCCTGCCGGGCAAAGGCGTCCATCATCTCCAGCGCGGCCCGGCAGAAAAAGGTGTAGAGGCGGCCGGCGTCCACGCTGACCTCCTCCAGAGGGGGATAGATCGGCTCGTCGCGGCCGTTGACCCGGGCAAAGTAGTGGTAGGGATCCCCGCCGATCAGGTACAGCGGCACCTCCCCGGCGTCGCCCTCCCCAGCCGGGCAGGCCTGGTAGACAAAGGCCTGGGGACGGGGCTCGGCACGCTCCCACAGGTAGGAGCGCAGCACCGGCGGCCATTCCTCGGGCAAGGTGGCCAGCGGCTCCGGCCCCACCGGCACGTCCAGGCTGAACAGGTAGTCCACCTGGTACCTGGGGGGCCGCATCAGGACGCTGTAATAGGGCAGCACCAGGCGGACGTCATAGCCGCGCTGGCGCAGGACCCGGGAGAGGGTGCCCACCACGGCGCTGGTGCCCCCGGCGGTGGCGTGGGGCTTGGCTTCGACGGCGACCATCCAGATTTTTTCCATGGCACCCCCTATACAAGTAGAAACTAGGGTCCTAAAGCTCAAATACCTTCCCAGATGAACTACTCCCCAGCCTGGCGTAGAACAGCCTCGATAACAGCCTGGCTTATGCTGAAGCCCTGATGGCGCAGCTTTTCAAGTTCTGGACGAATTGTCGATAGAATGCCGATCTGCTTTGCTTTCAATAGTATTCCGACAGTTCCAACCTTGGGCATTTCCATTTGCGCCAGCTTGCGCCGGCCTTTCCGCTCATCCATCAATACCCAATCGGCACCAATCTCGCGAGCCAAGACAATCGTTTCTGCCTCACCTAGATCCAATTCGTCCAGCAAGACCTCAACAGCCAATCGATCTTGGACTTCCACTATCCGTATCCAGACCGCAGCGGACACCTCCCCCTTGGCCCCTCCAACTTCTCGCCCAGATACAACAGCTTCATCATACACTGCACGGGGAATGTGTATCTGGCCAAAGAGCTGCCGAAGGAGATCAAATCGCTGGAGAACAGATAAGGCAATTAATGGGGTCGTGTCAGATACAACAATCATTGACCGGGTTGAACCTCTAGTGCTTCTACTGCTGAAAACTCTTCCTCTAGCTCCTCAGGTGTATAGTTAATGTACGCAATGCCTCGGTTACGAAGCAATGCCAGAAATTCAACACGGCTTATATCCAAAAGTCGTGCCGCTTTACCAGAGGAAATACGGCCTTCAGTAAACAGCGAAAGCACCAACCATTCTGTGATACGACGTTGGATATCAACTTGGTCAAAGCCATAGCGCAAAAATTGTGCGGGAATCTGTACCTCAAAAGTTGCCTCGGTCATGGTTCAGTTCCTCCTTTATAACAGTATACTATACTGCAGAAACGGGGTCAAGAGCATCCCAAAAGCTCAACTGGCGGGCCGGCCGGCGGCCGTCCAGCAGGACAAAGGGCGCGGCCCGCTGGGCCGCGATCCCCAGCCGGCGCAGGTCGCCCAGGTGCCGCAGGCGGCCCTCCCGCCGGGCCTGCAGGACCCGCTCGGCGCCCTGGGGGCCGATGCCGGGGACGCGCAGGAGCTGCTCCCGCGTGGCCGTGTTGATCTCCAGCGGGCTGGGCAGCAGGTAGCGCTCGGCCCAGAGCAGCTTGGGGTCCCCCTGCAGGGGCAGATTGCCGGCGTCGTCAAAGGGCAGTTCCCGGAAGGCAAAACCGTAATCGCGCAGCAGGAAGGAGGCCTGGTAGAGGCGCTGCTCGCGCCGGTGCGAGGTGGGGGGATGATGTGCCAGGGGGGTATCGGGGACCGGGGAAAAGCTGCTGAAATAAGCCCGCACCAAGCCCAACTTGTGATAGAGGTATTCGGTGGTGTGCAAGAGTTCCCGGTCGCTCTCCCCGGCCGGCCCCACCACAAACTGGGTGGTCGTGCTGGGCCAGCGCCCCGGCATGCTCTGGCGGATCTGCTCGATCCAGCGCAGCCGCTGCACCAGCTCGTCCATAAAGACCTTGTGCGGGCTGAGCTGGGCCAGGCGGGCCTCGTTGGGCGCCTCCAGGTTGATCGAGACCCGGTCGGCCAGGCGCATGGCGGCCAGGATCTGCTCCTTCTCCGCGCCGGGCATGATCTTGAGGTGGATATAGCCCTGGAAATGGTAGCGGCGGCGCAGGATCTCGGCCGTGTCCAGCAGGCGGTCCTGGGTGCGCGGCCCGCGCCCGGCGATGCCCGAGCTGAGGAACATGCCCTCGACCAGGCCGGCGCGCTGCAGCTGCATAAACATGCCGGCCAGCTCGTCCGGGCTAAAGCTGACCCGGCGAAAGTCCCGGCCCTGGCGAAAGGCGCAGTAGTTGCAGTCGCGCTCGCAGGCCGAGGTCTGCAGCGTCTTGAGCAGGGCGATGCGCCTGCCGTTGGGCATGGCGGCGTGGGTGATGCAGTCCTGCAGCCGGCCCATCCGGGCCAGCGCGGCCGGCGGGCAGGACTGCCCCACGTCGCCGTCGGGCTCGTAGCGGGTTTCCGGTGCCAGCAGTTCCAGCTTGGCCAGCGCGTCCATGGGCAGACCTCCTCCTGCCCACATTATACGAACAAATGTGTAGAAAGTCAACCCCCTACGAACTCCCCTTGAGCAGCAGGGGCAGGTAGACGGGAAAGCGTCGCGCCACCACGTGCAGGTAGACGGTCGCTGTATCCTCCGGCGCGGCATCGTTGGCAAAGGTGAGCGTGACCGTGTAGGGTCCCTCCGGCAGGGACAGCGTGCTGGCCCAGACCGTGATCACCTCGGGCGTACTGCCGGCAGCGGCGCTCAAATGCAGCCAGGGCTCGCTGGCGGCGGCGGTCCAGGAAATCGGGGCCGGGTTACTGTGGTTGTATACATAGAGTGGCCGGCTGCTCGCCCCCATGAGCGGATCCAAGACCACCATGGGGGGGTCCGCCCGCAGCATGTCGGGCATGGCCGGCAGATAATCCGGGCCGGCATAGACCATGATCTGCACCGCGTCGCTGTCGGTGGCCCCCTCGCTGTCCACGGCGACAAAGACCAGGGTATGCAGGCCGGCGGAGAGATCCCCCAGGCTCAACTGGGCGCCGCTGCCCACGATGCCGTCCCGCGTCGAATACCAGCGCAGATGGCCCGCGTCCAGCGTGCCGTCCTCAACGTCATAGACCTGGGCCTGCAGGCCGACGGTCTGGCTGACAATGTAGATAGAGCCCTCCGCCGGGGCCAGGATCTGGACGCTGGGCCGGTGGTTGGGCACGATAAAGGCGCCGTCCGAAACATCTCCGGTGGTATGGATGCCATCGCTGGCCAGGACGCGAAAGCGAGCGTGCGTGGCGCCCGGCAGGTTGGCCGCGTCGATCCAGACCCCCGTGCTGAACACGTCGCTGGCGATCAAGCGCCAGGAGGCGCCGTTGTCGGTGCTGTACTGCAGGTTGTAGGAAAGGGTGTCGCCGTCGGCGTCGCTGCCCGACCAGTACACAAACTGGGGATCGCCGGTCAGGGTCTCGCCGCCGTTGGGATAGTTCAGCCTGACCATGGGCGGGGCGGCCCCACTGAGCACACTGTGCAGCAGCCCACCGGGGCCCTCAATGTCCACCCGCACCGTGCCCTCGACGTAGGGCACCAGCTCGGCAAAGGAAAACACGTCGCCGAAATCCTCTACATCGGCCAGGGCCGGCGTAAAGGCGTGGCGCAGCAGTTCGGCGTTGGCGGCGTCGCGCAGGACGATGGACCAGTCGCCCGGGGGGTTGCCCGGCGTCCAGGTGACGTCGGGCAGGACGTAGAGCCGCTGCATGTCGACCGTGCCGCTGGCGGAATAGATGGTGCCGGCCGCCACCAGGCAGTCGGTGGCGCTGATCTGCTCCGTGGAGCGCAGCTGCGCGCTGGGGTCGAACCAGTCACTATAGATGTTCTCCCAGCTAAAGTCGCTGGGCCAGCGCTCGGGCTTGCAGTAGGTCATCAGGTCCTTCCAACTGTGGTCGGGGATAAAGAATTGAGAGGTCCAATAATGATTCGGCCCCGTCTCGAGATAGGCATTGTTGTAAAAGCCCAAGACGTCAAAGTCGCTCGAGCTGACGGACATGTCGTCGTAGGGAAAGTCCTCAAAGCCGTCGGGGCAGAAGACAAGGCCCCACCAAAAGGACGAGTACCAACAGCCCGTCTTGGCCCCACAGCCGACATCATAGGCGTCTCCCCCGTCGTCGTAACGGGGATCCTGGCTGTGGTGCCGGCCAAAGCAGTGGCCCAGCTCGTGGGCCATAGTGGAGCGGGAGGCATTCGTCCAACTGGAGCCCACCGCGGAGGGGATGCCGGCAGCACAGCTCGTCCCACCCCCAGGCATAACGGCGTAATAGGTAGCCGACCAATCGGCACCTTCGGACAGCCACTGGGAGAGGAGCTGGCCGTTGACGCCCTCGCAGTCCATCTCGCCCATGGTCGCCTCGTCCCACTCTAGCAAGCGGATAAACATGTCGACGTCGGCAAAGGGCAGCGCGGCCATGGTATAGTTCCAGGAAGGCGCGACGTCGTTGAACGTCGCCTGGGTGACCGTGCCGTCGGCGGCGATGTGCTTGACCAGATAGAGGTAGAACGTCCGTCCCTGCGACGGTTGAAAAGAGACCGTCCGGTCGATCAAGTTGTCGCCCCAACTGCTCTCGGGCAGCTCCGCATCGGGGTCGATCACCGCCTGCACTTTAATCTCGCCGGTGGTGTACTCGCTGGGCAGCTCAAAGATAAAGGTGTTGTGGGCGACCCAGGGCCAGGGCATGTCCACCAGTTCAAGGTAGCCGTTCCAGTTGTTGATCGGCAGCACGCTGGCCTTCCATACGCCGGCGCGGTAGATGTTCAGCTTGGCGGTCGTATTGTAGATATAGTTGGGGACGGGGTTCTCCAGATCATAGTGGACCCGCACGTAGGTGCGCTTGCCCTCCAGCAGGGGGATGGATTGCTGCAAGTCCTGCAGGCCCTGGGTCACCTCCAGACGAAAGGCCACCACGTTGCCCGTCTCGGGAACGGGGGTGGGGGTGATGGTGGGAGTGGCCGTGGGGGTGCGGGTCGGGGTCCGGGTCGGGGTGGGCGTGGGGGTGGGGATGTTGTCGCCGCACTGGATCTCAAGCACGGGGCGGTAGGCGGGATCGGTGTACTCGCGGCTCCAATACTGCACCCAGAGGTCCCCGGTCAGGGGCACGGCCGGCACGATGCCGACCCCGTTGTTGGGCTCGCTGCCGGTGTACCAGTCGTTGACCAACTCGGTGAGATCGGCGGTGTGCCAATAGGCACCCGGCGAAATCTCGAAAATGTCCCGGCAGTCGTACATGGCCGGCTGGTTGGACCAGTTGGCCGTGGTCTCGTCAAAGGGGTCCTCCAGCGCAAAGGCCAGGGCATGCCAGGGTTCGGGGGCCTCGCCCTGGGTCGCGATCACGCGCAGTTTGAGCGTGGCCTGGTAGATGTAATAGCCCGGCGGCAGCATGGCCTCGATGGGGAAATGCAGCAGCAGGTTGCGCTGGGTATCCTGGGCGTTGACCCATTCGCGGCGCAGCCAATGGTGGTTCAGGTTGCCGTATTCCACGTAGGGATGCTCCGCGTCGACGTAGGCATCCTCGTCGGCCAGGACATAGACCGTCCCTGGGCAGGTGCCCGATCCCGGTGGGGTCGCCGTGGGCGAGTTAGTCGGCGTACGGGTCGGCGTGTTCGTGGGGGTGGGGGTGATCGCGGCGGAGGTGTAGGTGACGATCAAGCAGGGATAGTAGGAAT
This sequence comes from Chloroflexia bacterium, assembly GCA_016928715.1. GTDB lineage: Bacteria > Chloroflexota > Chloroflexia > DTKN01 > DTKN01 > JAFGKG01. The sequence goes on from JAFGKG010000018.1 coordinate 22,768, forward strand.
TGGCCTCCCGCGACCAGAACTGCCGGTAGATCTCGGTGCTGCGGTCGCCGTGCATGCGCAGGCCATAGTTCGTCAGGGTGCCCTCCACCCAGCCCTGCACGGCGTTGGTGACGTCCCAATAAGCGTACAACTGGGGGGGGACGGTCGTGGGCGGGTCGCCCTGGGAGGCCGCGCTGGGGGCGTTGTTCCAGGTGACGGTGGACTCGTTCCAGGCCGACAGCAGTGCGTCGACCCAGAGCGTGCAGTCCTGCCGGCCGGCGTCGCCCCGGTTATAGATCAGCTCGAGCCCCAGCGAGGCGCTGACCACGACGGCGTCGGGCGGCAGGACCGACAGGTCAAAGGCGAACAACACGTCATAGTCGGCACCGCCCGAGCGGCCGGCCTGTAGATAGGTGGCCCCCCCATAGTTCTGGCTGGGATTGGCCTGGTCGATCAGGGCGTCCGCGGAGGGATAGATCGTGACCACCAGGTCCCGGGGTGCGGCCGGGGCCGCCGGGGCGGACTGCGGGCTGCCCCGAACCACACCCGTCCATACGAGGGTGAGCAGCAGGGGGATCAACAAAATCGATAGACGCAGTGGTTTCTTATTCATCGCATTCCTCCTGAACTCTTTTTGCCTACATGCCATCCCGGCCGGGACTCGGGCGGGGTCCAAGCGGCAGTGTGCGACGCCGGACACTGCGCACCAGATACATTGTAGCAGAGAAGCGTCAGAAAAGTGTCAAAAGAAGTACGTTGACGCGTCAGAACGTTGAAACGTTCGCACGTCGGAAATAAGCGATAAGCGAGCTGGGCTAGACTTTCGACACCCTTTGTGCTATAATGGCGGGCGCGTCTCCTCTCCACATCCTGCGCAGATCTGTCCTCAACAAAGGAGCACAAACCAAGCTGGAGCGCCAGCTACAGTCCCTAGAACACAATCAACAAAGGAGGCGCGGGAAGCACTCTAAGAGGCAGCCATGTCCAAGGGCCGGACCTTTCACTGGCACGAGCACCTCAGCATCAACGCCTACTGGATCGGCCTCAACACGGCCATCGGGGTCATCACCCCGCTGCTGCTGCCCTACCTGGTGGCCCTCTTTGTGCCGGCCGGGCGCAAAAATACCTACCTGGCGGCCGTGCGCGTGGCCAGCCTGGGCCTGGCCATGCTGGCCCAGCCGCTGGCCGGCCTGCTCAGCGACCGCAATACCTCCCGCTGGGGCCGGCGCCGGCCCTACATCCTGGGATCCACCCTGTCGAACCTCCTGCTGCTGCTCCTCCTGGGCAGCTCGACCCTTTTCTACGAGCCCGCACGGGCCGGCAGCCTCCAGGCCGGCGCCTACCTGGTGCTGCTGCTCGGGGTCATCCTCTGGCAGGCCTCCTCCAACGTCGGCCAGGGGGCCCTGCAGGGCCTGATCCCGGACCTGGTACCCGAGGCGCAGCGCGGGCGGGCGGCCGGGGTCAAGGCGGTGATGGAACTGCTGCCCGTCCTGCTCATCGCCCTGTTCGTCGACGTGGAGCAAGTCTGGAGCAGCCTGGCCCTGGTCGCCGCCGTCTATGTCGCCACCATGCTGGTCACCGTGTTCGGCGTGCGGGAACAGCCCCGGCAGGAGAAACCAAGCGGCCCCCTGGCCGGGGAGGTCCTGCGCCTGGCGGCCCTGGCCGGCCTCTTTGTCGGCGTCAGCCAGGGCGCCAGTTGGGTCGTCCGGATCGGCGGGGCGCTCCTGGCCCGCTGGGGGGCCACGGTGAACCAACAAGTGGTCCTGGTGGGACTGCTGGGGCTGCTGGGCATGGCGCTGTCCATCGTCGTCGGGGTCTATGGGGGCTGCCGGGTGGGGCTGGGCAGGCAGGCGCGCCGGCAGACCTCCTTTACCTGGTGGGTGATCAACCGGCTGCTCTTTTTGGCGGCGGTCACGGCCCTGCAGGGCTTTGTGCAGTACTTTTTGGCCGACGTCATCCGGTTGGAGGACGCCGCCGCCAAGACCCAACTCCTGCTCGTCGCCCTGGGCGCCTTTTTGATCCCGGCGGCCCTGCTGGGCGGCTATCTCTGCGACCGGTTGAGCGAGCGGCGGCTGATCATCCTGGCCGGACTGATCGCCGCCGGGGGCACGCTGGTCCTACTCCTGGCCCACAGTTTTACCCAGGTCCTGGTCGCCGGCTGCGTGCTCGGCACCGCCGTGGGGCTCTTTATGGCCAGCAACTGGGCCCTGGGCACCGAACTGGTCCCCGCGGAGGAGGCCGGGCGCTACCTGGGCGTGTCGAACCTGGCCGGGGCGGGGGCCGGCATCGTCGGCACGGGCATCGGCGGTCCTATCGCCGATGCGTTCAACGCGCTGGGGCCGGGCCTGGGCTACCGCCTCACCTTTGGCCTCTACGGAGCGCTGTTCCTGCTCTCGGCGCTGGTGATGCTGCGGGTGCGAACGCCACCGAGATAAAGCTGCGAGCGGCGGGCTTTTTGATCTCAGCACTGTTCCGTAAATAACCTTGGCCGTCCACGAATGGGGACACGAATACACGAATCGGGAATAGACGGATTTGTGGAGAGCGGGCCTTTCAGGCCGGTCCAAGGCCG
>JAFGKG010000175.1 GCA_016928715.1 Chloroflexia bacterium
CTGCGAGATGCGCATGATCGTCTCCACCCGGTTGGCCGCCCGCCGCAGCTTGCGGGCCAGGATCGAGTCCAGCCGTTGTTTCCCTTCTCGTGCCTCCAGGATCGCCTCGCGATCCTCCTCTTCAAGGCCCACGATGCTCTCCATCTCGGGATCGAGGGCAATATCCTCGGGGGTGGGATCCCGCCCCAATTCCTGCTGCAGCCGTCGCTGCGCGCGGATCAGATGGCTGATCGTCTCCACCATGTGCACCGGGATGCGGATCGTCCGCGCCTGGTCGGCGATGGACCGGCTGATGGCCTGCCGGATCCACCAGGTGGCATAGGTGGAGAACTTGTAGCCCATCGTATGGTCAAACTTTTCCACAGCCTTGAGCAGGCCAATGTTGCCCTCCTGAATCAGATCCAGAAAAGACATGCCCCGGCCCATGTACCGCTTGGCCACGCTCACTACCAGGCGCAGGTTGGCCTCGGCCAAATGCCGCCGGGCCAGGTTGCCCTGTCGCGCCAATTCGTGAAGCTCGATCCTTTCCTCTTCCGAGAGGGAAGCATCCTCTGCCAGTCTTTTCTGGGCTTCGTCGCCCCGGAGGATGGCCTGGGCCAGTGTCACCTCGTCCCCGGCCGTGAGCAGAGAAACTTGGCCGATTTCGCGCAGGTACATGCGCACCGGGTCGCTGCTGGGATCAAAGTTTCCATCCAGCGCCCGGATCGTCTCCTCCTCTTCCACCTCCTTCAACTCTTCTTCGATGGCCCGCAGGTCCTGGAGCTGAGGTTCCTCGTCTTCTTCGGTTTCGAGCGGGGCAATGTCCAGGTCGAGAAACAGGCTGCGCAGCGCCGCGCCCTCGCCTATCTCCTCTTCGTCACCGTTCTCCTGCCTTGCTCGAATCTTTTCTTCCTGGAGTTCAGAAAGCTCCTCGGTCATCTCTCCTCATTTACCCCTAGATCCAATACCTTCCGAGTAAGACTCAAGCCCCCGTCCCCGGGGGCGGCCCGAGACGGGCCGTGGAGCTTATTGGAAAGGTATTGCCCCTAGATCTTCCCCTATGCGGCGGATGACACCGCCGGCGCAGCGGGGAAAAACCAACGAGATCGGTCATTCCTCACCAAAGGGCACGCGGACGGCCGCGTCCTTTTGCTGTCGCCGGCCCGAAAGGGAACGCTCGTTCAGCGCCTGCTGCAGCCGCCGGATCCGGGCCGTGGTCTGGATGATGAGCGGCCCGTAGGTAGCGGCAGCCGCTGCGTCCTCCGGGTCCTCCAGCAGATAGCGCAGCGATTGCACCTCGCGGCGCAGGTTTTGCAAGCGCAGCCGGATCACCGCGTCCAGCACGTCGCTCCCCAGCAGTTCCTCCGGCAAGGGGGGGCGCGCCTCCTGGGCCGCCACCAGCACCGTCACCCGATCCTGCAACCTTTCGTCCAGGGCGTCAAAGAACTCGCCGCGCGCCTGGCGGGAGCCCCCGCCCTTGAGCCAGGCGCGCCAGGTATCAAGAATGACCCGATCCTCCGGCCGGCCCAGGTCCCCGGCCGCCAGCGGTTCTTCCTCGCAGGCCCCCAGGGCCTCGTCCGCCTGCGCCAGCAGGTGCGGATAGTGCAAGGCAAAGGACAGGCAGTGCTCGTCCAAGCCCAGCCCGGCTTTGTGCGATGGCTCCGCCGGCTGCTGACCCTGGCCGTGGCGTGGCGGCTGCTTGTGCCCCCCTGCCTGCCGGATCTGCTGCCAGAGGGCGGCCTCGTCGACTTGGACCATGCGTCCCAGTTGCTGCAAATAGTGCGCGCGCTGCACCCGATCGCTCAATTCGGCCACCAGCGGCCCGAGCCGGCTCACCACATCTGCCTTGCCCTTGGCCGTCGTCAGGTCCAGGTCGGCGCTCAGCGCATCGAAATAGTAGTCCATGACCGGCTTGGCGTTGGCCACCAGTTGTACCCACTGCGCCGGGCTCTCGCGGATCACCTCGTCGGGATCGCGCCCCTCCGGCAGCGAGACGATGTGGATGTCGGCCGCCAGCCGCTCCTCAAAACGGATCAGCCCCCGGGCGGTCGGCACCGGCACGACTTCCCGGTCCATCACCTCGCGGGCCACGTCCAGCCCCCGCAGCGTAGCCTGGTCGCCGGCCGTGTCCGAATCGAGGGCCAGCACAAAACGCTGCGTAAGCCGCTTTAGCAGCCTGAGCTGGGCCTCGGTCAGGGCTGTGCCCATCTGGGCCACCACGTTGTTGATGCCGTGCTGGTGGGCCATCAGCACGTCCATATAGCCCTCGACGATGACGGCCACGCCCGAGGTGCGGATCCCTGCCCGAGCCTGATCCAGCCCAAACAGCACGCTGCTCTTGTCGAACAGCGGCGTCTGGGGCGAGTTTAGATACTTGGGCACCCCCTCGCCCAGGATGCGCCCGCCAAAACCGATGGTCCGCCCCCGTTGATCGCGGATGGGCACGATCACGCGGCCGCGAAAACGATCATAGTAGCCGCTGCCGTCCTCCCGCTCGACAATCAGCCCCGCCTCGTGCAGGTCCTGCAACGCATAGCCCTTGTCGCCCAGGTAACGCAGCAGCCCATCCCACCGGTCCAGGGCATATCCCACCTGGAAACGCTCAATCGTCTCCCGGCTCAACCCCCGCCCTTCCAGGTAGCTCCGCGCCCGCGCGGCCTCGTCGCTCTGCAGCAGCCGGTGAAAAAAGTAGGTGGCGGCTGCCTGGTTGATCTCGCGCAGCACGTCCAGGCGCCGTTCGGCCTCTGTCGCCTGGGGGCTCGGCGGCTCCAGCTCTACGCCGGCCCGGCGGGCCAGTAAGCGCAGCGCCTCGCCAAAGCCCATGTTCTCCCGTTTCATGACAAAGGAAAAAACGTCCCCCCCCGTGCCGCAGGCGCCAAAGCAGTGCCAGGTCCCTGTCTCGGGAAAGACCACAAAGGATGGGGTCTTTTCGGCGTGAAAGGGACACAAGCCCTTATAGTTCCGGCCTGCCTTTTTCAAAGGCACGTATGACTGGATCACCTCGACGATGTCCAGGCGCTCTTTGACCTCGTCAACAACGCTCATCGATGCTCATCTCTGGCCCCACCGGAAAAAGGCCGGTAGGGCACTGTGTGTTGTGCGCTTTGCGCGCACAACACACAGTATCCTCGTGCCCTTGTTGTAGGGCAGTCATCTCTGGCCCCACCGGAAAAAGGCCGGTAGGATAACTGTATATTGTGCGTGCGAAGCGCGCACAATATACAGTACATTTTGCCCTTTTTGCAGGGCAGTCATTTCTGCTTCAGGCGGCCAGCGATCCATCCGGTGCCGGTCAGGTTGACGAACGGGCATGGAGGTCGGGCCCAGAGGAGACGCCGGTCTCTTGCGACACCAAAGATATTCTACCACAAAACCGAAAGGCAGCCAAGCAAGGGCTGCCTCTGCGCGACGGACGGGTACATTTCAGGACTATTGGCAAGCCGATCCCGTCGCTTCGCTCCCTCTGTGGCGCAAAACGGCCCCAGGACGGGGATTGAGCCAGGGTGGGTCACCTGGCCGAATAGATAACACACGCCACCAGGCGGATGCGCCCCGTTAGCTCGAGCTCACAGCCTTTTTCTCGGCCCGGACCTCGGCCAATTCCATCTCGGCCACTGCCGGCGAGATGGGCTTCATCCCCGCCAGCACTTCTTCAATCTCGAGCTTGAGATCCTGGAACACCTCGCGGATGCTGCGGGTGGCGTCGATACGCCGAAACTCGTACTCCTCGACCAAGATCTCGAACTGGGCCAGCAGGCGGCTTTGGTACTCGACAAAGGCCTCGTAATAGTCGCGGTGGGGCAAAAAATCCATGCC
>JAFGKG010000019.1 GCA_016928715.1 Chloroflexia bacterium
CTTGGCCACTGATGATCCCTCCAGGCCTGTTGACCAGGCTTACTCTTCCAGCAGCTCCGTCACCACGCCAGCGCCCACCGTCTTGCCCCCCTCGCGGATGGCAAAGTTAAAGCCCACCTCAATGGCCACCGGCTCGATCATTTCGACGTCCATGTTGATATTGTCCCCGGGCATGACCATCTCGACCCCAGGCGGCAACTGAATCTCGCCCGTAATGTCCGTCGTCCGAATAAAGAACTGCGGCCGGTACCCCGGAAAGAACGGCGTGTGCCGCCCCCCCTCGTCCTTGCGCAGTACATAGACCTCGGCCTTGAACTTTTGGTGCGGCTTGATCGTCCCCGGCGCCGCCAATACCTGGCCACGCTGCACCTCGTCCCGCTCCACTCCGCGCAGCAGACAGCCCACATTGTCCCCGGCAATGGCCGAATCCAGCTTTTTCAGAAACATCTCCAGGTCCGTCACCACCGTCTTGCGAATGTCCCGCGACTTGCCAATGACCTCCACCGGCGTCATCGGCACGATCTTGCCCCGCTCCACTCGGCCCGTCACCACCGTCCCCCGCCCCTTGATCCCAAAAACATCCTCGATCGGCATCAAAAAGGGCTTGTCCACATCTCGCTCCGGCAGCGGAATGTACTCGTCGATCACCCGCATCAGCTCCCAGATAAAGGCGTATTCCGGCGCATCCGGGTCCGTGCTCGTGCTCTGCAGCGCGTTCAAGGCGCTGCCCTTGACGATCGGGATCTCGTCCCCAGGAAACTTGTACGCCGTCAACAGCTCCCGCAGCTCCAGCTCCACCAGCTCCAACAGCTCTGGGTCCTCCATCAGGTCCACCTTGTTCAGACAGACCACCATCGCCGGTACCTCTACCTGCCGCGCCAGCAGAATGTGCTCCCGCGTCTGCGGCATGGCCCCATCGTCCGCCGCCACCACCAGGATGGCCCCGTCCATCTGCGCCGCGCCCGTGATCATGTTCTTGATATAGTCGCGGTGCCCCGGGCAGTCAATGTGCGCATAGTGCCGCTTCTCCGACTCGTACTCCACGTGGGCCACGTTGATCGTCACCCCGCGCTCACGCTCCTCCGGAGCATTGTCGATGGTATCGAAGGCGCGATAGTCCGCCAACCCCCGCAAGGCCAATACCTTGGTCATCGCGGCCGTCAGCGTGGTCTTGCCGTGATCCACGTGCCCAATGGTCCCCACATTGATGTGCGGCTTGGTTCGCTCAAACTTTGCCTTGGCCATTTGACTTACTCCTTGTTCCTTTTCTATCCCTGACCAGCCCTCAAAGCGGTCAGACCCTGGGATCCACTACAATACATATCCGCGTACCCGAGCAATGACTTCCTGTGCTACCTGGTCGGGCAACTCGCGATAATGACTAAACTCCATCGAATGACTGGCCCGGCCCTGCGTGAGAGAACGCAGATCCGTGGCATATCCAAACATCTTTTCCAGGGGCGCCTGGGCCTGTACAATCTGCGTGCCCTCACGCCCCTCAAAGCCCTGAATCTCGGCCCGGCGAGCGTTCAAATCGTTGAGCACGTCGCCCAGATACTCCTCCGGCAAGACGACCTCGATACGCATCACCGGTTCCAACAGAATCGGCCGGGCCTGACGAACCCCCTCTCGCAGGGCCTGCGAGGCAGCCAGCTTGAAAGTCAATTCCGAGGACTCGTCCTCGCGAAAAGAACCCCCCAATAGAACAGCCCGCAAATCCACCACCGGGTATCCCGCCAGTACCCCCGTATCCATCGCCTCCCGGATACCCATCCGGACGGCCGGCACATATTCCCGCGGCACCTCTAGATCGGGGGCCCTGTTCTCAAAGGCAAAGCCTTGTCCCCGTGACAACGGTTCCAGTCTCACCCGGACCTGGCCAAACAGGATCTTGCCGGCCGTATGCCGGGAAAAGACCCCCTGGATCTCCACCGCCTTGGAGATCGACTCCCGATAAGCCACCTGAGGCCGGCCCACGTTTGCTGCTACCTTGAACTCGCGCAGCATACGCTCGACCAGGATCTCCAGGTGAAACTCGCCCATGCCCGAGATCAGCACCTGGCCGGTCTCTTCGTCCGTCCGCACCTGGAAGGTCGGGTCCTCCTCGCTCAAGGCTCGCAGGACATCCATCAAGCGCTCCTGATCGGTGCTTGTCTTGGCCTCAACAGCCACAGAGATCACCGGCTCTGGGAAGCGCATGGCCTCCAGCACCACCGGAAAATTCGGGTGACAAAGCGTATCCCCCGTAAAGGAGAACTTGGGCCCGATCATGGCGGCAATGTCCCCGGCAAAGACCTCTTGCATCTCTTCCCGCCGGTTCGCCTGCATCCGCAACAGCCGGCCAACACGTTCTTTGCGATCACGGGTGGCATTCAAGACCCGTTCACCCACACGCAGATGTCCCGAATACACTCGGAAATAAGCCAGCCTACCTGCGTATGGATCCGTCACGATCTTGAAAACTAGGGCCGCAAAAGGTGCATTATCCTCTGCTGGCCTAGCGATTGCCTCCCCGTTGCGCGGGTCGGTTCCCACGACCGGCGGCACGTCCAGAGGCGAAGGCAGGTAATCCACGATAGCCTGAAGAAGGGGGGGCACCCCTTTGTTACGCAAGGCCGCGCCACAAAACACAGGGACCAAGTGCCCCTCAATAGTGGCCCGGCGCAGAGCCGCCCGCAGTTCGTCCGGGCGAATCTCCGCTCCCTCCAGGTATTTGAGCGTCAGATCGTCATCTGTCTCGGCAATGCGCTCGACCAGCTCCTCTCGCCGCGACACAAAGTCCGAGGCAAGACCTGCCGGTATCGACCGCCGCTCCGGATTGGCCCCCAACTCGTCCGTGTAAAAAAGGGCCTCTCCCTCAATCAGATCGATCACTCCCTGGAAAGAGTCCTCCACGCCTATCGGGATCTGCACCGCCAGGGGCCGGGCTTGCAAACGCTCCCGGATGGTCTCCAGCGCGTAGCCAAAGTCCGCCCCGATGCGATCCATCTTGTTAATGAAACAAATTCGCGGAACACCGTAGCGATCCGCCTGGCGCCAGACCGTCTCAGACTGCGGCTCGACGCCAGATCGAGCATCAAAAATGACCACGCCCCCATCAAGCACCCGCAGGCTACGTTCCACCTCTGCGGTAAAATCCACATGGCCGGGGGTGTCGATAATGTTGATTTGATAGTCCCCCCACTGGCAACTGATGGCCGCGGCCGTGATGGTCACACCACGTTCCCGCTCCTGCTCCATCCAGTCGGTCACGGTCGTCCCATCATCCACCGTGCCCATGCGGTGAATGCGTCCTGTGTAGTACAGGATCCGCTCGGTGGTCGTGGTCTTGCCCGCGTCGATGTGGGCGATAATGCCGATATTTCGAATCAGTTGTAAAGGATACTGCCTGGGCATCGCTCGTCACTCACTTTGCCAAACGGCCAAAGCCCCTCGCTAGAAAGAGGAGGCCGCTTTGCCCGCCAAAGTGGACGAACGGCCCTCTACCAGCGATAGTGAGCGAAGGCCTTGTTGGCTTCCGCCATCCGATGGGTGTCCTCACGCCGCTTCACCGCGACCCCGGTGTTGTTGGCCGCGTCCAACAACTCGATGGCTAATCGCTCGGCGATAGGCCGACCAGAGCGCGAACGGGCAGCATTCAGAATCCAGCGCATCGCCAGAGAAGTCCGGCGGTGGGACGTTACCTCCACCGGCACCTGATAGGTCGCCCCACCCACACGGCGGGGACGAACCTCGATCACCGGAGAGGCATTGCGAATGGCCTGCTCAAACAACTCGAGCGCGTCGCGCTTGGCCCGCTGAGCCATGATCTCCATCGCCTCATAGACGATGCGTTCGGACAGGCTTTTTTTGCCCTTCCACATCACCTTGTTGATGAATATCTGCACCCAACGGCTGTTGTACTTGGAATCTGTCGGCACTTCGTGCCGGCTGTACCGTGGTCGTCTCGGCATCGCTACCCTCTCAAAAAAAGAACCTATGGCCGCTATCTGTGCACACCGTCCGCCGGCCACAGGCCCTAACTGGCTAGACGTTCCTACGTTTCGCCGCTCGTGTCCCGTACTTGGAGCGCCCCTTCTGCCGCCCCTCCACCCCCTGCGCGTCCAGCGTGCCCCGCACAATGTGATAACGCACCCCCGGCAGGTCCTTCACTCGACCACCACGCACCAAGACCACCGAGTGCTCTTGCAGGTTATGACCCTCACCCGGGATATAAGCCGTCACCTCGATGCCGTTGCTCAAACGCACACGGGCAATCTTGCGCAAGGCCGAGTTGGGCTTCTTGGGGGTCATTGTACGAACCTGTACACAAACCCCGCGCTTTTGCGGCGAACCCTTAAAGGTGCGCACCGTACGGTTGCGCAAAGCGTTGTAGTGATAACGCAACGCCGGCGCCTTGGCTTTCTTCCGAATCGGTTTCCTTCCTTTGCGCACCAACTGATTAATGGTTGGCAAAATCTCCTCCATTCACCGTCCCGTTTCAGCATGGACAGTGCTCACTACACAAACTAGATGCCAAGCAGCAAGTATACCATAGGGCATCGTTATTGTCAAATGAGTCCGACTGAACGGCCAAGTCGACAATTTCCACCAGCCGAGGCATTTTACACCAACATGGCGATTTTGTCCAATTACACCCCGCAACCGCGTTTGCGCGCCGCGTCCAGCTATAGTAAAATGCAGGGGAACTAGTCCGCCCAGCAGCCGCAAGATGGCATGTTTTAGCCCTGATTTTCGCCAGGGCATCGTTGCCGTTCTTTAGATCTTGTTTTTTCTTTGCGTCCCTTCGACTGCGCTCAGGACAGGCCTTTGCGTCTTGGCGGTGAGCAGTAAACCAGGAGGAAAGGTCGAATGCCGTTCGGACTTGGGCAGACCCGGCAAGGGCCTCTCTCAATTCAAAGCACTCGTGAGGAGGACCGGCCGGCCCTGCGGGCGATCTTGAAACAGTCCTCCCGAGCTTATACGGGCCTGGGGGGGGGCCTGCGCCAAACTATTCAGGACGACCTGTCCCTGACCGCCTGGCAGGACAACCTGCCGGCCGGGTTTATCATAGCCCATCGGCAGGGACCGTCCGTGTTCTGGATCCACGCTTTCGCACTGGACCGAGACGTTGCCCCCAGCCAGGTCGGCAGCGCCCTGCTCGAACGACTCGACCGAAGCGTTGCTCAACAAGGCGCCCATTGGATTGCTTATATGGATGAATACCCGCAGGCCTGGCTGCAGCGGCTGCTGGAAAAGCGCGACTTCCAGCGCCATACTCGGGTGCTGGCCTACGAGACCACCCTCCATCGTCCCCCACAGCCGGGCAACCAAAAGGTGCAGGTGCGCCCGGCCCGGCCCGAGGATATACCCAACATCGCCCAGATCGACCAGCAGGCCTTTGCTCCCCTTTGGGCTTACCGGCAGTGCGTCTTGGACAAACTCATCGACCAGGTAAGCTGTTTTCTAATCGCTGAATCGGCGGCAGGGCTTTGCGGCTATATCCTGTGCACGGAGCATCGAGGACCCCACGCTCACGTGGTCCGACTGGCCGTAGCCCCCTCCTGGCAAGGGCAAGGCGTCGGGACACGCTTGCTGGGAGAAAGCTTTTCATTTTTCCAGTCCCGCGGGGTGCGCAGCATCAGCCTGAACACCCAGAAGGAGAATTGGGAGTCCCAGCGCTTGTATCAACGCTTTGGCTTCCGGCCAACGGGGGATTCTGTCCAAGTCTGGGCAAAAGTCGTGACGGTAGCGGCCGAGCGCTAAAAACCCTCACCCCTTTTGGTGACAACCTTCAATCCTCGTCCAAAGGCAGGGGGTGTTGTCCTCCAGCAGGCACCTGCTTGAGCGCCACGCCAATGAAATCACGAAAGAGGGGATGGGGCCGCGTTGGACGCGAGCGGAACTCGGGATGAAACTGGGTCCCCACAAACCAGGGATGATCACGCAATTCAACAATCTCCACCAGACGGCCATCGGGGGAGGTGCCGGCAACAACCAGGCCGGCCTCCTGCAGGGCCTGACGAAAGCGGTTGTTGAACTCGAAACGATGGCGGTGCCGCTCATCCACCTGCTCTTCAGCATAGGCCTCGGCCACACGGGTGCCCGGTACCAAGCGACAGGGATAAGCGCCCAAACGCATCGTGCCACCTTTTTCATAAATGTCGCGCTGATCGGCCATCAGGTCGATCACCGGGGCCGAAGTGCGCGGGTCGAACTCGGTACTGTTGGCATCGGGGGCATCCAGTACCTCGCGGGCAAATTCAATCACCGCGCATTGCATTCCCAGACAGAGGCCCAGATAGGGAATGTTGTGCCGCCGGGCGTAACCGGCCGCAGCTATCTTGCCCTCGATGCCACGATGACCAAATCCCCCAGGCACCACAATGCCCCGCACACCCTGCAAGACCGCCGCGGGATTGTGTCGCGGGACATCCTCCGAGTTGATCCAACGGAGCTTTAATTCCACGCCATGATGCAAACCAGCATGTCGCAGGGCCTCGCAGACACTGATGTAGGCGTCGCGCAGGTCCACGTATTTTCCTACCAGCGCAATTTCAATCTCGGGCTTGGGCAGCGCCATGTTCTCCACCAGACGGCTCCACTCAGCCAGATCAGGTTCTTGATCGGGGAGCCCCAACCGCTGCACAATAAGCCTTCCCAGGCCCACCCCCTCCATGTGCAGGGGTACCTGATAGATACTGGGCATCGTCACCAGCGGAATCACCGCCTCCGCATCGACGTCACAAAAGAGAGCGATTTTCTCGCGAATTTCCTCCGAAATAGGATAATCCGAGCGGCAGACAATCACGTCGGGGTGGATACCCACCCGGCGCAATTCCATCACGCTGTGCTGGGTCGGTTTGGTTTTGAGCTCCCGGGTCGCGGCGATGTAGGGAAGCAGGGTCAGGTGCACGTAGAGCGAGTTGCCGGGTCCGGCATCCTTGCGCATCTGGCGGATGGCCTCCAAAAAGGGCAAGCCCTCAATGTCCCCCACCGTGCCGCCAACTTCGGCAATGACCACGTCGGCGTTCATCCTCCGCCCCACGGCGGCAATGCGCGATTTCATCTCGTTGGTGATGTGCGGAATAACCTGGATGGTGCCTCCCAGAAAATCGCCACGGCGCTCCTGCTGAATAATGGCCGCATAAATCTGCCCTGAGGTGACGTTGCTGGCCTGGCTCAGGTTGACATCGATAAAACGCTCATAGTGACCCAGATCCAGGTCCGTCTCGGCCCCGTCGTCCGTGACAAAGACCTCGCCATGCTGATAGGGACTCATGGTGCCCGGATCGACATTGAGATAGGGATCCAGCTTTTGCACCGCCACACTGATCCCACGACTGCGCAGCAACAGCCCGATCGAGGCAGCGGTGATCCCCTTGCCGACGGAAGAAACAACCCCACCCGTGCAGAAAATATATTTGCGCATATCTCTTGCCCCATTTCTCAAGTTCTCGCAAAACCCGCCCTATGGTACCCGATTAAACACTCTAGGTCAAGTCGACGGCCAATCGCTCAAATCGCACATCCAAAACACCCAGGGAACTCGCCCTCCTCTTGACACGTTTAACCTTTAACCAAATCACAAAAGGAGAAGAAAATGGCCCCACACGCAGCTTTAGCAGTTCCGGTATACCTTTCCAAGGGAACAGGCTACAGCCTCCTCGCCCTATTGGTCTGCCTGCTTTTGGCCAGTGGGTGTGGCGGTTGCCCCTGGACGCAAGCCTCACAAGTCAGTACCTCCCCCGATAGGCCCTGCCTGGAATTGCGCATTCACAACAAAGAGGGGGATACTCACCCCGGGGGATGTGTCGACCCGCACCTGGTCGGCTCGAACAACTGCCAGGAAACTCTCGATATCAGCATCAGCAAGTTGTCCATCAGCCAGACCTATTCTTTTGCCCCCGGGGAACAAGTGGACGTGCTGGTCGCACTAGAGGTTGCGGACAATCAGGGGGATCGCTACAGCTTTAATCTGCCGGCCACCTTGGGCGAACAAGCCATCACCATCAGTTTTCATACCTGGCGCCAAGATCCCTGACCTGCTCCAACTTGTGGCACCATCAAGCGGGTGGGTCCTCCTCTGGCTCCATTTCCTGCCACACCTGACCCACGACCTCATAGACCAACCCCGCGGGGAACCCACGGCGGGCCAGATAGCCCCGCAGCCGTCGCCAAAAGACCTCCCGATCCAGGCCGGCCATAGAGCCGGCCCGACCCCGGGCCAAGTCAAAAGCCATCGCCCGCTCGTCCCCCTCGTCTATGGACTCGTCAAGCGCCTGCTGGATCATCGTGCCCGGCACCCCCTTGCGCCGCAGCTCATTCTCCAGAGCCCGCCGGCCACGCGGCCTGAGTGCCAGGCGATTCTCCACCCAAAGGCGGGCAAAGGCCAGATCGTCCAAGAGCCCCAGACCCAAAAGTCGCTCTATGACCTCCTCAATCTGGGGCTCCTCATATTCTTTTTTGGCCAGGCGTCGGCGCATTTCGACCACGCTGCGCGGCCGGTAGGAGAGCAGGCGGAGGGCGTCTTGATAAGCCCGCCGACCCTGTTCGGCCCGCTCCAGCGCGGCCAAGTCGGCGTCGCCAAGTTCCATCCCGCGCCGCAGTCCAAAGTCCTGTACGACCTCGAGGCTCAGTCCGAGGGCAAACTTGCCATCCAAAAAGAGACTGACCCGGCGGTGGTTCTTTTTCTGGACACGGATAGCGGTAATCGTACCGCCCACTCTAGGGTTCCTGAAGGACGTGACGGCCGATCACCAGGCGCAGGATTTCGCTGGTACCCTCCCCGATGGTCATCAGGCGCACATCGCGGTAGACGCGCTCGACGGCATACTCCTTACTATAGCCATAACCGCCGTGGATCTGCAGGGCCTCGTAGGCCACCCGCTCGGCCATCTCGCTGGTAAAGAGCTTGGCCATGGCCGCCTCTTGGGTAAAGTGCTGGGCCTGGCCCTCTAGCCAGGCTGCGTGATGGAGCATCAGGCGGCCGGCGTGAATCTGGGTCGCCATGTCGGCCAGTTTGAACTGGACAGCCTGGTGCTGGGCGATGGGCCGGCCAAAGGCCTCCCGCTCCAGGGCATAACGGCGCGCCTCTTCGTAGGCCCGCTGGGCCAGACCCACGGCCAACGCACTGATCGCTACCCGACCCGTGTCCAGGACTTTTAACGCTTGATGCAAGCCCCGTCCCCGCTGACCCAACAAGTTGCTCCGGGGCACCCGCACGTCCTCAAAGGTCAGCCCATGGGCAGGGGCACCCCGCAGCCCCATTTTCTTCTCGTGGGGCTCGATGGTCAAGCCAGAACGGTCGGTTTCGACCAACATCATGGAAAAGGCCTTGCTGCCGGCGTCGGGATCAGTGCGCAGCAGGACAATGATGACATCGGTCAGGCTGGCGTTGGTGATCCAGGCCTTGGTCCCATTAATGACCCACTCCTCGCCATCCTGCACCGCTGTCGTGCGTATCCCGGTCAGGTCCGAGCCGGCCCCAGGTTCGGTCAGGGCCAGACAACCCCAGGACTTGCCCTCGGCCATGCGCGGCAGAAAACGCTGCTGCTGTTCCGGTGTACCCCAACGAACCAGGGGCAGTACCCCTAGGCCAGTGTGCGCCTCTAACGCCAAACCCGTGCTGCCACAGGCCCGCGCAATCTCTTCCAGCGCAAGGGCAATGCTAAGCGGGTCCATCGGCAGCCCCCCATACTCCTCAGGGATCACCATCCCCAGCAGCCCTAGCTCGGCCATTTTGCGAATGGCCTCCGGGTCCATCTGCTCACGTTCATCGGTCTCTTGAGCACGGGGCGCCAGTTCTCTGTCAGCAAAATCTCGCACCATGTCCCGAAGCATCCGCTGTTCTTCGGTAAGCCGGAATTCCATTACAGCCTCCTTTCAGCGCGCTGCCAACCACCAGATAGGTTCGGGCTCTTGTTTAGTCCTCTTCTTCCAAGTATTCCTCCTCCTCCTCGTTCTCGGCCTCATCCTCCCCTCCGGCCGTCGCCGTCGGCGGCAGAATGGAGACATTCGCGCGAATCTGCCCCTCAATCTGCTGGGCAACTTCCGGGTGCTCCTTCAGGTACTGGCGCACATTCTCACGACCCTGCGCCAGGCGATCTTCACCCAGGTAGTAATGAGAACCCGACTTGGTAATGATCTCCATATCCACGGCCATATCCAGAATGCTGCCCTCCTGCGAGATGCCCTCATTGTAGATAATGTCAAACTCGGCCCGGCGAAAGGGGGGGGCCACCTTGTTCTTGACCACCTTGACCCGTACCCGATTGCCGATGGCCTCGCCGCCCTGTTTGAGGGTCTCGATCCGGCGGATGTCCAAACGCACCGAGGCGTAAAACTTGAGGGCACGTCCGCCCGAGGTCGTCTCTGGGTTGCCAAACATCACCCCAATCTTCATGCGCAGCTGGTTGATAAAGACCACGGCCGTCTTGGATTTACTGATGGCCCCAGAGAGCTTGCGCAGCGCCTGGGACATCAAGCGGGCCTGCAAGCCGGGCAGGCTGTCCCCCATGTCCCCCTCTAATTCGGCCCGGGGAACCAACGCCGACACCGAGTCCACCACGACCACATCCACGGCCCCACTACGTACCAGGGCCTCGCAGATCTCCAGGCCCTGCTCCCCAGTGTCAGGCTGCGAGATCAGCAGTTCATCCAGATTCACCCCACAGGCCGCCATGTAACGTGGGTCCAGGGCGTGCTCGGCATCGATATAAGCCGCCACTCCGCCCATCTTTTGGGCCTCGGCAATGATGTGCTGGGCCAGCGTCGTCTTGCCCGAGGCATCCGGCCCATAGATTTCGGTCACCCGGCCCCGGGGAATGCCTCCGATTCCCAGGGCAACGTCCAGGGCAATCGAGCCCGTGGGGATGGCCAAAACCTCCTCCCGCGCGGCTTCCTGTCCCATTTTCATGATGGAACCCTTTCCAAACCGACGATCAATCTGGCTGATCGCCGCGGATAATGCTCTCGTTCGATTCTCGTCTGCCATGGGTCCTGCCTCCTCTAAAGGTACTCCTGTAGGTCAAAGAAATCCCCAAATCACGCCTTGCCCCATCATTATAGCACATGCGTTCGGGGAGTGCAAGCCCCCCAAGAGGGTCTAGGCCAAAGATCCGCTGCTGACTCGACGATTTCATTATAACAGCTTTAGGGCTTGCTGTCAATACTTGTAGCAAGTTTAGAGCCTGTTTAGTGAAGGGAGGGGTATCCGGTCTCCCCAGCAAGCAAACGCTGATACAAGGTCTCGATACGCTCATAGACCCGCGCCCAGGTCATCCTCTGTTGCACTTTTTCGCGTCCACGCCGGCCCATCGCTTGCCGCAGCGCAGGGTCGTCGAGAAGCCGAGATATCGCCCGGGCCAAACCCCTCTCATCAGCAAATTCCACCAATAAACCATCCCGGCCCTCCTCAATCACGGCCGGAACACCGCCGGCCCGCGCCCCAATCACCGGGACCCCGTTCGCCCAGGCCTCCAGGTAGACAATACCGAACGAGTCCGTACATGAAGTCATGCAGAACACTTCCCCCGCCGCCAGCAGGTCGCGCTTCTCCTCCTCGGAAATCGCCCCCAGCCAATGCAGGGGCAAATCCTCCTGCAACAGGCGCTGCAAATAGGCCCTAATCGGCGACATCGCCTGGCCGGCCAGGACCAACTCTACCGCCCGTCCCTCCGACCAGAGCAGCCGCAGCGCCTCCACCAACTGCACCGTTCCCTTGTCAAAGGTCTGCGTGCCCAGGTAAAAGACAATCGGTCCCTGTAGGCCATATCGCTCCCGAAAGCGCTGGCCATTCCCCCCCGTAACTTGGTCGGGGTTGACCCCAGAGCCCGTACAGAGAATTGCCTCTGGGGAAATGCCAAAAGAGACCAGCAGATCACTCTCCAGGCTGGTCTGAGTAATAAGCGCAGTGGCCTCCTGCATAAGAGCCCGCTGGTGGCGCATTGTATAGTAGCGCTGTACCCGCCGCTGCCCGGGCACACCCAGATGTACCATAGGGGTCAGCACAAAGGGAATTCCGCGCCGGCGGGCAAACTCCAGGGCCGGGGCCAGCATAAAATCCAAGGTGATGTTGGCCCCATGGACCAGGTCAAAGTGCGGCGCGCTTTGCTCCAGATAGCGCTCAAAGGCCGGCAGGCGCGGCGTAAGGCGAGCCAAACGACGCAACAGCCCCTCCGTGTCCAAGGGCAACCCCGAAAGTTCGGCCAGCAGCCGACGATAAAGGCTGAAAAGCAGGGGTCGCCCCAACCAACGATGCACCGGGAAACGCAGCACCTCGACCCCGTTGATGATCTCCCGCGGCGGTCCGACCGTCTTGCGGCCGCCGCACCAGAAATGCTCCAACTCCCCAGCATCGCTGGTCGCAACCGTCACCTGATGACCCGCCGCCACCAGTCGCTCAGAAAGCTCCTGGAAAAACCGCTGCGAGCCTCCTATCCAGGGCAAGTACCCCTGGACAACATGTAGTGCACGCATCATCCCTCTTATCGATCTGGATACAGGGATAGCTTTTTCTGTGCCTTATCCATCACCGTCAGCCACTCTGGCTGCATCTCGGCAATACGACTAAACACCTTGCTCTCCAACCAACAGACGCTGATATAATGGCGCCGCCGCCGGCCCTCCTCCTCCCAAAAAACGACCCGGTGCTCACCCTGATCCTCCAGCACCGCATGGTACAGCGTCGCCAATTCTAATTCGTTGAGCTCTATCGTCACCGCATATTTGGCTTCGCCAGCCATCAGACCCCCTCCGATTGGATTGGCTCCTCCTCTATCACAATGGAGCTGTGAATAGGCGCGGACTGCCTGAGCATCACACTCACGGAACAATAGCGCTCCTCGGACAGGGACACCGCCCGCTCGACGGCCTTGCGATCCACCCCACTCCCGCAAACAATATATGTCACTTCATAGCCAGCATAGACCCGCGGATGCTTTTCCACCCGCTCCGCCTGCACGACGACCTCCAGAGAGGTCACGGGCTGTCGCTGCTTTTGCAGAATGGAAATCACGTCTATCGCAGTGCAGCCGGCCAGCGCCACCAACACCAAGGACATTGGACCGGGACCGGCATTGCCCGCCGTGGGGCTGTCGATCGTCATGGTGTGACCATGGGGAATCTGGGCCTCAAAACGCAAGCCTTCCTGCCAGGTCAGGCGAACCTCGGGCATAGAATCCTCCTCCGCATCGTTCGTCAAACTATCGTTTCCAACTCGGCCAAGGCCCGCTCTACCCAGGCCGGCACATCCACCAGGGGAATGACCAGGACCGCCTCACGAGGCTCAGTGCGCCGCTTGACTTCGGCGCCCTGTTGCTGCAATGTTCGCTTGCTGAGGGCAATGCGCAAAGGCATCCCCAAGAGGTCGGCATCGGCAAACTTGAAGCCGGCCCGCTCGTCACGATCGTCCCAGAGCACCGCGATACCGGCCCGCCTTAACTCCTCGTACAGGCTGGCACTGGCCTCCTGCAACTCGGGGGCATCGCCCAAGGAGAGCAAGTAGACCTGGTAGGGCGCCAACCGTACCGGCCAGAGGATGCCGCGCTCATCGTGATGCACCTCGACGCAGGCCGCCAACAAGCGGTCCAGGTCCACTTCAGCACAGGCCAATTGCCAGGGCCGTTCCTGACCGGCAGCATCCTGAAAGGTCGCCCCCAAGGCCCCGCTGTAACGCGAGCCGACTGCCCAGAGCCGCCCCAGGATTGTCCGTCGCTCCAGCACCAGCAGCTCCTGGCAGTGTGGACAGGGATCGCCCCCATGCACAGCGACTAAATCGGCGACGCTATCTGCGGTATAGTCCCGCCCATAGTTGA
This sequence comes from Chloroflexia bacterium, assembly GCA_016928715.1. Classification (GTDB taxonomy): domain Bacteria; phylum Chloroflexota; class Chloroflexia; order DTKN01; family DTKN01; genus JAFGKG01. Next base: position 13,797 of record JAFGKG010000019.1, read on the forward strand.
CGTTGCGCAGGTGATAATCCTCTTTGTTCGCCCCCATAACCAGGTTGGGGCAATGCGGCAGCAGTTCGTCCACCACGATGTGGACCTGACGCAGCCCCACCTCCGGGGCCTGCCGGCGTATACCCAACGGCGAGGCGAAACCAGGCGAGGCGCCCAGGGCGGCAATCTCGTCTTCCTCGGCGGGGCGCAAGTCCTCCACGCCCATATGTCGGGCCAGCTTGGATTCGTCCAGGTCCATGTCCCCCCGTACAATGACAAAGAAAAAACAATCCCCCGAGACCATCAAAACCGCCTTGGCTGTACGGCTCGCGGGCACCTCCAAAAAGTCGGCCAAGGCGGCAATCGTGGGACAATTCGGCGTGTATAGCTCCTCCAAAGAGCGGGCCTGCTCCGCTAAAGGCGTCGCCTTGGCCCGCCGTGCCACCCGCCCTTCGGCCACATAGCCACAAGCCGGGCAGCGGAGCAACGGCTCCGAACCAGGAACCTGGGGACAGAACAGGGCTCTGGCCGGCAGATCGTCCGGCCCCACCACGGCCTCCGCCGCCAAGAGCTCTAGACCACAAGCCCGGGCCAGTTGCCGCAGGCCCTGCTCCAGCTCCCTCAACATATCCGCCAGGCTAGCCGAATCGGCCTGCAGAGCCAGCATCTCCAGGACCAGGGACTGAGCCGCCGCCAACGGGGACCCCGCCGGATGGCCCGTCCAAGAACGTTGACGGAAATCATAGAACAACTGCGGCAGCAGCCGGTGCGAACGCAGATCGGATCGCAGCAGCAGCGTCAACAAGGGGCCCAATCGATCGGGCCAAAACAGGGTGCGATGAGCCGCATCCTGCAGAGACAGCGACTCGCGGGCGATATGCTCCCAGGCGCTGCCCTCCTGCCAGGCGCTCGTCGGGAGCAACGGTGGCAGGGCAATCTCCTGCCCACCCAACGCAATCAGGGCCTTCTGGGCCAAAGACTGAAGTCGCCGCTGCACGCGTCGGCCCAGGGGAAGCCAGGCCCAGGCCCCAGCCCCCAGCGGCCGCAACAGGCCCGCCCGCAGCAGCAATTGATGGCTCACCTGCTCTGCCTCGGCCGGCGCCTGGTGTAGCGTGTAGGGGAAAAACTGGGACATGCGCATCATCAATATCCCCGATAAAGGACAATGTGGGAGACAGTTGAACAACAAGGCTATTATAGCACCTTGTCCGAACGCTCGTCAAGGAGTTGCTGCCCGCACATTACAGCAGCGATTCGTCCCCGCAATGCTCGCGCATACTACAACCAACACAGCGAGCCGGCTCGTCATGGCTGCGCCAAACCTCGTCCCCGGCCACCGCCTGGCGCATTTCCTGCAAAACAAAGAGCAGGTCCTGACGCAGGGACTGATCATAGGGTATCTCGAACGTGTAATCCCGATAGCACAATAGCCCATATGGCGGAGCGCCATAATTCTCCTCAACCAGCAGACAGTAAGCCGCCAACTGCAGTATGTCGGCCTCGTAGGGCTGGCAGGAACGGCGCGAGGGCTTGCACTCGACCGGGATCACGTCGCCGTGGCGACGCATCAGGTAATCCGGCCGACCCACCAAGCCATGCTGAGGCGAGCGCAGGGGGGCAGGAGGTATACGCCAATCGCGATCGTCCACGTAAACCACCCGCCCCTGGGGCAGGCCACTCTCAGCCCGCTCCCGCCCGGCTCGCCGCAGCAGCAGCAGGGCCAACAGGGAGAGCAACAGCGCCGACAGCAGCAGAACAGGATTCATCTCAGCCTCCGCCCAGCAGCCAGGCCAACAGGAAGAGTAGTAGGGCCACCCCCAAGAACAGCCAGCCCAGGCGCTGCCCTAGACCCGCCCGCACAACCTGCCGGCCGACCTCGGCATGCCGCTCCACGCCGGCCTGCAGTCGCCCTGGATCGGCCGGTTCCAGCCCCAAGATTTCCCTCAGCCACCAACTGCGGGCACAATAAGCAAAAGCCTGCACGTCACTGGCACGGATCCAAAAATCGTCCTTTGGCATCAGCTCGATCACCAATCCGGATAGACCGTAACCGGAGGGTAGGGGTCCAACGTTTCCGTAGGCAGCGGGGTCGGGGTGGCCGTGGGCAGCGCGGTCGCGGTCGAGGTTGGGGTAGCCGTAGGTACCGTGGGCGGAGCAGTCAGCGTCGGGGTGGCCGTGGGCAGCGGGGTGGAGGTCAGGGTGGCCGTAGGCTCTGTCGGACGAGGCGTAGCGGTAGGCTCCGTCGGGCGGGGCGTCGTCGTGGGCCTGGTCGGAAGCGGCGTGGGGAGCGGAGTGTCAGAGGGAGAAAGGGGTACATCCGTCGGCGGTAGGGGCGTGGCCGTGTCCGGCGGAGGCAGCGGCGTCGAGGTAGGCGGGATTGGCAAAGAGGTAGGGGATAGGCTCGGCCTCGCCGAGGGGGTTACCGTGGCAGAGGGTGTCGGAAGCGGTGTAGGCAAAGGCAGCGGGGTGGGCGTGGTGGGCGTCTCTGGCACTGGCGTCACGGTCTCTTGGCGTATCTCCCGCACCAGGTTGGGATCCAGAGGAGCAAAACCGGCGCGGCCAAAGGGGTCCGCACTGTAATCGGCCAGCAGTAATGAACTGAGGCTGCCCTCTTGCCCAGAAAAAGGCGCGGCAAAGGCGGTCTGTACGGCCCAGGCCACCCCGAGCACGGCAGACAGCAGGCAGCCGATCGTCAGGATTACCCAGGCCAGCATATGCCTACGAGATCTCTTCATGCACCCACATCCACCTGTTCGGCGATACCCTCTACGGCATAGATACGCACTGGCTCACTTTTGCCCTTCAAACTGATCAGGCCAAGGTTACGGAAAACATACTGCTCCTTGTCTTTGAGCATTTCATAGGTGTACTCACTGACCAGAATATCGTACTCGGGGAACTCTTTATTCAAACCCTGGATACGCGCACTCAAGTTGACGGAATCTCCAATGACGGTGTATTCCATGCGGTCCTTCGAGCCCACTGTTCCGGCGACCACGTCACCCGTATTGATACCGATGCCCATACGAATGGGCACTTCGCCCCGAGTCAGTCGCTCTGCATTCAACTGGGCCATCCGCCGCCGCATACCCAGAGCGGTGCGCACCGCCCGGTCGGCATGATCGGGATGATACACCGGCGCGCCAAAGACGACCAGGGTCGAGTCGCCGCCAAATTTATTGACCGTGCCCCCCTGCTGCTTGGCTACCTCTACCATGGCCGCAAAGTATTCGTTCAAGATATGCACCATAACGGCCGGATCGTACTGCTCCGAGAGCCGGGTAAAATCGCGAATGTCTGAAAAGAGCATCGAGACAACCCGTTTCTCACCTTGGACCCGGATACTGCCTGAAAGCAGCCCTTCAGAAACATCCCGGCTGACGAAACGGCCAAAGGCATCGCGAATAAACTCTTTTACCCGCAATCCCTGGACCATCCGATTGAAGGCGTGCGCCAGGACACCGATCTCGTCCGTAGAGCGGACCACAATTTTGCGCGAGAGATCGCCGGACTCCACCTGGCTGGCCGCACTGACCAGATCCTGGATAGGCCGAACAATCTGGGCGGAAACCCAGAGACCCACCAAAACCACGGCCACCACGGCCAGACTAAAGAGCAAGGTCAGCAGGAGACGGGGCCAAACCTGCTCCTGGCCAACTCCCGGCAGGGCCACCGAAAATACAGCCATATCGGCGCCATGGCGGGACTCGAAAGCGCCAAAGGCCTCGACGAGCTCCCCGCTCAACTCGAGCTTGCGCGTTAGATAGCCAAAGTCCTCTTGCTCCAGGACTTGCTGATACAAGGTGGGGGCCAACTGCAGGCGGCTAGCCTCTTGAAGGGTTGTTGCAAGCACCTGTCCGTCCGGCCCATAGACCGTCACCTCCCGAGAGAGGGACAGATCGGTATCTCGCCCGGTTGAGAAAAGGGGCCGGCCAGCCATGCGATGAATCAGGCGTTGCAAATCCATCCCCACCAAGACGACTCCTACGGTATAGCCGTCCTGATTTTTAATGGGACCACTGATGTAAAAGGTCCAGCCCCAGGGGGTATGGACCAAATCAGCGAACTTGTCCCCAATATCGTCGACATGCCCAGCTACCACCTGCTGACAGACAGGCCAATCCCCCGTGTAAAAGCCACTCTCCTCATAATAAAGCCCCGGCGATTCACTCGTCGTATCACGTCGCAAAGAAAGGACCGCCGTACCGTCCAAAGTGACGATATGGACCAGATCGAGGCCGGCATTGAGCGCAATGGGGCAAGCTAAATCAGAAAGGCGCTGCTGATCCTGCTGTTGCAGCGCCTCGCTCACCCCCTGGGTATAGGCAATCGCCCGCAATGAGGTCAACAACTCCCGCTCGACATAGACCACTTCGTCCGTAGCGTAATGGCCGGCCTGCCATAACTGGTTTAGCAGGCGTTCATAGAGTCGTTCCGCAAAAACCTGGGCCAGGAAATAGCTCGCCGCGACAGCCAAAAGGAGGGCCAGCACCAAATAGGGCGCAATCACCTTAAAGCGCAATTGAGACCAAAAACTGGGCAGCGGCGGCGAGACTTGCTCCTCCAACGACAATGGCTCCACCGTCGACAAAGAATCAGACTCTTGTTGCACGGACCACATTCCCTCACAAGCTCAAATCGAGGCCCACATGAACCAGAGCACCCCCGCCAACAGCACCGTGCAGACAATACTGATCGCCAACTTGGTCCAGCACAGCAGCGGCGACTGGGAGTTCCTGGCCCTACGGCAGAGAATCAACCCTCGGGGCAAAAAGGACAGGGGCGCCAGCCACATCAACGGTTGCCCCAGGTAAAAAAGCAGCAGGGCCATTGTGCGTTCTGCCCCACCACAGAGACGATCGACCAACAAAGCCGGCGTACCATTCTGGGAACGTTTCGCCGCCGTCCTGCAGACCAGACTGAGCGACAATTGGATCTCGATAATCGGTACAATAAAGAGGGCCGTCAGCAGCGCCAGCAAAAACAAAAGATTTCGATTGGCCTGCACACTGCCCCCCCCAATGGCCTCCACCAACGAGGAGTATGGCCACTCCCCCTGCCCCAAGTAGAGCAGGAGAAACATCGCCCCCACGTGTAAGGACTGATCCAGAAAGAACAGGAGTATCCCCCAGCGGGGAAAACAGCGATCCAGGCTCACCTTGGCCCAATCCGTAGAAACATGTAAGAAAAACAGGAGCAACAGCCAGGGCCACCAAGCAGGCAAGTACTCCCACAGGAACAAAGCCGTACAAAGCACCACAATAGCCGCGTGGATCAACAAACCTTTCCAAGAAGCCACCTTGTAGCGAACCAAATCAATGGTCTGTAGGACAAAATCACCCACCATGTGGCCCAATAAGAACCGTAACAACAAGGACATTCGCAACACCCGCACCTTGGACAGACAATTGCCAACAGGTTAAAAGATATCATAGCAGGGATTGGGGCGATTGGCAAAAGGCCCGGCTTACAGAACGATTAAAATGGCGGATTCAGTATCCCTCCAAGCCCTTTTCCAGTCGCTCCAGGGACTCTTGCAGGCGCTGCTGTCGAAATGCCGTGGTCAAATCCGCTCGAGTACTCTCCAGAATGCGTCGTACGATATCCGTTGTCCGGCGTAGACCCCCGGTCAAGGCATCAGGATAATCAACCGTAACCAAAAACTCGTAAATCTGCTGCATCGATTCCAGCCAGTCCTCGCAGCAAGCCAGATCCTCCCGCCGCAGGCTATCCAGGATAGAGCGCCGGAGCTCGCCAACCGCCTCCCCCAAAGCATTCAAATAGGGGGCTTCCGGAACGTGCAGCTCCTCCGGACAGGGGATCTGCTTGTTGCAAATCAAGGCGTAGCTCAACCAGGCCTCGGCATATTCTTTCTGTGCGTCGGCCACATAGCCGCTGGAATGAAAGCGGGGACTGCGCTGGACAATCCGCTCCACTCGAAGGATGGAATGCTCCGCCTCGGCCAAATGCGTCTTGCACAACTCTCGCTCGCCACGGTGAATTGCGCGGATGGACTGCGCCGCCAGACGTATAATCGTCCGCGATAGCCGCAGCAGCTCCTCACGCAGTTGATCCTGACGGGACAACTCGTCCAGAATACTTTCCGCAATCTCGGCAAAGGGCAGCAATGCGACGGAAAGTTCTTGCTCCGGACGAGGGGCCATAGCAATACCTCATCATAATAGCGGGCTGCCTCCGCTCCCGCTCAACAAAAAAGCGATCGTTTTTGTACACAGAAGCAAACTATCCAAGGCAGAACCGGTCAACCTTGTTGCCGTCGGCGATAGCGCAGGAAGGGCGGAATATCAATCTCGTCCTCCTGAGACAACAAGGAGGGAATTTCCTCCTCTGGTTCAGCGGTAGCAGCACGCAGCTCACGAGCCTTCATCGGTCGATCCACCCGCCGCCGCGTCTCCTTGAGTTGATCAAAGCCGGTAGCGATCAGCGTAATCTTGACCTCATCACGCATATTCTCATCAATGACCGCGCCAAAGATGATATTGGCGTCGGGATCAGCGGCCCGGGCTACAATTTCGGCCGCCTCATTGATTTCCCACATGGTGAGTTCGGCACCGCCGGTGACGTTAAAGAGCACCCCCTTGGCGCCATCGATCGAGATCTCGAGCAGCGGGCTGGAAATGGCCGCCTGAGCGGCATCGACCATGCGCTTTTCCCCAGTACCGTAGCCAATGGCCATCAAGGCCGAGCCTGCGTCAGCCATAATGGCCTTGACATCGGCAAAGTCCAGATTGATCAAGCCACGAATTGTAATCAGGTCCGAGATGCCCTGGATCCCCTGGCGCAACACGTCGTCGGCCACCCGAAAGGCCTCCAGCATAGAAGTATGCTTGTCGGTGATCTGGAGCAATCGATCGTTAGGAATCACGATCAGCGTGTCCACGTGCGGTTTGAGATTGCCAATGCCCTCTTCAGACACGACGCGCCGGCGGTTGCCCTCAAACGTAAAGGGCCGGGTGACCACCGCCACGGTCAGAGCGCCCAACTCGCGCGAGATCTCGGCAATGACCGGGGAAGCCCCGGTCCCTGTCCCCCCACCCATGCCGGCCGTGATAAAAACCATGTCTGAACCACGGAGCGCCTCGCTCAGATCCTCGCTGGACTCCTCCGCCGCCTTTTGCCCAATCACGGGATTGCCCCCAGAGCCCAAGCCCTTGGTCAGCTTGTCCCCAATCCGTAGCCGCCTGGGGGCCGCAGAATGCAACAAGGCCTGGGCATCCGTATTGACCGCGATAAACTCCACGCCCTGCACGCCGGCCTCGATCATCCGATCGACGGCGTTGCTTCCACCGCCGCCAACACCAATCACCTTGATTTGCGCAAAATTCTCCGTGACAACTTCCAAGAAATCCTCCATTGTCTGCCTCCTCACCGTCCAGACCTACGACGACCCAGACAGAGCTTTTTTCCTGCAGACAGCACCCTCTATCGACAGCAGTACCTTTCCACAGAGGGATTCACCCAGCCCAGGCTCACGCTCCCTCTCAGGGCAAAAATTCCCGCAGCCAGCTTTTGAAGCGGTTATAGATACGCGTCCAGCCCTGATCCTGGGGCACCAGAAAGGGTGGCGCCCCGCCTCGCTTCAGACCCCAACGCACCAGCCCTACACTGGTGGCATAAGCCGGCGTGTCAATGGACTCGGCCAATCCGCCCAGGCTGCCCGGTACCCCAATCCGCACCGGCACATTCAGAACCGAGCGGGCGACCTGCTCAATACCGGGCAACAGGGCCGTGCCCCCGGTGAGCACCACACCCGCCGGCAACAAACCGTCATAGCCTACCCGCCGAACCTCCGAGCGCAGCATCTGAAAAATCTCGTCCACCCGAGCCTCTATAACCTGGTGCAGCAGCTCGCGCGAAATGATGCGTTTTTTGGCCCCGACAAAGGACTCGACCTCGATTTGGTCCTCCAATAGGCCCTCCTCCTGCCCCTCCACGACCTCGGGCACCGGCAAAGGGTGAGCCCGACCGTGGCGAATCTTGAGATATTCGGCCACGTCAAAGGGCGTGCGCAGGACAATCGCAATATCGTTGGTAATGTGATTGCCCCCCACCGGCAACACCATGCTGTGCCAGATGCTGCCGTCGATAAAGATGGCCACGTCCGTCGTGCCGCCACCACAGTCCACCAGCATGACCCCCATTTCCTTCTCGGCCTCGGTCAACACGGCTTCGCTGCTCGCCAGCGGCTGCAGTACCAGGTCGTCAATCTCTACCCCGGCCCGCTGTACACACTTGATCAGATTCTGAATGGCGGTCACCGCACCAGTGACAATGTGCGCCTCTACTTCAAGGCGAAAGCCCGAAAGCCCCACCGGATCGAGAATGCCCTCTTGGCCATCCACAATGTAGGAACGGGGAATCACATGAATGATCTCCCGCTGGGTCGGGATGGCAATCGCCCGGGCCGCCTCTAGTGCCCGCGCTTGATCGGAAAGCACAATCTCCCGGTCGGCCCGCGGGATCGCCACAACTCCACGGCTGTTGAGGGACTGAATATGCCCCCCGGCTACCCCCACATAGGCCGAACCAATCCGGTAACCACTCAGCCGTTCCGCTTTTTCTATCGAGGCCACGATGGAAGTAACGGATTCGTCCACATTGACCACAATGCCTTTTTTCATACCCTTGGAGGGAGTCAGACCCACACCTAGAATGTTGATCTGGTCTCTGGCGCCAAGCTCGCCCACCAGTGTAACAATCTTGGTTGTCCCTACATCAATCCCAACGACAGTTTGTGTCATGGCCTTTCCCACCCTCTCTTTGGCCAACTATTATAGCCGAACTGGGCCTTTGATGCAAGCCTAGCGATAGCGAATCTGCTCTGGGAGACGCAAATCCACTTCGCTAAAAAAGATCCCATTCTGCAACAGGGTCAACAAATTGAGCACCTTTTGCTCAAGGTGCGCGCCGTTGCCAAAACAGGCCCGCCAGCCATCCACAGAAACGGCCGTGATGCCTCGCTCGCTATGATACTCAAATGGCAGCAGCGTAAAGCCCAGGTCGTTGTACAAACGGGTAAAAACCTGTTGCGCTGTTTGTACGGCCTCCACATCCACATACTCCCCTACCTCTACGGCTACACCCTCCTTGTCCACAATATAGATCAACTGATCCATACCCTCTTGTTCAATCCCCAGCACCAAGCCGTCATCGTCAACCAGGTAACGCTCCAGGCTATTGTCCGGCGCCCAACTGACCGAGGGGAATTTCTCCCAAATCCGCACCCGTACCTGATTGGGCAAAATACGGTCCACCCGCACCTGCTGAATGTAGGGGATCTGCTCCAACCGCTGTCGAACGAGCGAGACGTCCAGCAGAAACAGGTTGCGTCCCAGTTCGATCGAGCTTTGGCGCAGGGCCTCGTCCTGGGGCAACGCCAGATTTCCCTGAATGCCTACCTCGGAAATCTGAAAAGTGGGCGAGAAGAGCAGGTAGCCTAGGACAAGCGAGCTGACCAGCGCCAACAAGGCCCCCACCAGGCGCCCATCCCGTCCCCAAGCCCGCAGTCCCCGCCAAAGACGTGGCCTGGCACTGGAGCGCGACTTGGATTTTTTCCGCCAGTCCTTTGCTTTGACTTGTGCCATACAATCTCCTCAGCGCCTCACTCGATCCTGTTGTCGTTCCGCAAAACGCTCCTGGGCCAATTCGATCAGACGATCCAACAATCGCGAATAGGCCAGCCCGCTGGCCTCCCACAACTTGGGATACATACTGATCGGGGTAAAGCCCGGTATGGTGTTGAGTTCATTAAGAAAAGCCCGCCCGCTTTGCCGATCGAGCAAAAAATCCACCCGGGCCATCCCCGCCACATCCAGGGCCCTATAGGCCTGGATCGCCAGGACCCGCAACTCTTTGATCAACGCTTCCGGCAAAGGGGCCGGAATCAACAATTCGGATCGATCGTCGACATATTTGGCCTCATAATCATAAAACTCGCGACAGGGAACAATCTCGCCCGGGACAGAGGCCTGTGGCTCGTCATTGCCCAGAACGCTGATCTCGATCTCGCGTGCGTCGACGGCCCGCTCAATCAGCAGCCGCCGATCGTATCCCGCCGCCAGGTCCAAAGCGGCGCCGAGTTCATCCCGGTCGTGGGCCTTGGATATCCCCACGCTGGAACCCAAGTTGGCCGGCTTGACAAAACAAGGATAGCCCAAGCGCCGCTCGACCTGCTCCAGCAGCTCTTCCGGCCCGCCCTGCCATCGATGACGGTTCAGCTCCACAAACTCCACCACCGGCAATCCACAAGCCTGCAGCACCCGCTTGGCCGAGATTTTGTCCATACAGAGCGCCGAGGCCAGTACACCGGCCCCTACATAGGCCACCCCGGCCATCTCAAATAATCCCTGGATGGTGCCGTCCTCACCAAAAGGGCCATGCAGCACGGGGAAAACAACGTCCAACTCGGGAAATACCGACCCGGCCAGCCCGGGAATCAGCGCCGTACGGGCGGGCGACTCGCCCGGTCCGGGCGCTTCCGTCGGTGACTGCTCCAACAACGCTTCCAGTCTGGCCAACGGGTCGCCATCAACCAACCACACCCCTGCACGGCTAATGCCAATGGGCACAACCTCGTAGCGAGATCGGTCCAAAGCGTCCATTACCGAGCGCGCCGAGACCAGCGAGACCTCGTGCTCCCCAGAGCGCCCGCCAAAGATGAGCCCAACTCGCAATCTAGTTCTCATGCATATCCTCACTGCTACAAGCTATCGTAGAGCAATCCGTCGCCATATACAAGCAGGCTTGATTACGGTTCAATGACATGTTTTAGGGCGAATCCTGCCAGCGCCGCAAGAGCAGCCAGCCCAGCAAGAATAATACCGTCGTCACGGCCGCCCGCAGCAACACGATAACCCAGTCGCGGTCCACCAGGCAGAGGGCCAGGATAGCTGCCCCCAACAGAACCATCCACCAAACCGGCGCCCAGCACTCCCTGGGTCGCCCTGCCATCCTCCTCCCTGAGGGAGGTTGCTCTCGCCCTGACGCTTCAATCTGGGACAACCAAGCCATCCGCGCCAACTGAACGGCCCGGTCGGCTCGCTCCAGGTCATAGCCCCACTGCACCAGGGCCTCCTGCAGCCGCTCCTCGTACCAGGAAAAAAAGCCCTCTCCATCCTGGCGCAGCTCACGCCCGATCTGCCCGTAGAGGTAGCTACTACTGCGCAAGAGATTGTGCCGGCGGCTCAACCGGGCCAAACCCTGCCCGGCCACACGGGAGGCCTCGCGCAAGGATCCATGAGGCTGACCGGATTCCCCCGCCAGGGCCGCCAGGGCCGTATTCTCCAAGCGATCCAAGGCCGACCAAAAGGCCGCCCGCTCCTCCCGACCATATTGGCGCAGTTGGTGCAAAGCACGATGCAGATAGAGTTCGGCCCGCATGAAGGAGGCGTTATCCTCCCACAACAAACTCTCTACGCCCTGCCGTACTCCTTCCGTGGGTGCATAGAACCAGGCATAGGCCGCGGTCACGGCACCACGCTCCACCATGGCCGGCGCGCTGACCAGCCAGACCCGGCCTACCGGCAGCAGCACCACCGGCCGCGCGGCCTCCTGGGACAAGCCCAGGGCCTGCGCCAGCAGATTCTGCTCCTCATAAGGGCCGGCTGCCACCGCCCCCAAATAGACCTGGCTCACCCCCCAAAAACTCTCCGGAGGTCGATCCCAAAAGGTCCCCAACCAGCGGCCCATCTCGTCCGAAAGCTGCTGCCAGACCTGTATCTCCCAGCCCCCGCGGCGAGACAATTCGACCTGCACCACGGTGGCCCCGGCCGTACTGGTGCTCTTTCTTCGCGGCACGCTCTCCTCCGTCGGCGGCAGCGACTGCACCACCTCCCAAAGCTCACTACCCTGGCGATCCCCTGCTGCGAAAAAAAAGGCCACTACTAGGGCGGGGTCATGAAACACCATAGCCAACTTGCTCCTCTTGATCCCGCAAGCGGGATAAAAGCCTGGGGCCCAGGCCCGTAATGTCGCCGGCCCCCAGAGTCAATACAACGTCCCCCGAACAGAGCCGTTCTAACAACCAGGAGAGCGCCTGGTCCAACGTAGCCACATAGTCAGCCGGAACCGAGATCTGCTCCGCTACCAGCGCGCCCGAAACGTCACCCGGGTCAATCTCCCGCGCCGCATAGACCCCCGTGACCAACACCTCATCCGCCTGCGAAAGGGCCCCGGCAAAAGCGGCCGCGAATATGCGCGTCCGGCTGTAGGTGTGCGGCTGAAAGACGGCCACCAGCCGACGTCCGGGGAAACGCTGCCGCGCTGCCTCCAAGGTCGCCCGGACCTCACTGGGATGGTGGGCATAGTCGTCCACAACCCGTATGCCCTGGGCCAAGCCCAGATATTGAAAGCGCCTCTGCACGCCGCTAAAGGACTCGAGGATCCCGCCAATTTCGGCAAGGTCCAATCCTTCCTCGGCAGCCACCGCCAGAGCGGCCAGCGCGTTGGCCACATTGTGCCGGCCGGGCTGGGCCAGCCGGAATCGCCCCAGGGCCTGGCCCTCTCGCAGCACCGTAAAGGTGCTCCCCTGTGGCTCCAAGAGCACGTCCCCCACCCCCCAGGTCGCCCCAGGCGCTAGCCCATAGCCCAACACTGGGGCCGCCGGCCGGGACAGTCCCCAAGCGCCCGGATCGTCCCGGCAGAGCAGGACCGTGCCCTCCGGCGATACCTGCTCGATAAAGGCGGCAAAGGCCTGGCGTACAGCGGCCTCGTCAGGATAGCAATCGACGTGATCCCACTCCACATTGGTGACTACCGCAACCTCCGGCTGCAGCGCCAGAAAGGTGTGATCGTACTCGTCCGCCTCCAGGACAAAACGGCGGTCCGCGCCGGCATGGCCGTTGCCCCCCAATATGGGCAGGTCCCCCCCAATGATAAAGGAGCAGTCCAGGCCGGCCGCTCGCAATAACAAAACCAACATGGCCGTGGTGGTGGTCTTGCCATGGGTGCCAGCGATAGCCAGGCAGCGCCGTCCCCCCGTCAAGCAGCGCAGCATCTGGCCCCGATGCCACAGCGGCAAGGACAAACGCCGCACCTCGGCCAACTCAGGGTTGTCCGGTGGGACCGCCGAACTCGCCACGACAACATCAGCGCCCTGGACATGCCCGGCCGCGTGGCCGACAAATACCCGCGCCCCCTGGGCCTCCAGTTGGCGCAAGCCGGCGCTGTCCCGCAGATCCGACCCAGACACGGCGTGCCCACGCTCCAAGAGCAGCCGGGCAATGGCGCTCATGCCGGCGCCGCCGATACCCACCAGGTGAACCCGCTCGTCACCCCGCCAAGCGTGCGTCTCCGCCACCGCTTCCTCCAAATGTACGTCACTGACTGGCTTTTTTACGATTGATCCAGGCCACGGCCAAAAAGAGCACAATGATCAAGGCAATCATACCATAGATCAGGGCCGTCAGCCTCTCTGCCTCGAGACTCTGAATTGTCACCGTCGGCAGATCGACGCTGCGCCCCTCTTCCAAAGGGTTAAAGATCGGCAAAAGGCGGGCCAGAACCAAAAAGCCGTTCATCGCCCCAAAGAGCCCCCCAAACAGACGGCCCATAAAATTGACGCCCCGCCGCTTGCCCAAAATCGCGCCGGCCCGGTAAGCCACCAGAATCATCAACACGTACATCACCAACTGGATCCAGGGGTTGTCCGCCGGAATCAGCCCCTCTTCGCTGGGCCAATCCGTGGGCGTGGGCTTGCCCATCAGGATGGCAAAAGCCAGCGGAAAAGCCCCCACCAAGCGGTTGATCAGCAGCACCATAAACCTATTAAACCTTTCCCCCAAATTCGACACAATCAGGGCCAGGCCAATCGCCGTAAAGCCCTCCTCCTGCCAACCCCGCCGGAATCCATAGATGACGCCCGGCAGCAGCAGGATAAAGATCAACTCCAAATTGCTGATTGTGCCGTCCACCAACAAATCGACAAAATCGCTCATGGCTCCACCTCAGCCCATATCTGCCAGGGCCTGCAAGTGCTGCAGCAGTACCTCAACCGCATCCCGGCGGGCCAATTGGCGCATCGCTGCGGCCATGCGCAAACGCAGCGCCGTATCGTCCAGAATCATCTCTACCGACCGCCTCAAATCCTGAGGGCGCGGGCCACCATCCTCGCCCTGTAAGCAACTGTCCTGAATCTTGACCGCCGCGCCCTGGCGCAGCAGGTAATCGGCATTTTCCTCCTGGTGAACATAGGGATAGGGGATCAAGACAGCCGGCAGGCCCGCCGCCGGCAGCTCGCCCAAGACCGAGGCCCCCGCCCGGCAGACCGCCAGGTCGGCGGCGGCAAAGGCCAGGTGCATGCGGTGCAGATAAGGATAGAGCAGATAGCGGGCCCGCAGCGCATCCGGCAGCTTGGCCGCCCGTTCCCTCAACCAGACCTCATCTCCCTCGCGCCCACAGATATGAACGACCGCGGCGCTGTCCACAAACGCCTCCAGGTCCGCAGCCAAAGCCCGGTTGATGCTGCGCGCGCCCCGGCTGCCCCCATAGACCAACAGCACTTTCTCCTCCTCCGTCAGCCCGAAAAAAGCGCGGGCCTGCCGGCGATCCGTCTGCCAGAGGGCCGGACGCACCGGATAGCCGCTGACCACCATGTCGCCCCGGGGCAAATAAGCCGCCGCATCGGGCGTAGAGGTGGCGACGCGGCTGGCCAGATGGGCCAGAAAACGCACGGCCAAACCGGGGACGACGTCCGGCAGGTAGAGCAGCAGCGGGATCCCCCGGATCCGGGCAGCCACGCCGACCGGGACACTGGAATACCCCCCCGTCACCAAGACGACCTCCGGCTTGAACTGAGCCATCCGCCGGCCGGCCTCTCGCACGCCGCGGACAAGCACGACCAGATTGCGCAGTATTGTCCATGGAGCTCGCCCCCGCAGGGCGGCCGCCGGAATGGCCGCAAAGGGCAGCTCCAGGCCGCTGTGCTCGATCAGGCCGGCCTCCATCCCCCCCTCAGTGCCTACGTACAACACCGGGCTCTCTGCGGGGAGAGCGGCCGCTACGGCCAGGGCGGGATAGACGTGTCCACCAGTCCCCCCGCCGGCGATGAGGACGCGCATAGCTCGGCTCCCTCGTGTTCTCATAACAGGATAGATTTAACAGGATGCCCATTGCCGTCATACAGGAGGCCAGCGAAGACCCTCCGTAGCTGACAAAAGGCAGGGTCATGCCCGTAAAGGGCAACAAACCGGCCACCACCATCATGTTCAGCAAGGCCTGAAAGGAAATCCAGCTGGTAATGCCCACACCCAGCAACAAACCGTAACGGTCCGGCGCCCGCAGGGCAATGGTATAGCCCCGGTAGGCCACCCATAAAAAGAGCGCGATAAACAGCAGGCAGCCCAAAAGGCCCAATTCCTCTCCGATCACGGCGAAAATGCTGTCACTGTAGGCCGACGGCAGCCAGTAGAACTTTTGACGCCCCTGCCCCAAGCCAACGCCGAACAGTCCGCCCGTCCCCAGGGCCATCTGGTTGTGCACCAGGTGATAACCAATACCGGTGGGATCGTCCCAGGGATTGATAAAAGCCATCAGGCGGGCCCAGCGGTACGGAGCAAAACGGGCCAACAACAAAAAAATGCCCCCACCGAGCAAACCCGCCAGGGTGAACTGTTTCAAGTCAGCCCCGGCAACCAAAAAGACCACCGCCCCAATGAGCACCAGGATCACCGCCGTGCCCATGTCCGGCTCCAAGATCATCAGGCCGGCCAACAATCCCAAGATCGTGGCAAAAGGAACCAAACCATAGGCCACCCGACGCAGGCGCTGACCCCGCTTGGAAAGCCAGTCGGCGATGTAAACGACAAAGACCAAGTAGGCCAACTGGCTGGGCTGGGCGCTAAAAGGACCAATCTTGAACCAACGCTTGGCCCCGTTGATCTCGGGCACTATCGCCTCGGGCAGGAGAACTACGGCGAGCAGGAGCAGCACCACCACAACCATGCCCGACACGCTAAAGCGGCGCCAAAAACGATAGTCCACCCGCATGGCGACCAAGGCGCCCAACGCCCCCAACAAAACCCAACGCAACTGCCGGCCCAGATAATACATCGAGCCGCCCTCATGTTCATAGGCCGCGGAGACAAAACTGGCGCTGTAAAGCATTACCAAGCCCAACACCAGGATGGCCCCAAAAATCGCCAGCAGCCAATAGTCCGGAGAGCCCGCCCGGTTGAACTGCAGGGCCTCCCGCCAGGTTCCCGGAGCCGACCAAATACCTCGATCGTACGCCTGGTTCTCCGACATCACTCTTTCTCCTCCGCTGCTGCTGTCCCCTCTAGTAAGGCCACCTCTTCTCGAAAGCGCTGTCCGCGCTCAAACTCGTGGCGAAACATACCGAAACTGGCACAGCCCGGCGAAAGCAGGACGGTGTCCCCTCTGCCGGCGGCCTGCCTAGCCCGGCGCAGCGCAGCGGCAAGCTCGTCAAAACGCCCTAGAACCCTGCCGCCCACCCCGGCCAGCACCAGCTCATGGTACAGCTTGTCCGTCGCCGAGCCCTCCAAGAGGACAATGTCCCGCACCCGCTCGGCAATCGCCCAGGCCATGTCTCTATAGGGCAGATCCTTGTCCGCTCCCCCAGCAAGCAGGATCAGCGGGCCGGACAGGGACTGCAGCGCCGCAATCGTCGCCGCCGGGCTCGTACTGGTCGTATCGTTGATATAGGTCACCCCATCCAACTCGCGCACCACCTCCAAACGATCGGGCAGCCCCCGAAAGCCGGCCACCGACCCGGACAGTTGGGCCGGCCGCAAGCCGTACAGGCAGGCCGCCGCGGCCGCCGCCAGGACATTGTCCAGATTGTGCTGTCCCGGCAATCGGACCTGCTCCCGAACGCACAACTCCTCCTCCCCTTCCGCCTCCACCCACAGCAGACGCTCACCATCCAGCAGGGCCGCCCCCGCTCCTAAGGGCAGGACCATGCCGTCCCGGCTGCGCAGAGCATCCCCCTCACGCTGCAAGCCCACCCCAAACCAGGCTACCCGCCGCGCCGGGGCGTCCCGGGCAAACTCGCGCACGGCCGCATCGTTAGCGTTCAAGACCAAGCCGTCCGGCGGTCCCTGGAAACGATAGATGTAGCGCTTGGCTGCGACATAGGCCTCCCAACTCGGATAACGATTCAAATGGTCCGGATACAGATTGGTCACGACGGCCAGCATCGGGGCCATCCGCCGCTCCGCCAAGCCCTCCAACTGCCAACTGGACAACTCTAACACCACCGCCGTGTCCGGCCCGATTCGCGGCAGCGCCTCCAAGGCCGATATACGGATGTTGCCGGCCACCACCGTGTCCACACCCGCGTGCCGCAGCATGTGGCCGAGCAGGCTGGTGCTCGTGCTCTTGCCCTTGGTCCCGGTCACCCCCAGGATCTGGCCCGGGCAGCGGGCGAAGAAAAGCGTCATCTCCATCTCGATCGGGATCCCCTGCCGCCGCGCCTCCTCCAAATAGGGCGAATCGAGGGGCACCGCCGGATTGCGCACAATCAGCTCGGCCTGGCGAAAATCCTCCCGCCGATGCTCGCCCAGGACATAGCGGACCGGCTGCCCCGCCAATGCCCGCAGCGGGGAGGCCAACTGCTCGGCCGGGCGCAGGTCGGTCACCGTCACCTGCGCCCCCTGGCGCAGTAAAAACTGGGTGACCCCCAAGCCGCCGCCGTGTACGCCCAGCCCCATCACCAACACCTTGCGGTTCCTGAGGTCCAACATCATTCATCCGTCCTCATACGACGCTCTGCCCCCCCCGACAACTCACCGCTCCTGGGCCACCTCTCGCAGGCGGCGGAGGATCTCTTTTTTCAGCTCCTGCGCCGGCCGGCCCTTGAGCTCGAGTTGGGGCAGAATGTCCCCCAGCCCTACTTGTACATTGCCCTTGCGTCCGCACAGTTGATGCCAGGGATCCTTTGCCGTTCTTTGAGCCATGTTCCACCCTCACTGTGTTCATCTGCCGTGCTTTCGACCCCGGCTTTTAATTCAAGGCCAGGGCTACGCCTACCATCGCCGCAATGACCCCAATAATGGCCAGGCGGGCCACGATCTGTACCTCCGACCACCCCAGCAGTTCAAAGTGATGGTGCAGCGGGGTCATACGAAAGATGCGCCGGCCCTCACCGTAACGCCGCTTGGTCCACTTGAAATAGCCCACCTGCAAAATTACCGAACTCGCCTCGATGACAAAGACCACGCCAATGATCGGCAGCAGGATCCACTGCCAGGTCATCAAGGCCACCACGCCCAGGCCGGCCCCCAGGGCCAGACTGCCCGTGTCCCCCATAAAGACGCGCGCCGGATAGGCGTTGTACCAGAGAAAGGAGAGCAGCGTGCCCATAACCGTGAAACAAAAGGGCAGCAGGTAGTCCTGTCCCTGCAGAAAAGCGATAACCCCATAGGCCGCAAAGGCCAGGCCGGCCGTGCTGCCGGACAACCCATCCAATCCGTCGGTCAGGTTGACGGCGTGGGCAAAAAAGGCAATGATCAGCGCGGCAATAGGCACGTAAAACAGGCCCAGATAGGACTGCAGATCCACCCCGCTCAGGAAAGGCACGTAGGTAGGAGTGGGCCCGACATAGTTCTCGGAATACAGCATCCAGGCCGCGGCCAGGGCGATAGCAAATAGCCAGGCGAACTTGACCCGCGCGGACAGACCCTGCCCCTTCCGCCCCACCAGGTTGAAAAGATCGTCCGTCGCCCCCAAAATGCCGCAGCCGAGGATGACGCCCACCGGTAACAGCATCGAGTAACGTCCCCCGCGCAGGTTGAACAGCAGGGTGACCACGACAACCGTCACCACGATCATCAGTCCACCCATGGTGGGGGTGCCCGACTTGGCTTGATGCCGCTCGGGACCCTCTTGACGGATCTTTTTGCCGATCCGCCGCTGCCGCAGGAAACGCACCAGCCAGCCGCCCCACAGAACGGTGAACAAAAAGGCCACTGCGCCCTGCACCAACGCTTCGGACATTTCGCGGGCCAACAAAGGCCGGGGAAACATGCTCAGGACTCCTCCCGCCGCAAGGCGGCCACCATACGGTCCAATCCCATCGCCCGGGATCCCTTGAACAGGACGACGACCCCCTCTGCCAAGCGCGGTCGCAGCAGGCGCAGCAACTGCTCAGAACTGGTGCAGCAATGCACCTGTTCCGGCAACAGCCCCCGCTCCAACGCCGCCGCCCCCATCCAGGCGGCCCGCTCCCCCAGCAGGAACAGCTCCTCAACGACCTCGGCGGCCCAACACCCCACTTGGCGGTGGCCCTCCTCTTCAAGGGGCCCCAGTTCAAGCATGTCCGCTAAAACGGCGATCTTGGGCCCGGGCAATTCGTTCAGCAAGTCCAGTGCCGCTCGACAGGAAAGGGGGCTGGCGTTGTAGGTGTCGTCGACCAGGATGCTGCCCTCCGGTCCGGGGACGTATAAAAGCCTCAGGCGGGCAGCCGGATCCAACAGGCCGGCCTCGACCTCGCTCCAGGCCACGCCCAAGGTCCTCCCCACCGCCACAGCCGCCAGCGCCGTGTAGACATTGTGCCGACCAGGCAGCACACAATGCAGCTCCCGCTGTTCCGGCCCCCAGTGCAGCCCAAAAGAAATGCCCGCCAGGCCCCGACCGCGAACATCCTTGGCCCGCACCGCACAATGCGCGCCCAGACCATAGCTGAGCACGGGGGCCCGGCTTTGCGCGGCCATCCCCAGAACCAGGGACTCGTCGCCATTGAGCACCGCCAGTCCATCATCGGGCAGCGCGGCCGGTAGTTCGGATTTAGCCTGGGCAATAACCTCCAAGGTCTCCATCCGCTCCAAATGCGAAGCGGATACATTGGTCACCACCCCCACCTGGGGCCGGGCGATGTCCGTCAGCAGCGCAATCTCGCCCGGACCATAGGTGCCCATCTCCAGGACGACGACCTCGTGCTCTGCCCGCAACTCCAGCAGGGTCAAGGGCAGACCGATCTCGTTATTGTAGCTCTGGGGGCTCTTGAGCACGGCATAATGTCGCCCCAAAACGGCCGCCATTAACTCCTTGGTACCGCTTTTGCCCACACTGCCCGTAATCCCCACCACCAGCGGCGAAAAACGGGCCCGCCAGGCTGCGGCCAGCCGCTGCAGGGCGGACAGGGTATCGGGGACCAGGATCAAGACCCCCGCTGCATCTTTTGGCCCAGCGCACAGCCACTCCCGACCATTCCACTCGTAGGAGCGACAGCCCAGGGCCCGGCGCCGGCCCGTCGGAAAACGGTCGCGCTGGACCACGGCGGCACGGCAGCCCCGCTCCAGGGCCGCCTCAACATAGTCGTGACCATCGTGCTGCTCACCAACCAAGGCAACAAAGAGCTGCCCAGGCTGGCACTGCCGCGAGTCCGTGGATACGCCGGAAAAGCTCCGCCCAGCGGCCTCGTCGGCCAGCGGACCTGATAGCGCATAGCTCGCCAGCAGCACGTCCAATCCAATCATGTGGCCCTCTCGAACACTATGGACCGGGCAGAACAAAGACTTGCCATCGCCCCACCCAAGCAAAAGATTGGAGGCGGCTCCCATACCGCCGGCGGTCCCGGTATGGGAGCCTTACCTCCACAAGATGTGAATAAACGCCCTGGCGCCAAGATCAATCCGCAGGGCGCTCACCTGCAGACGGAGGAACGCGCAGATAGCCCAGCAAGAACTGGGTCAGTTCGCGAAAGATCGGCATGGCCACCTGATCTCCCCAGACCTCGGTCTCGCCCTCAAGCCGCACCAGCATCAGAAAACGGGGATCCTCCGCGGGGGCATAACCGATCACCGAAGCAATGGTGCGATAGGGATCATATCCCTGTCCCGGGATGGGGATCTGAGCCGTGCCCGTCTTGGCCGCCACCCGATAGCCCGGCGCGATGGCCCCCCCCTCAAGGCTCTTGATATCGCCAATGTCGGCCAGCATTTCGCTGACATCCCGGCAGACCTCCGAGTGAAAGACGCGGCCCCGCACCGTGGGCAGGGTCTCGGTGACCACGCCGTTGGACTCGATGGCCTGCACAATATAGGGGCGCACCAATTCGCCGCCGTTGGCCACCGCCGCCACCGCCGTGACCAGTTGGATCGGGGTCACGTTGATGGCCTGTCCGAAAGAGTTGGCCGCCAGATCGGAAAGGGCCCAATAGTCCGAGTCCGGCGTGCGCAAGTCACCACTGGCTTCGCCGGCCATATCCAGGCCGGTGGGCCGGCCAAAACCCAAGCGATCCAGGTAACGGTAGTAAGCGTCCGGCCCAATCCGCTGGCTCAAGTAAACAGCACCAACGTTGCAGGAATGGAGCAGGATTTCGTTCATCGTCTCGTAGCCATGGGCCTGGCTATTCCAATTGTGGAAATACTGGTCCCCCACCACGGCCAGCCCCGTGCATTCAAAGGCTGAATCGGGGCGTACAACGTGCTCCTCCAGGGCAATCGCCATGGTCAAAATCTTGAATGTCGAACCGGGCTCATAGTGCCGGCCAATGACCGGGTTGGTGTACAGCATCTCCTCGCAATTGGGGTCATTGGCACACTGGGTCACCCGGCCCGGATCAAAGGATGGCAGCGACACAAACGCCAGGATCGCTCCAGTCTGCGGATCCATCACAATAATGTCCCCCCGACGGACCTCGGACTTGTTCACGGCCTCGGCCAGAATGCGTTCGGCCATGTACTGTATGTTTAAATCCAGGGTCAGGGTCAGATGGGCGCCATCCCGAGGCGGATGCTTTTCCGAACGACCAATGGGGATCATGTAATACTGCTTGTCCTGCTCCATCCGCATCCAGCCATCCACACCCCGCAGGACGTCGTCGTAATAGGCCTCCACCCCGCCATAGGCGTTGTACTCGGTCACCTGGCGCGCATCCGGCTGGCCGCTGTCCTGGAGATAGCCCAGGACCGGTGCCAGTAACTCTTTATATGGATAGCTCCGCCGGGGCTCGACTTCCAGGGTCACCCCCTTTAGCCCGTTATCCGGCTTGTCGATCCACTCCAAAAGCGGCTCGAGATACTGGGGGTCCACCCAGCGCGCCCAATGATAAAAACCGCTGCGCTGCTTGGATATCACCTGGTTGACCAGCGCTTTGTCCCGCCAGTCCGACAACCGGGCCAGCAAGGCCAGGGCCGCAGGGGGACCTTCCAGACGACCCGCATCCACCCAAAGGACATAGCCCTTTTCGTTCAGCGCCAGCGGCTGGCCTGAACGGTCGTAAATGCGGCCACGCCGCGCCCGCAGGGGAATCTCGACCCAAATACGCTCGGCGGCCTCTGCCACCAAAAAATCGTGGCGCAGGATCTGCAGGTCCAACAAGCGCGCAAACAGGGCCAGGGCCATGATAAAAAGTAAGGCCATGACAAAAATTGTCCGCCGCTTGGCTTGGATGGCAAAGCTGGTCATGGCCCCTCCCTAGGGCTCCTGAGCCATCGAGGCCGGCTGTTCCAGCCGCAGGAAGGTCTCTTTGGGAGCCGGCAAATAGAGCACATCCGCAGGATCCAACTCGACCATGCCGTTCTCCTTGGCCCAGGCCTCCAGTTCGGCAGGATCTGCAGCCTCGGCAATCTGCTGCAAAACATGCTCCTGCTGCCAGAGGAGCTCTTCTTCCTCAAGCTGCAATTCCTTCAAACGAGCCCCCAGCGAAACGACCCGCCCCGTCTGGGCCAGCGCCAGCAAGGCCAGCAAGGAGGCCGCCAGCACGATCAGCAAAAAGAGGGTGTTCCCGCTCAGGTCAAAATACCATGGCAGCACAGACCGTCTTTGTTGGGCCTGCCGCAACGGCTTTAGTCGTCGTCTTGCTCCGCTCATCGGACACCTCCATCTCGTACAGCTTGGCCACGAAACGTGTCGGACTGCCTCATTGAACCTGCGTCAGCAAGACCGCTCAAGCGGCAAGTCGTTCGGCCACCCGCAGCTTGGCACTGCGAGCACGGGGGTTGGCCGCGATCTCTTCCGCGTCCGCCTGAAGCAGCTTGCCTACGACACGCAGACGCGCCGGCAGATCGCAATAGGCCCGAGCATAAGATCGACACGACCGCCCCCCCTCGGGATCGAGCCGAAAATACGGACACTCCTGCAAGGGTCGCTCGGTCGGCCACTGACAACGCCCCTCCTCACGCCGCATCGCCTGCTTGACCATGCGATCCTCCAAAGAGTGGAACGAGATCACCGCCAAATGCCCCCCCGGAGCCAGGATCTCTACCGCCTGCTCCAAAGCAGCCGCCAGATTCTCCAACTCGCGGTTCACCGCGATGCGCAGAGCCATAAAGGTCCGCGTGGCCGGATGAATGCGCCCCCGCTTTCGCGGCACCGCCGCCTGCACCAATTGCGCCAAATGCAGCGTTCGCCGGAGCGGTTCCTCCCGACGGGCCTGCACAATACGCTGGGCAATGCGCCGGGCCTGACGCTCTTCCCCGTAACGCCAGATCAGGTCGGCCAGTTCCTCTTCCTCCAACTCGTTGACCAGATCGGCCGCACTCGGCCCCTCGGCCGGGTTGAAGCGCATGTCCAGCGGGCCATCTAGCTGGAAGGAAAAACCGCGCTCCGCCCGGTCTAACTGCAATGAGGAAAGGCCCAGGTCAAGCAGCACCCCCTGCACCGGCACAAATTCGTGCTGCCGCGCCAAAGCCCCCAAATGGGCAAAATTGCCCTGCACCAGGCAGGCCCGCTCGCCAAAAGGGGCCAGGCGCTGCCGGGCCAGCGCCAGGGCCTGCGGATCCAGATCTAAGCCCAACAAGCGGCCGTCTGGAGCGCTGCCCCGCAAAATGCCCTCGCCGTGCCCTCCAGCACCGACCGTCCCGTCTATGTAACGGCCATCCCCCTGCAGGGCCAGGGCCTCTAGGACGGCCTCGTAGAGAACCGGCTCATGTTCGTAAGGAGCTGCCATAGGAGTATACTCCGCCCGCTAAAATACAATCCCCAGGCTGGAAAGATGCTCCGCCAGGGAACTGGCCCCACTGGCCAGGCGCGGAAGCTCTTCCCCCTCCCAACGCGGCACCGACCAAAGCTCGATATAGTTGTGCAGGCCGGCCACCACGACGTCCCCCTCCAAGCCGGCGTACTCGCGCAACGGCGCCGGGATCAGAACGCGGCCCTGCTTGTCCATCTCGCAGGCATAGGCGCTGGCAAAAAAACTGCGGCGCAGCGCCCGTACCGCCGGTTCGCCCAGCGGTAGTCCGCTCAACCGCTCTGCCAAGGGGAACCACTCCGCTTGCGAATAGATGTGCAGGCAGGGATCCAGGCCCCGCGTGACCACCAGCCCTTCCTCCAGATTGCTGCGAAAGCGCGCTGGTACGGCCAGCCGGCCCTTGGCGTCAATCGTGTGACGGTACTCGCCCAAGAACATTGCCGCGTCCTTTCATACGTTCCCCACTTTTCCCCACTTTGTGCCTCTCTGCTCCATTATACACCCAAAGACCCCAAAAAGCAAGCGAAAAAGGGGGCAATTCGCGCAAGTTCTCCAAAATTCATGCCCAAAAGAGGGGCGGCTTGAACGTACCAGTACAAATGTTCCGCTTTGCTTTCCGCCCCAGCTTGTGTTATCATAAGGCCCAACGAGCGGACAAGTAAAAGGAGGTTCCCGATGAACTGCCCGAACTGCGGCGCGGAAAATCCCGCCACCTCGAAATTCTGTGTCGCCTGCGGCACCCCCCTGGTCGAGGGAGCAACGCCGGCCAAACGCTTTGACCTGCCAGAGGGAGAGGTCACCGCCAGCGGCACCTCGGCGGCGGGCCTGCCCTACAAGCTGATCGGCACCACCCTCCAGGCCGTCGTGTTGGAACTGCAACAAGGTCAGGTCGTCTATGGAGAGGCCGGCGGCATGTCCTGGATGAGCGGAAACGTCGAGATGAAAGCCACCAGCGGCGGCGGCTTGGGCAAGGTGCTGGGCCGACTCTTTGCCGGCGAATCCCTCTTTGTGGTGGACTATAACTGTATCTCCGGCACCGGACTGGTCGGCTTTGCCAACGAGTTTCCCGGCAAGATCATCCCCTTGGAACTGGCCCCCCAGCAGCAGATCATTGTGCAGCGCGATGCCTTTATGTGCGCCGAAAAGTCGGTGAGTATGGAGCTCCACTTTCAAAAAAAACTCGGCGCCGGCTTTTTCGGGGGCGAGGGCTTTTTCCTGCAGCGGCTCACCGGTCCTGGCATGGCCTTTATCGAACTCGACGGCGAGATCATCGAGTATACCCTCGAGTCTGGACAGATCCTCAAGGTCGACCCCGGACACGTGGCCATGTTTGAGCCCACCGTAGACTTTGACGTGGAGATCATTCACGACATCAAGACCATCTTTTTCGGCGGCGAGGGCCTGTTCCTGGGCCGGCTGCGCGGCCCCGGCCGCGTCTGGCTGCAAACCATGCCCATGATGAACCTGGTCAAAACCGTGGCCCGCTACCTGCCCAAGCAGTCCAGCAGCAGCGGCAGCGGATTCCAGATCAACCTGGGAGGCTAGAACATGCTGGGCCCAACGCTGAAACTACTCCGGCCGGCCATCTCGGGCCAGGCGGCCCTGCGCACCGTCGCCGGCGTCATCGCCCATCACCGCATCCAGTCCAGCCCCGGCTTTCGCGAGGCCGCCCGCTTTTGCCTGGCCCAACTGCGCCAGGCCGGCCTCCCCGCCGAGATACTCTCCTTCCCCGGCAATGGCCGCCAGGAATACTGGGGCTACCTCATGCCCCAGGAATGGAATGCCCAGGCCGCCACCCTGCGCCTGGTCGCCCCCAAAAAAAAGGCCCGCGTCCTGGCCGAGTATCGCGACCACAAGATCGCCCTCATCCAACGCAGCGCCGCTACCCCCCCAGAGGGGCTGGAGGCCGAACTCGTCGTGCTGGAGGATGGCGAGGAGCCGGCGGAATATGAGGGACTGGACCTGCAGGGCAAATTCGTCCTCACCCGGGGCGACCTGCACCGGGTGCACGAGCTGGCCGTGGAGCACCACGGGGCCTTGGGCATCGTCTATGACGGAATGCGCGAGGAGCCACACTCCCGGCCCCTCTACAGCCTGAGCGAGGACCGCCAGTATACCTCGTTCTGGTGGGAGACCACCGGCCGGGCCGAACCCACCCGCTGCCCGGGCTTTGTGCTGCCCCAACAACTGGGCGAATGGCTGCGGCGATTGGTCCGCCAGGAGGCCGCCGAGGGCCGTACCGTGCGCCTGCACGCCGCCGTCGACAGTTCCCACTATGATGGGGAGGCCGAGGTCGTGGAAGCTCTGATCCCCGGCGAGACCGCCGAGGAAGTCTGGCTGATCGCCCACCTCTGCCACCCCCAACCCTCGGCCAACGACAATGCCTCGGGGGTGGCCACCCTGCTGGAGGTCGCCCGCAGCCTGGCCCGCCTGATCCAAACTGGCAAGCTGCCCAAACCCAAGCGGGGGCTCCGCTTTCTGCTGCCCCCCGAAATGACCGGCACCTATGCCTACCTGGCCACCCACGAGGAGCTCATCCCCAACGCCGTCGCCGCCCTCAACCTGGACATGGTCGGCGAGGACCAGGCCCAGTGCGGCAGCACCCTGCTCCTGACCAAGACCCCGCTCTCCACCCCCAGCCTGAGCGACGACCTGCTGGCGCTCATCCTGGAGACAGTGGCCGCCGAGGGCCAGAACTTTATGGGCGTCGGCGCCTACTCGCTCATTCGCTGGGCCGAGACTCCCTTTTCCGCCGGCAGCGATCACTATATCCTGGCCGACCCCAGCGTGGGCATCCCCTGCCCCATGCTGATCCAATGGCCGGACCGCTTTTACCACACCAGCGCCGACACCCTGGACAAGGTCGACCCCGAAATGCTGCAGCGCGTGGGCCTGGCCGCCGCGGCCTACCTCTGGTGGCTGGCCAACGCCGGCCCCCGCGAGGCCCACTGGCTGGGCACCCACATGGTCTCCCGCACGGAAGCCCAACTGACCGCGCTGCGCCAGAACTGGCTCGACCAGATCCTGGAACAGGACCCCGTCCCCCCGGCCGAAAAGCTGGCCCAGACCCTGGACCGGCTGCGGGAACGACTCGACCTGCACGTCGAACACCGCCGCGATTCCCTGCGCCTACTGCAGCGCCTGGCCGGCAGCGAACACCTCTCCAGGGCGAGCTTTTGGGAATGCGAGACTATCGAGGCCGGCCAGCGCGAATTCCAGCGCGCCCAAGACGCCCTGCAGGATCTCTTTGGTCTGGAAGCCCTCCCCACCCCACCGGCCACCGAACTCGACGAATGGGAGCAGCAGGCCGCCCACATGGTGCCGCGCAAGCTCCTGCGCGGCCCCTTTCCCACCAATGCCCGCTGGAAGCGGCTCTCCCTGCAGCAGCAGGAGGACTGGCGCCAACTGAACAAGGACCTGGACAGCCGGCTCCTGCCCGTGCTGGCCGGCTATTGGATGGACGGCCGGCGCACACTGCTCGAGATCGCCGACCTGGTGGAACGCGAGCTGGGCCAGCGCAGGGTGCGCGAACTGGTGCGGTACTGCCGCTTTTTGGAAACCATGGGGCTGGTAGAGATCGAGGGGTAAGCACGGCCTGCCGTGCCTACCGTGAATGCTGCCTGGGTAGTTTCTGTAGGGGCGAGGCGAGGCGCGCCTCGCCCCTACAGTTCAACGCCGCCGGAATTCCTTCTCCAACTGCCCCCGGGTCAACAACAGCATGGTCGGCCGGCCGTGGGGGCAGGTCCGGGGCATGGTGCTGCGCTCTAAAAGTTGGATCAGCTCGCGCATCTCTTCCAGCGAGAGGACCTTGCCCGCCCGCACGGCGCTGTGGCAGGCGATGGTCGTCAGCAGTTGCTCGTCCCAAGAGTGCCCCTGCTGCAGGCCCTCGCTCCATTCCTCCAGCAGGGTCGCCACCTGGACGCGCATGTCGCGCCGGGCCAGGATGGCCGGCACCGCCCGCACCTTGTAGGCCCGCTCGCCAAAGGGCTCCAGTTCGAAACCCCAGTCCCGCAGTTCCTCCAAGCGCTCCCCCAGCATGGCCTGCTGCGGCGGGGTCAGTTCGACCACCAGCGGTTCCAGCAGGGCCTGCCGGCGCACGGACAGGCGCCGCCGCTGGGCCAGTAGCTGTTCGTAGAGCACCCGCTCGTGGGCGGCGTGCTGGTCGACCAGGTACAGCCCGTCCGGCCCCTCGGCCAGGATGTAACTGCCGGCCATCTGCCCGACCACGCGCAGCGGCGGCAGGCGCTCCTCGACCGGGCCCTGGGCCGGCGCGGCGGCCTCCTCCCCGGCAATGACCACCTCCGTGTCGGCCGGCTCCCCCCCGGCTTCCACCCACCCCGCCTCCGCCTCCCCCGCACCGATCACGACCTCCGTCTCCTCGCCCGGGGTCTCCTCCACGAACAGCGGGCCGCCGACCCGGGGCCGGGGCGGCAGGGTCACCGCCCCCTCGGCGTCCGGCGGGAACAGCGGCGCCGAGGCGCGGGCCGGTGGGCCGGCCGGCCGCCGCCGCACCGGGGGCTCTGGCTGGATGGTGGGCGTGTCGCTGCGCACCCGGGCGATGCGCGGGATGGGCGCCTGCTCCTGCAGCGCCGCCCGCACCGTCCGCTGCACGGCGGAAAAAACCAGGTTGGCGTGGGCAAATTTGACCTCGCTCTTGGTCGGATGGACGTTCACGTCCACCAGCGCCGGATCCACCTCGATCTGGATCACCACCAGCGGATGGCGCCCCTTCATCAACAGCGTGTGGTAAGCCTCCTCCACCGCGTAGGTCAGGCTGCGGTCGCGGATGCGCCGGCCGTTGACAAACAGGGTCATGGCCCGGCGCGTGGCCCGGCTCAGGGCCGGCTCGCTGACGTAACCGGACACCCGCACCCGCTCCACGCCCCGGCCCAACTCGCCCTCCACCGCCAGCATCTGCTGGGCCGTCTCCAGGCCATAGACCTCGATCAGGGCGTCGTAGAGCTCGCCCGAACCGTGGGTCTGCAGCAGCGTGCGGCCGTCGCTGAGCAGGTGCAGGGCCACCTGGGGATGGGCCAGGGCATAGTCGCTGACCAGGGCGTTGATGTAGCCGGTCTCGGTGCGCGCCTGGCGCATGAACTTGAGCCGGGCCGGCGTGTTGAAAAAGAGGTCCCGCACGGTCACGATGGTGCCGATCGTGCAGGCCCGCGGGGTCCGCCCCTTGAACTCGCCGCCGTCCACCCGCACCTCCACCCCTACCTCCTGGCCGGCCGGCCGACTGACCAGGGTGAAATGCGAGACCGCGGCGATGCTGGCCAGGGCCTCGCCGCGAAAGCCCAGGGTGTGGATGTTGAACAGGTCGTCGGCCGCGCTGATCTTGCTGGTGGCGTGGCGCGTGCAGGCCAGCTCGATCTCGCCCTCGGGGATGCCGCCGCCGTCGTCCACCAGGCGGATCTCCCGCCGGCCGCCGCCCTGGATCTCAATGCGCACCGTGCCCGCCCCGGCGTCCAGGGCGTTCTCCAACAGCTCTTTGACCACCGAGGCCGGCCGCTCGACCACCTCGCCGGCAGCGATCTTGGCCACGACGTCAGGGGCCAGCATTTGTATGGACATCCCGATCTCCTTGCTCAACGCGCTCAACGCAGCACTATTGTACCACAAGGCCCGGGGGCTGTCCACGTTGGCGCGTTCTATATGGTTGACGGTTGACGGTTGACCGTTTGTGGCAACCTGGAGGACAGGGGCGAAAAGAGCGGAAGGGGGGCGGTCCCATGACGAGTTC
>JAFGKG010000176.1 GCA_016928715.1 Chloroflexia bacterium
GGTGCCCTGGTACTGTCGCCCGAACAGGGCGTGGCTTTTTGCCGTCAGGCCCAATTCGGTAAAGGCGGGGTCGACCTGGTGGGATTGGTTCAGGACCAGGCGAAAGAGCAGGACGGTCAGGCCGACGAGGTAGGCCAGGCCCAGGAGGCCAAAGCCGATGGCGGTGAACAGGTCTCGGTGCTGGTTGAGCGGGTAGGGTAGGGGGATGCGGGACAGGATGACGGCCCCGGCGCAGAGCAGCAGGGGCGGCAAGGTCAGCAGCAGGATGATTTTCACGCGGGCGGGCACCTCTTTTGCTCCATTTCAGGCCAAAGCAGGACCATATAACGTTGTTGTTCCGTCTCTGGGCTCTGCCTGTGCGCGGTCGAGACGTCCTGGCGCAGGTGTTCCAGGTAGCGCAGTGCCTCGGCGCCGCTTCGTCCCTGCCGCACCAGGTAGCAGCCGATCACGGTTCCGGTACGGCCAATGCCGCCCCAGCAGTGGACATAGACGGTATGTCCCTGCTGCAGGGCGTTTTCCAGGGTATCCAGGATCGCCTGCATCTCGGCCGTGCTGGGTGTGCCATAGTCACGGATGGGCCGGCGTTGGTGGACGATGTGGCCGGCCCGTTCCCCGGCCACCGCGGAATCATGCAGCAGTGGCCCGTAGGGGGGCAGTTCGCCGGGCTCGGTGAGATCGAGAAAATAGGACAGGCCCGTTTGCAGCAGGGTGTGCAGTTCTGCGCTGGGTTGGTTTGAGGGGAGCGCACCGGGATAGCCGCCGGCCAGCAGGCGGCCTGGGATGACCCAGTACGAGTTTGGCAGCGGGGCCGGCAATACCCTGGTGTCGCTTGGTGACATTACAACAGACGGGTCAACCGGGCGGCGGTTCGCTTCATGTCCAGGAACACGAGACCCAACTTGGCGTTTTTGCGGGCCAGCGCCGTCAGGACGGCCTCGTCTCCCACCGACATGAGCATGACATAGCCCTCTTCTCCGCGGACAAAGACCTGGTCCAGCAGGCCCCGACGCAGTTCGTTGGCAATACGCTCGCCCAGAGAGAGCATCGCCGCGCTCATCGCCGACACGCGATCCTCCTCCACATCGGCCGGCAGCGCCGAGGCGATGATCAGGCCGTCTACACTCACGACAGCGGAGGCCTCAATGTCTGTCGTGGTCATCTGTAGCTCTTTGAGCAGTTTTACCATATCCTCCGTGCGTGTAGCCACTGCATCCCCCTCTTTGATCGACTCTGGGAACAATGGTCAGATTATAGCATAAAGTGTGCGTCGCTGCAAACTTTTGGGACCGTGCGGCCCGAATGGAGATCCATTTGGGTCAGGCTTCTACCTTTACCGTATGTCTTCCGGTGCTGGTGCGTCTATCCGCTGCGGCAAAAGAATAACTTGCCGGTTTTGCTTCCTGTCCTGCGTCACCGGCTAAAGCCTCGACTCCAAAAGGACCCGTCAAAAGGTCTCAAAACCCCGAACCGGAGACGAGGCTTTAGCCGGTCAAAACCGGCAAGTCATTCCTTGCCGTTTCCTGCCGTTCTACGGTTTATCGAAAAGCCCGTCCAGTAAGACCACACGCTTTTAGCGGTGGGTAGCTCACTTTCAGGGGAGTTGCTTTTCCGACAGGCGGTACAGGCCCTGCTCCTTGCGCCAGCGATAGGGGGGGGGCAGCGCCGGTGGCATCAGGGCAAAGGTGGGCCGGCCGGGGTTTTGCTGCAGCAGGGCCGGCAGGCCGTCCTGTGCGGCTGTGCCTGGCTCCAGTGACAGATCGGGATAGCGTTTGGGCAACTGTTGCTCGTACCAGGGCCAGCGCAGCAGGCGCAGGTCGACGATGGCGACGTCGGGGCGGACACCCTGGACGGTCTGGGTGTACCAGAGGGGAAAGGTGGCGGCATCCGAATCGGTCAGCAGGGTGGCCGACGCGGGCAGTGACTGCAGTAGTTGCGCCTGCTGGGGCGGGGGGATGGGTCTGGAGCGCAGGTTGTAGCTGGACCAGCCGCGGGGAATGGCGCTGAGGGCCAGCAGGGGCAGCAGGAGGGTCAGCCAACGGCCTCTTGATCCAAGTTGGACGTGCAGCACCTCGTACAGCCAGCCGGCGGCCAGGCCGGCCCAGAGGGCTGCGGCCAGGTAGAGGGGCAGCAGGTGTACCTGGCTGTCGACGCCGCCATAGCTCAGGGCCAGGGCGAGGCCCAGGACGGCCGGCAGGGCCAGCAGCGGCAGGGTCGGGCGGTCCTCTTGGGCCTGGAGCAGGAGGCCGGTTAGGCCCAGGGCCAGTCCCCAGGGGCCCAGGTCCTGCAGCAGCAGTTGGGCCGTGGCCGAGAGCCGCTGCAGCAACTGGTTCCAGGTGACCCGCCAGAGCAGGCCCTGGTAGGCCCGGCCGCTGACGTGTTCCCAGAAGGCGGCCCCGTGGGCGGGATTGCCCCAGTTGAGCCAGGGGTCGGCCGCGGCTCGCAGGGGCAGGTAGAGGTAGACGCACAGGCCCAGGGCGAGCAGGCCCAGGGCCAGCAGGGCCGGCCTCCAGCGGCGGCCTGTGTTGGTGGGCTGGGCCAGGAGCCAGAAGAGCAGGCCGCCTGGCAGGAAAAAGAGCAGGCTGAGGTGGTTGCCCAGGCCCAGGCCCAGGGCCAGCCCCAGCAGGGGCAGGGCCGCGCCGCGGCCGTTTTGCTGGCGCCAGCGCAGCAGCAGCCAGAAACAAAGGGCCAGGAAGAGGCTGTGCAGGCTATAGACCTCGGTGATAATGGCCTGGGACCAGAACAGGCCGGCTCCCAGCAGGGTCGTGCCGGCAGTGAGGCTGGCGCAGAGCGCCGGCCAGGGGGAGGAGCCGTCGGCGGCCCGTTCGCCTGCTATCAGGGCGATGAGCCCCACGGTCAGGGCAGCCGCCACTGCGGAGAACAGGTTGAGCCGGCCGGCCAGGTCGCCCCAGGGCAGCAGGCGCACGCCCTGGGCCAGCAGGACGTAGCTGGGATAGCCGCTGGGGTGCGGGATGCCCAGGGTATGTACGGCGACGGCCAGTTCGGCCCCGTCCGTGCCGCCGTGGGCCAGGGTGAGGGAGGGTGTGGTGGTCGCGGCATAGAGGCTCAGGGCGGCGAGGATGAGGCCGAGGCTGGCCAGTCGAATGGCGCGGTGTTTTGGGCGGACGGGCATGCGCTTGCGCTCCTGCTGTAGGGTTGTCCGGCTCGGAGTCGTCCTCACTATTGTAACAGAGATGAGCGGAAATGTCTATGCGCTTGCCATCCGGGCTGCTTCATGCTATGATGGGGCCAGGAAAACGAATCAAGGAGAGCGGCGATGAATATCTCAGAGCGGGGATCTGCCCAGAACGGTTCCGTACCGACAGCCAGTCGCGATTTGGCCGAGCCACCCCGAGGGGAGCCCCCGCCTCGTTCCAGGCTATCCTGGGGGTGGTGGATCGTCAGCACTTTTCTGGTGCTCTTTTTGGTTGTCCTGATCTGGGGGTTCCTGGGCGTGGAGCGCATGTTTGGCCAGTTGATCTCCCTACCCCGCCAGGTGGTAGAAGAATGGCAGGAGGCCTTTCCCCAGTCTACACCTACCGTGGTGGTACTGCCTCCGGCCCTGGAGCAGGTGCGTTCCCTGGCCCGCCTAGAGACCACCAGTTATTTTCTATCCACGGTTGTCGAGGTAGAGCGTCCGGCCAGCGGCTGGCCCTGGACCGAACAGCGCCTGCTGTTGGTGGCCCATGGCCAGGTGGTCGCCGGGGTGGATTTATCTTTGCTCCAGGAGGAGCAGGTGCAGGTGGTGGGCGGTCGGGTGATGGTACGCCTGCCCGAGGCCGAGGTATTTCACGTATTTCTGGACGAGGACGAGACCTATGTCTACGATTACAAAAAAGGCCTCTTTGCCCGCTATGACGTCTCCCTGGAGAGCCAGGCTCGCTCCAAAGCCCTGGAAGAGTTTCGCCGGACGGCGTTGGAGAACGGCATCTTGGAGGAGGCCCGGCGGCAGGCCGAGTGGGAGGTGCAGCGTTTGCTGTTGATGTTGGGTTACGAGCAGGTGGAATTTCCCTAGGTCGGGTCAGGCCTGGCCAGGTACGCCTGCACCAGGGGAGGGGGGGATGCCGCTTTCCGCCGAGACGCCGGCGCCGGTCAGCACCGCGATACGCCGGGCTTGTCGTATGGGCTGGAGCAGGGCTGGAAACGGGGAGGAGGTCATGGTCTAATTGCCGGGCTTCTCTTGCCGGCCCAGATCCGGGGTATTTTCCTGGGTGCTCAGTTGTGCTGCGGACAGCTTTTGGGCCATGCGCTGCCGCATCAGTTTGAGGCCCAAACGCAGGCCCTGTTGGAGTGTAGCGGCTGTCCGCAAATTCCCCAGATCCAGACCCAGGTGGACGAGTGTCTCGGCGACCTCGGGGGCAATGCCCACCAGGATGGCTTGTGCTCCCAAGAGTTCGGCGGCCGCAGTGGCCTGGAGGATGGCATTGGCCACCGCGGTGTCAATGATGGCCAAACCGGTGACGTCCAGAATCGTCACCTGGGCCCGTTCCCGCTCGATGCCACTGAGTAGATCTTCGGTGACCCGCTGAGCCCGCTCGCTGTCCAGGGAGCCCACGATGGGCATTACGATGATCCCCTTCATAATCGGGATCACCGGGCTGGACATCTGGCGAATTGTTCGCAGCAGGTTTTCTCGAAGCTGGGCTTGTTGTTGCAATTGTTCAAAGGCCTGCCGCAGTTCTCCAGTGCGTTCCTCGACGCGATCCTCCAGCTCATGACTCCACTGCTCCAATTGTAACTGGGATTCCTGCAGGTTTTCTGCCGCGCGGTTGAATTCGTGGGCCAGATCGGCCAATTCATTGTGCCCATGTAGGTGGATGCGGTGCTGCAGATCACCGGCGCCGATACGCTGGGCGCTTTTTTGGAGCTGTACGATGGGGCGGGCTACCCGCCGTGAGACATAGAAAGCGACGGCTGCGGGTACCAGGATGCTCAAGCAGAGCGCGGCCGCGGTGGCGGCGATAGCCGGAACGAGGCGCTGCAGGACCCACGGTCGGGGCTGCTCGGCGATGACGAACCAATCGCCCCTTTTTGTGGGTTGGTAGGCCCCGATGACCTGAAGGCTATCGTCGTTCAGGCCGATATAGTACAGTTCCAGGGGTTCATTTTGGGTGGCGGACCGGATGCCGGGAATGTCCAGGCGGGTTTCCCGTGACATAACAAAGGGGGCGTGCTGGTGCAGAAAGGGTAGGCCTTCCTTGTTCACAACATAGATATAGCTGCCACGTTCTTCGGAGCGGAACTGCCGCAGCAGGTTCGAGTTGGCCCAGCTCAGGTCCACTTCGGCAGCGAGGACAGCGACGGACTCTTTATCCTGCTCGATAACCCGGGCCATGGTGACAGAGGGGGCGCCCAGGTTGCCGAATTTGACTTCCGAGATGTGGCTGCCCTCGCTCAGGGTCAGGATGAACCACCACTCATCGCCGAGATATCTGCCGCTAGACGTGCTGGACGTTTGACTGACGCTCAAGATTTCCTGCCCATAGTTTTCCGGACGGGCGTCGACAAGGGTGAGGCGTAGAAAAGTAGAACTGCGATTGAACAAATCGTGTAGTTGCAGTTCGAGCTCTTCTCCCGACGTGGTTTCGGGTTCGATAGAGAGTGCGGCAGCGATCAGGTGGTTATTGATCTCTTGGGTCCACTGGTCCAGCAATTGCGCTGCCCAGATCGCCGTCTGCTCTTGGGTGGTGCGGACGTTTTGAATTTGGGCCCAGACGACATAACTACTGAGGGCGACAATGATGAGCAGGGAGAAAAAGGCGTAAAGGCCAAAGCGCCAGATAATGGCCCGTCCCAATCGGCCTAAATGCGGTTTGCGCTGCGGGGATGGCAGTTTCGCGGCGGGCAACGAGTCCCTCTCTGGTTTGACTTGGGCTTGCTCTGTTGCCACACGGGCCTCCTAGTCTGCCAGGTGCATTCAGGCTTAAAACCCGAGGGAATTTCAACGGATTCAGCATGATAACCATTGTGAATCCCCAAAAGCCTGCCCAAAAAGCCTTGCTGTCCGTACATTATAGCATGGGGCGCTGTTTCGGTCAACGTTTGCATGAGGATAGCAAATCGGCTATAATGAATCTGTTGAAAGCGGACCACAATAACGCAAAGGCCGGATTCCTCCAGAGTGTCTCGGAAAGGAGGCCTATATGTCCAGGCGATGGCTTGTCCTATGTGCTTTGCTGCTGGCTGTTTTCCTCGGGGGGTGTTTGTCCACGCCGCCTCCACTGACCCGTGCCCCCACCCAGCCGCCGACTGTCCTGGCCCCGTCCACGGCAACGCCGATCCCCTGGCCGGAGCAGCGGCTCGTCTTTGCCCACCTGGAAAAAATCTGGGTGGCCGAGGGGGCTCCACCCTATGCCGTGACCCTTGGTCAGAGTCCGGACCTGGCCCCGGATGGCTATCGGGTGGCCTATCTACTGCCGGACATTGAACAGCCGGGCCTGAGCCAGGTGTACGTGCTGGACCCGCGGACGGGGCAGGTCTACCTGTTGAGCGAGCTGCCCGCAGCCTATGGCCCTCCGGTCTGGTCGCCCGACGGGAAAAACGTGGCCTATGTGGTCGAGACAACCCTGGTGGTAGCGGATGCTCGTGGCGAGTTGATCCGGCCTCTGGTCACCGACGTAGGCGCCGATGGCGAGGGGCCCATTATTCCTATCTGGGCCCCGGATGGGCAGACCCTCCTTTGCCCTTTGACGCGTTTGGGCGAGCCGGAACTCTTTGCCGTCTCCCTGGCTTCTGGGGAGGCGGTTCGGTTGTCCTCCACGGGTGGATATCAGACAGAGGCCCCCGCAGTTGTGCTGTCGCAGGAGGCGGCTGCTTGGGTCTTGTCCCTTCAGGGAGGGGATGGACCGGCGGAGATTGTCCTTTATACCCATGTTTTGGATGGGGGAACGCTTTGGGCAGTGCGCTTGGACGGTACGGATCGTCGCCGTGTTCTGCCCCAGTTGGATCGGGTCGTTGGGCGCATTGTGCTTTCGCCGGAGGGCCGCCGGCTGGCCGTTTTGCGGAAACCTCTAGAGGGTACAGGCTATCAACTTTGGATCCTGGATCTGAGCACGGACGCCCTGTACCAGGCTGGGAACATGCCTGAAATGCCCTCCCTGCTGCGTTGGAGCGAGGATGGTCGGACGATCCATTGGCTGGTTCAGGCAACGCTGCATCGCTATACGATAGCCAGCAAACAGACGCAGGTGGTGGGCCAATTGCCCGCACCGACGCCAACGCCGACGCCAACCCCCCTGCCGGTTGATTTTTACCTGGTTTATTACGACCAGGGCGAATTTTTTGAGGTCCCTCCCTATGGGGAACCCAGTTTTCTAAAGGCGATTGAAACCACCTTGGCTGTTTCCAGCGGTTATACCCTGCGCGAGGGCGTAATTGCCTTTGCCAACGGCGCCGATGTCTATCGGCACCAGTTAGTCGGCGGGACCTCGCGCCGTTTGTACACCTTTCAGCAGGAGGGGTTGATCCAGATCGAGTTGGTCTGGTCACTTCAGGGGAACAGCCTCTTGTACTCCGCGACCTATGAACAGGAGGAGGGCACGACCCTAGGCCGGCGGGTTGATCTGGGAGTGATTCAAACCGACCCACCCTCGCTGCAGCCGTTCACCTATCTGACCGATCGCAGTGGGGCGACGCCGCTGCTCTATGACGAGGCTACGGGTGAGGCCGTGTTTTTGCCCCGGGGTGGGGATCCCGCCTTTACCTTTCTGGAGCGATACCAGGTGGCTGAGCCGGACAAGGTGGACCGCCTGGCGGTCGAGGGCTATGGTACGGCCGCCGTGTCTTTCGACCAACATTGGGCGGTGGCCACCGACTATGAAGCAGGCATAGGGCAGGTTTTCTTGCGGCTTTACGATTTGACCTCTGATTCGCTTGTCTCCTACACCTTGCAGCTGCCGGCAGGGACTTTTGTGCGTGAACCGCTTTCCTGGTCCCCAGATGGTCGCTATGTGGCTTATACCCTCATTCGGGGGCGCCCCGATCAACAAGTAGGCGAGGAGTCGCTGGGCCTCTGGGCGCTCTGGCCCGATCTGATCGAGTCCCGCCAGATTGTCTCCATCGAGTCGGCCAGGGCGATCCTGGTGGGTTGGCGTTGATTTAGATAACGCCCACCTCGCGGCCTACCTGGGCAAAGATCTCGAGGACGCGATCCATCTGCTGGTCGGTGTGGGTGGCCATATAGCTGGTGCGCAATAGCGACATACCCGGGGGAACGGCGGGCTCGATGATCGGGTTGACATAAACGCCCTCATCGTAGAGGCGCCTCCACATGTGAAAGGTGCGCATGCGTTCCCCAATGATGATGGGAATGATGGGCGTGATGCTATCGCCGGTGTTAAAGCCCAGCCGCCGGAACTCGCGGCGCATACGATCCCCGATAGCCAGAACCCGCTCGATTCGTTCGGGTTCGTTCTGCATGATCTGCAGGGCCGCCATGGCGGCGGCTGTGTTGGCGGGGGGAATGCTGGCGCTAAAAATTAGCGAACGAGCGTGGTGGCGGATATAGTGGATGATGGGCTCGTCGCCCACGATAAAGCCCCCCAGCGAGGCGAAGGACTTGCTAAAGGTCCCCATAATGAGGTCCACTTGCTGGTTGAGACCAAAGTGTACGGCGGTTCCCCTGCCGCCACCCATCACACCCACCGAGTGGGCATCGTCCACCATCAGGCGGGCCTGGTATTGTTGGCAGAGGGGAATAATTTCCGGCAGGTTGGCCAAGTCTCCGCCCATACTAAAGACCCCATCGACGATGACGAGTTTGCCTCCACCGGGGGGGCAGGATTCCAGGGTACGTTGCAGGCTTTCCATGTCATTGTGCTGGTAGCGTTTTAGTGTTCCAAAGGACAGCCGGCAGCCATCAACAATGCTGGCATGATCCTCCTTGTCCAGGAGGACGAAATCACGGCGGCCCACCAACGAGGCAATCGTGCCCAGATTGGCCTGAAAGCCGGTGCTAAAGACCAGGGCGGCTTGTTTGCCCATGAAATGGGCCAGTTGCTCCTCCAGCTCCTCGATCATTTTGAGGTTGCCGTTGAGAAAGCGCGAGCCCGTACAACTGGTGCCATAGCGTTTGGTCGCCTCTATCGCGGCCTGGCGGACCTGGGGGTGGGTGGTCAGCCCCAGGTAGTTGTTTGAACCGATCATGATCAGGCGATGGCCGCGGATGGTCACTTCGGTGCCCTCGGTATCCTCCAAAGGGGCAAAGTAGGGGTAGTATCCTTCGGCAATGGCTTCTTTGGCTTCGGTATAGTTGTAGCACTTTTCGAACAGGTCCATGTTCTCTCCTCGGGATGCGCTCGTCTTGCATGGCTTATTTCTGCTGTGTGGTCGGGCAAGATCTAGTATTGAGCCAGCCTGTTATTTTGTCAGGCCGGCGTATGGTTCAGCAGTGATAGAAGTATAGCATAGGTATTGGGGTGGGGTCAAGGCTTGGTTGACGGGAGGGCCGGCCCTTGTTATAATCCAAGGTGGTAGGCGCCTTTTGTCGTACCACATTGGCTGACCGGGCTGGTTGTTCCGCTCGATAGAGATGGAGGCCAACATGCAGCGATCACAGCGCTGTCTTGTACCGCTTATGATGATTTTCTTGCTTGGGGGCGGCTTGTTGTTGAGCTGCACTACCGCCAACGGCAGCGTGCCGCTGTACGAGTTGTTGGCCCATCCCAGTGGCTACGCTGGAGAGGAGGTCAACGTCCTCGGTTTTTACTACCAGGGAGGGGAGCGCCAGCTCTTGGTGGTGGGGGTGCGCACCGACGACGGTTTTCAAAATCCGCTCCCCTTGGGGGAAGCCCTTTGGGTGGAGGGTATGCCGGACAAGGTTTTGCTCCAGCTCAACCTGGCTTCAGGCGTGTACTATGGCATGGTCCAGGTGCAGGGTCGTTTCGAGACCGGTGGAGGGTTTGGTCCGGACGGAAGCTACCCCTCCCGCCTGCTGATCGATCAACCGGACGATATCGTTGCCCTGGAAGCGGCCCAGATGGAACAGGCCTGGGTTCCCCCGGATGTGCAGGTGGCGGGGGCGATCTCCCTGGAGCAATTGCTGCATCAGCCGGAACGCTATAGCGATCAAACGGTGACTCTGGTAGCCTATTATTACTGGAGCCCCCAGACCTGGGTGCTGGCGGAGGGCATTCGCAGTCTGGACGGTGTGCACAACGCCGTGCCGATTGGCCGGCAGGTTTGGGTCGAGGGCTTCCCCCCGGATGTCTCGGGCGACCTGAACGTTTTGGAGAACAATGTGCACGGTCTGGTGCAGGTACAGGGGCGTTTTGAGACGCGCGGCGGATATGGACCCAACGGGGCCTATCCTTTCCGCCTGGTAGTGCAAGCGGCCAGTTCGATCGGGCGCTAATTGCGTTTAGAGGAAATCCATTGTCCCTGCCTTATCTGGTTGAACCGATGCGGGTGGCGGATCTGGAGGAGGTCCTCCTGATCGAGAGGGCCAGTTTTTCGCGGCCTTGGTCGGTGGGTGCCTTTTTGTCCGAACTGGCCCTGCCTTACAGCCATTATCTGGTGGCCCGGCCTGCGGAGGCCGAGCAGGTAGTTGGTCTGGCATCACCCCCTTCGCGATCCTCCTGGCGGCGATCGCTGTGGCTGCGCCTGGCCCTGGCTGACCGGACCATCGGGTCTGGGGAAGAGGAGTCGGAAGGGCCTTCGCCGGGGCCGCTGCTGGGCTATGCTGGGCTGCAAGTTCTTTTGGACGAGGGGCACGTGATGAATCTGGCTGTGCATCCAGGGTATCGCCGCCGGGGCATTGGCGAGCTGCTCCTGCTGCACCTGTTCAAGGAGGCCAAAAAACGGGGGGCGGAGAGATTGACACTGGAGGTGCGGGTTTCGAACCTGGCGGCCCAGGCCCTCTATGAAAAGTATGGCTTTCAGGAGTCGGGGCGGCGCAAGCGCTACTATGGTGACGGGGAGGACGCCCTGATTATGTGGACGGATCGACTGGAGACACCGGCCATGCAGGCCCGCCTGGTCGTTTTGTGGGAACAATTACGGGCCAATCTGCAGCCCCAGGTGATGGAGGAATAGACGGTGACGCTGATTCTGGCCCTGGAAACATCCTGTGACGAGACGGCCGCGGCCCTGGTGCGCGATGGCCGTGATGTGCTCAGTAACGTGATCGCCTCGCAGGTTGCTCTGCACCGGCGTTATGGCGGCGTGGTGCCCGAGGTGGCCTCTCGCGAGCACTTGCTCAAAATTATGCCGGTGCTGGAGCAGGCCCTATCGCCTTTGCAGCATCCCGCCGAGGAGGTGGAAGCCGTGGCCGTGACGCATGGGCCTGGCTTGGCCGGCTCCCTCTTGGTGGGTGTGAATGTGGCCAAGGCCTTGGCCTTTGCTTGGGGCAAACCCTTGTTGGGCATCCAGCACCTGGAATCGCATCTGTACGCCAATTGGATCGGGGAGCAGGCCGAAGCACCGACCTTCCCGGCCCTCTGCCTGATTGTTTCTGGTGGTCACACCGGCCTGGTGCTGATGGAGGGGCACGGACGGTACCGTCAATTGGGCCAGACCCTGGACGACGCCGTGGGGGAGGCCTTTGACAAGGCCGCTCGTATCCTGAGCTTGGGCTATCCTGGGGGTCCGGCCATCGAAGAGGCGGCCCAGGCGGGCCAATTGCAGCGTTACCGTTTGCCCCGCTCCTGGTTGCGGGGAACGCATGACTTTAGTTTTAGCGGGCTCAAAACGGCCCTGTATCGCCTGGCCCAGGAGGAGCGTCGCCGTGAAGCCAGTCTGCACTATGGGCCGGAGAAACCCAAGCAGGACCGGCCTGGAGCACTCCCCCGGCTCAGCCGGGCCGGGGATTTTGCTCCGCTCAGTGATCAGGTGACGGCAGATTTGGCGGCCGCCTTTCAGGAAGCCGTTGTGGATGTGTTGGTGCGCAAGACGGCCGAGGCGGCGGCGATCCACGGGGTGTTGGAGGTCCTGTTGGCCGGTGGGGTGGCCGCCAACACTCGTCTGCGCCAGGAACTGGCCCTACGGTTGAACGTGCCCTTGCGGGTGCCGCCGCCCGCTCTATGCACTGACAACGCCGCCATGGTGGGGGCGGCGGCCTATTACCGGCTCATTCAGGGCGAGCATTCGGGCTTGGATCTGGATGTACAGCCGAATTTGCCGCTGAGTTGAGCCGTGATCGAGATCGAGATCTACCTCTATGCTAGTTTGCGTAGATATCGCGCTGGCGTGTCGCCGGGGACGGCGGAGCGCTTGTTGTTGCCGCCGGGCAGCTCCGTTTTGGACCTGATCGATTCCTTGTCTTTACCGGCGGAGCAGGTGCAGACCGTCTTTGTCAACCGGCGGGTGATGCATGTAGAGACCGTTCTGCAGGCCGGCGATCGCGTGGACCTCTTTCCGGCGATCGCCGGCGGGTGAGGGCTGGGATGACAGAGATGACATTAAGCGAGTTCCTGCGGGGTCTGGCCCGGCCGGCCGATGGGCCAGAAGGACAGGAAACCGGGCTGGTTTCCCCTGCTGCTCTGCAGCGGGCCGCCCAACAATGGGGTTTGTCCCTGCGCCAGGTGGAGCTGCAGGCGCTGCAGGCCGGCCTGTGGCCGGAGCGTTACTGGCGCAACCGGGGCACGCTGGGCCGGCAGGGCCAACTGACCCTGCTGGAAAGCTGCGTGGCCGTGATCGGCTGCGGCGGTTTGGGCGGTTATGTTGTCGAGGGTTTGGCCCGCAGCGGTGTGGGTCGGCTTGTCGTGGTGGACGCGGATCGTTTTGCGGCGCACAATATGAACCGCCAGCGCTTTTCCTCTCTACCAGGGTTGGGTCGCCTCAAGGTGGAGGTGGCCCGGGAGCAGGTTGCCCAGATGAACCCCGCCGTCGAATTTGTGGCCCGCCCGGTGCACGCCACCGGGGAGAACCTCCCCGGCTTGTTGGAGCAGGCCGCTGTGGTTGTGGACGCCCTGGATAATCCCCCGGACCGGCTCGTATTGCAGGATGTGGCCGCTCGGCTGGGTCTGCCCCTGGTGCATGGGGCCGTCGCCGGTTTTCTGGGCCAGGTGACTACGATTTTTCCTGGCGACGAAACGTTGAGCGAACTCTATGGTCGGGAGGATGTGCCGGCGCACGGTGCGGAGCTTTCTTTGGGCACCCCGGTGGTGACGCCGATGTTGGTGGCCGCGCTGCAGGTGGCCCAAGTGCTCAACTTGTTGTTAGGACGGGGCGTTCTATGTCGGCGGCGCCTGCTCTACGTCGATTTAGAGTCGGACTTGTTGGAGAGCTTTGCATTGGACAGTGCAGGATGAGATATGCCTGAGGGCAAGCTGATCACCATTTTGCAACATCGCCGCGAGATCGATGCGGCGCTGG
Organism: Chloroflexia bacterium; assembly: GCA_016928715.1. Lineage (GTDB taxonomy): Bacteria > Chloroflexota > Chloroflexia > DTKN01 > DTKN01 > JAFGKG01. The sequence goes on from JAFGKG010000176.1 coordinate 13,309, forward strand.
AGGGGCTGGTTCGCTCGCGCACGGAAGAGGAAGGTTACTCCCATGTCTTGGCCTTGTCCGCTTATGGGGCGGCCTCTTTGCCCGTGCTCATGAACCATCTGGACACTCCTGATCCCTGGGTGGTGCGGGCACTGGGTCGGGTTCTGGCCCAAATGGGGCCGCCGGACCGCAAGCAAGCCGGGGCCATGTTGCGTCAGTCAATTCTGGACCCCGACAGTTCGGATCGGCGCCGCATTGTGGCCATGGTCCTCTTGGACCAATTCTTGGAGGAGCCACTGGATGACGCCCTTTTTGTTGCTTTGGGCAATCCCACCGAGGTGGCGGTACGGGCTCTGCTAAAAGAACGGCCGGCCGAGGAACATATTGTGTGCCTGGACTACCTCTCCATTATCCAGGCGCAGCCATCGGCCGAGATCCGCTATGCGATTGAAGAGTTCCGCCAGGCGGCCAGTCCCCTGGCAATGGGGGCTCTGCGCTTTCTGGCCCTGGACGAGCGGGATACGCTGGCCCAGCAGGCGATCGAGGCTCTGGGCACGATTTTTGATCCGCATGCCTTGCAGGCCCTGCAGGTTCTGGAACCTAACGTCCCGGATGCCAGGCGGCCCCTGGTGGAGCGCGCCCAGCGCAAATTACTGCTGAGTGGTGTGGTGGCGTTGCCTGCCCCCACCCCTCCGTCCGGTACGCGGGTTCTGCTCAGCCCAATGGATGGTGCTGGCAATCGCTTAATCCTGGTTTTGTTCCCGGTTGCCGGCGGCTATCGCGTTTTGCACATCTTTTTGGACGACGAGCAAGGCATTCGGGGCACCTATGAACTGATCCTGCCGGCCAGGGATCTGCCGGAAGCGGCGCCTCCGGGCACGGTGCTGCCCGCACCCCATCCCTGGGAGGGGATTTTTTTGCTAGAGGCGGGTTTCCCTTATGTGCGTCGTTTGCTGCGGCAAGCCCTGGATTATAACCAGATGCAGCGTTCGCTGCCGCCCCTGGAGTACCGCTTTTTCTGCGATCAGATTTGGCTTTGGTCGGCGCCGCCGGAGGATGAACTGGACCTGCCCAGCACCCATAGGCCGGTTGAGCAAAAAGAGGTGTCAGCGCTGTTGGGGCATGCCTTTTTAGCTTCCTGGTTTATCGAGCGTGCGGCGGTCCAAGAAGCGGCCCAGAAGCTGTTGACGGTCGATTTCTCCCAGCCGGAAGGCCAAGGCCTGCTGGCGCTGGTGACGGTTTCTCTGGTCCAGTCTGAATTTTCGGCGCTGGTCTGTCTGCGCTATAGCCAGCGCCTCCGGGACACGGCCGAGTGGCTGTTGCGGGCCGGCTATAAAAATCTGGCGCGGGTGGCAATCGAGTCGGCCGAGGAATTGGACAGTGTGGAGGCGCTGCGCAGCATTTTTGCCCTGGTGCTGATGCAAAAGAGCCTGTTGATTGCGGTGGAGCAGGCGCGGCGAGAGCGGTTAGACGACGGTCCTTAGCCCCAGTCCCGGGAAGCGGGAGGTAGCTAGCGCTCCTGCTTAGGGCGAGAGCATTTTTTCATAGACCGAAAGGGTTTGCCGGGCGGTCTTGGCCCAGGAAAACTGGGCTGCACGCTCGATGCCCCGCCTTTGTAATTCCTCCCGCCAGGGGACGTCTTGCAGCAGCCGGGTCAAGGCGGCCAGGGCGCTCTCCAGATCCCCCGGTTTTACCAGCACGCCGGCCGAGCCCACCACTTCGCTCACGGAGCTGCTGTCCCCAGCCAGCACAGCGGTACCGCAGGCCATGGCCTCCAGGGGGGGGAGTCCAAAGCCCTCGTATTCAGAGAGGAAGGCAAAGACGGTGGCCGCGCTGTAGAGAGCGCCCTTGTCCTCCTCTTCCACCGGTCCCAAAAACTGCACGTGCTCTGCCACCCCCAGTTGTTGGCTGAGGCCGGCCAGGTCGAAAAAGAGGGTTCCGTCCGCTTCGCGTCGGGGGCCGGCCAGGACCAGGGTGACGTCCGGCTGTGGGGATTGTTCCCGCCAGTGGGCGAACACCTGCAGCAGGCGATGTACGCCTTTGCGCCGGTCGCAGTCTCCCAGGTAGAGCACAAAGCGCTGGGGTAGGTCGTACTTTTGGCGAACCGCTGCGATCTGTTCCGCCGAGGCCGGCTCGAGCCCACTGGCCGCCTCATGGGTCACATAGATCCGCTCGGTGGGATAGCCCAGACAGCGGACGGTATCCTGGCGGGTATGCTCCGAGACGGCGATCAGCAGGCGCGCTCGCCGCGCGGCCTGTACGGCCAGCCAGGTATAGGCCCGTTTGCGCCGGCTGCCGCGATAGTGCGGCAGCAGCAGGGGAATGAGATCGTGAATGGTGACCACCGTGGGCACTGGCGAAAAGAGGGGGGCGCCCAGGTAGGGCACATGCAGGACATCGAGGTCCAGTTTGCCGGCCGCCCGGGGGAGGGCAATTTGCTCAAACCAGAGCTTGGCCGGCCGGCCGGCTGGAACGGGACCGGGGGGCAATTCCACGCTGGGAATTGCCGGGGGGTCTTTTAGACCCCCCTGCTCCCCGATCAATAGCAGCTCGTGCTCCGTTTCCAGCCGGCCCAGTTCTCGGACTAGGTGGCGCAGATACTGCCCGCTGCCCACCGTCTGATAGGGCCAAAAGTGGCCACTGATGCCGATGCGCATAGCCGTTAGCGAGGTTACCTTCTCGGCCGCTGGCGCCGATCCGAGCGCTCCCGTCCTCCGGAGCGCTTGCGCGAGGAGGCCTCGTCGGGCATCTCGCCGGTCAGCACGGCGCGGCGGGAGAGCGAAATCTTGCCCTCGCGGTCGACGTCGGTGACCATGACGTTGACCTCGTCACCGATTTGCACCACGTCCTCGACCCGCTCGGTGCGTCCCTCCTCCAGCTCGGAAATGTGCACCATGCCGTCGCGGTTGGGGAGGATGTTGACAAAGGCGCCGTAGGGCATGATGCGGACCACGCGGCCCAGGTACACGTCGCCCACTTTGGCTTCCCGGGTGAGTTCCTCGATCATCTGCAGGGCGATACGAGCGCCGTCGGCGTCGGGTGTGGTGATAAAGATAGAGCCATCGTCCTCCACGTCAATTTCGGCGTTGGAGGCCTCGATGATGGAGCGGATGGTCTTGCCGCCCGGTCCAATGACCGCGCCGATCTTTTCGGGATCGATGCGCACCTTGATGATGCGAGGGGCATAGGGCGACAGGTCCGGCCGAGCTTTGTCCAGGACGGCGTTCATCTTGTCCAGGATATGCAGCCGGGCCTGGCGGGATTGGGCAAAGGCTCTCTCCAGGACCTCGTGCGGCAGGCCGTGCACTTTTTGGTCCATCTGGATGGCGGTGACGCCAGAGGCCGTGCCGGCAATCTTGAGGTCCATATCCCCTAGTGCGTCCTCCACGCCCTGGATGTCGGTGAGCAGGACGGGGTCCTGTCCATCCTCCCCGCTGATCAGGCCCATGGCGATGCCCGCCACGGCTGCTTTCAGGGGGACGCCGGCATCCATCAGCGAGAGTGAGCTGCCGCAGACGGAGGCCATCGAACTCGATCCATTGCTCTCCAGGATTTCTGAGACAACCCTCACCGCGTAGGGAAAGTCATCCTTGGAGGGGAGGATCGCTTGCAGGGCTTTCTCGGCCAGGGCGCCGTGGCCAATGTCTCGGCGGCGAGGTCCACGCATGGGCCGGGCCTCTCCGACGCTGTAGGGGGGAAAGTTGTAGTGGTGGAGGTAGCGTTTGGCATCTGACAGGCCGAGGTCGTCCAGCATCTGCTCCTCGCCGGGGGCGCCCAGGGCCACGACGGACAGCGCCTGGGTTTGTCCGCGGGTAAAGAGGGCTGAACCGTGGGCGCGGGGCAGTAGGCCGACCTCGATATCAATTTGGCGAACGTCCTCGCTGCCCCGTCCGTCGATGCGTTGGTTCCGTTCCAGGGCGGCCTGGCGCAGGGCTTGTTTGATCAGCGACTCGAACAGGCTCTTGACCTGCCGGCCGCTTTCCTTGAGGTCCTCCTCGCTCTCGCCCTCGGCAAAGTGTTCGATGACCTCTTTGCGCAGGGCGTCGGTCGCCTGGTCTCGTTCCTGTTTGAGGGGGTGATAGAGGGCCTGCCAGAGACTGGGCCCCATCCAGTCCTGGATCTGCTGGCGCAGTTCCGGCCGTTCCTCCGGGGCGGGCACTTGCAGCTTGGTTTTGCCCACGACGTCAGCGATGTGGTTTTGCAGGTCCAAGAGGGGCTGCATTGTCTCGTGGGCCAGTCGGATGGCTTCCAGGATCCGGCTTTCAGGCACTTGTTGGGCAGAGCCCTCTACCATGGTGACTGCATCGCTGGTACCGGCCACCAGCAGATCCAGGGTACTCTCTTCCTCGATCTGGCGCATGGTTGGGTTGACGACCAACTGGTTATCGATCAAGCCGATGCGCAGGGCGGCGACGGGGCCATAGAAGGGAATGTCCGAGATCATCAGGGCGCAGGAGGCGCCGATGAGGCCCAGAAGGTCCGGATTGTTCTCGTGGTCCGTGGAGAGCACGGTGACGACGACTTGGACATCGTTGCGAAAGTTCTTGGGAAAGAGCGGTCGTAGCGGCCGGTCGATCGAGCGGGCGGCCAGGATGGCTGTCTCGCCGGGCCGGCCTTCCCGCCGGAAAAAGCTGCCGGGGATTTTGCCGGCGGCATACATTTTTTCTTCGTAATCCACCATGAGGGGGAAAAAGTCGATTCCCTCGCGAGGTTCGTTGGAGGCGACCACCGTCGCCAGGATGATGCTGTCGCCGTAGCGCAGGCGGGCCGCGCCGTTCGCCTGCTTGGCCATGCGGCCTGTTTCGATTAGGAGGGTTCGGCCGGCAACTTCCAGCTCGAACTCGTGCACGTCGTGCACGCCCAAGGGCATTTCATTAGGTTGAATCATTTTATTCTCCTGTGTTGCCAGATTTGTTTTCCCCTACCCCCTTCTCTGGGGGCGAGCGTGCCTGCACCGCCAGGGCTTGGCGTCACCCTGCGGGGCAGAGCTTGCCGCAGCGATCTTGCTGGGGCAGCGTGTGCCGCTGTTATGGGAACGGGTTTGTGTTTCGATAGAATGAAATCTGCTATGCATTTGGCCTGATAGCAGGGATCCCGGGGGGTTAGGTACTGGAGATTGCCTCTCAGCTACGTTTTCACTGCGGGGCATTCTCCAATGCCTAACAGCCCCCTCTGGATCACGGACAACAGACTTTCCCGGCACCTCCTTGGGCAAAAAACTACCCCCACAAAAGCTCGCTGTGGGGGTTGTTCAACTTGGCCCACTCACTTGCTTTACTTGCGCAAACCGAGACGAGAGATAACCGTTCTGTAACGTTCTAGGTCTTTGCGCTGCAGATAGGACAGTAGGCGTCGCCGGCGACCCACCAATTTGAGTAACCCCCGTCGGGAGTGGTGGTCATGCGAATGAACCTTGAGATGTTCGGTCAGTTGGTTAATGCGCTCCGTCAGCAGCGCTACCTGCACCTCAGGAGAACCAGTGTCATCCTGGTGGGTCTGGTAATCTTGGATGATCTGGCCCTTTTGTTCCTTTTGCAAGGACACCATATTCCTCCTCAAACCGTTATAGCTCCAGTGCACTATCCTTTATTATACCATAACTACCCCGACCTGGCAAGTTCCCCGTGCACCAAACTCCTAGCCTGCGCTAGGCCCAGGCCGTAGTACGGCTCCCAAAAGTCAGGACCGCTCTGCCGCTGAACTAGGAGAGAACGCGCTCTTGAATAATCTCGGCCAGACCGGGTTTGCTCAGTTCCTCCAATTCATAGCGCACCCGCACGGAGGGCTTGTTGATCTGGAGCAGCTTTCTCAGGTCGATAGGTGTGGCGATGACGACCAGATCGCATTCCACGGCATTGATTGTTTCCTGCAGGTCGCGCATTTGTTTCTCCCCATAGCCCATGGCTGGGAGCAGTGGGCCAATGTGGGGGTACTTTTGAAAGGTCTCGGCAATGCTGCGGGTGACGTAGGGGCGAGGGTCCACGATTTCCTCGGCCCCGAAGCGGCGAGCAGCAACGACGCCGGCCCCAAAGGTCATTTCCCCGTGGGTCAAGGTGGGGCCATCCTCTACGACCAGGACGCGCTTGCCGCGGATGATTTCCGTGTCCTCCAGTATGACGGGCGAGTTGGCCTCAATGACGACCGCGCCCGGGTTGACCTTTTGAACATTCTCCTGGACCTGGCGCACGTTGCCATAATCCGCCGTATCCACCTTGTTAATAATGACCACATGGGCCATGCGCAGGTTGGCCTCGCCGGGGTAATAGGAGAGTTCGTGGCCAGCGCGGTGCGGATCTGCCACGACGATGTGCAGCGTGGGTACGTAAAAGGGCAGGTCGTTATTTCCGCCGTCCCAGACAATGATGTCGGCCTCCTCCTCGGCCCGGCGCAGGATTTCGCCATAGTCGACGCCGGCATAGACGACGATGCCCCGGTCCAGGTGGGGTTCATACTCCTCCCGTTCCTCGATGGTGCACTTGTGCAGGTCCAAATCCTTATAGGTGGCAAAGCGCTGCCAGACCTGCTCTTGCAGGTTGCCGTAGGGCATGGGATGGCGAATGACGACGACGCGCTTGCCGGCCTCCTGAAGGATATCGCTGACCCGACGGGTCGTTTGGCTTTTGCCGCAGCCAGTGCGGACGGCGCAGACGGAGATGACCGGTTTGCTGGACGGGATCATGGTATGCCTGCCGCCCATCAGGCGGTAATCCGCCCCGTTGGCTAGGACAAGGGAGCCTCGGTGCATGACATAGTTGTGGGAGACATCACTGTAGGAAAAGACAACCTCATCCACCTGGTGGCGGCGGATTAGATCGGATAGCTGTTCTTCGGGATAGATGGGGATCCCCTTGGGATAAAGTGGTCCCGTCAGTACGGCTGGATAGGTGCGGCCTTCAATATCGGGGATTTGCGTGGCCGTAAAGGCGACGACTTGATACTCCTCTCGTTCGCGGTAGTAGGTGTTAAAGTTGTGGAAATCGCGGCCCGCCGCGCCCATAATGATGACTCGTTTTCGCTCCATGAGTGACCTCCTCAACTTGTGCTGACGGCAAAAAGCTTTTTGGGATAGGCCCGCTCCAGTCAAGGCGCGGCTCCCCTTGTTCCCAACAGGCGCTGGCATTATAGCATAGCCTTTCGGGACTGGCAAACCGGCTTGTATTTGACAAAATTCTGCCCTTGCTCTATAATGGCGCTTGACCGGCGGCCCAGGGCAGTGTATAATTTGGGCGCAAGCCGATGTAGCTCAATGGTAGAGCAGCGGTCTTGTAAACCGCCGGTTAAGGGTTCAAGTCCCTTCGTCGGCTCTGGTGCTTGTTCGGCCCACTTTGTGCAGGGGTGGGTGAGTGGCTAAAACCAGCAGACTGTAAATCTGCCGCCCTCAGGGCTACGCAGGTTCGAATCCTGCCCCCTGCACCAGATATGGCCTATGGCTGCTGGCCATGTGCCATAGATTTTTCATGTTGGGCCCACGTAGCTCAGTTGGTAGAGCAACTCCTTGGTAAGGAGTAGGTCACCAGTTCAAATCTGGTCGTGGGCTCTAAAAACTGTAGTGGACTGTTGAATGAGCGCTTGAGCAAGCACGAGTTGACAAATCATGTTCTGCTCGAGTGGACAAGTTCGCATGAGGAGGCAAAGAGGATGGCCAAGGCAAAGTTTGAGCGAACCAAGCCGCACATCAATGTGGGGACCATTGGGCACGTGGATCACGGCAAGACCACGCTGAC
>JAFGKG010000177.1 GCA_016928715.1 Chloroflexia bacterium
ATCGACACCCACGACACCTGCCGACACATGGCCCGACGGGCCACGGAAGGTATACTGCTGACGCAGGGATACCACCTGCCGCGAGCCATGTACATGTGCGAACGGGAAGATCTTGACGCTGAAGGGGTCGCGGTGAACCACCTGGGCCTGCTTGCCGAGCGAGGCAGTGGCCCGCTGGCTATCTGGACCACCCGGTTGCTCCGCTTTGGCCGGGAAGCGCTGCTCACCTGGTCTTTTGTACTGGGCCTATACGACAAGGTTTCTGACGAGGCGGAGGGTCTGGAGTAAAGATTGCAACACTTGTAGTACTCCTGGATTGCCGCTTGTCCATTCGCAAAGGCGGCGTAGGCCGAGGTCTTTCATCGGATCCCCAGCACCCCCCGCCCCCCACAGTGGATCGAATCCCCACCTACACCCAGAAACAGCCGTACTCGTCCTCCAGCAACTGCTGCAGACGGGCATTGAGCGTATAGCGGCGGCCTTTTTGCGGCGGCTCGTAGGGCCACCAGGCATCGAATTTGCGCATCCAATAGAGGTGCCACTGGTTTTCGGCCAGGCTCAGGCGGAACTGGCAAATGGCAAAGAGGAACGGCTCTTCCGTTTGCCAGCGCTCCTGGATCTGATACACGCCGATGGCAGTCCCCTCATCGGTGACGCGACAGGAAAGCTGCGGAACCTGGGCCAGCGTCTTTTCGATCGTGCGCACAGCCCGCCGGGCAATATCCGGGGGAATGATATCCGGGTTCCTGATCGCCCGCAGGCCGGCCTCGCCGCCATACTCGTAGGCGTTCAGGTAATAGACCAGCTCGTCCACGCTGAGATTGTGTTCCTCAGCGTAGGTATAGTAGGCCGGGTCGTCGTCCCCGAACTCGAGCGCGTCCAGGGCGATCCGCCGCATTTGCTCGATGCTGCGGGAATGGGCGCGCTGTTCGTCCCACTCTTCCCGGTAGAACAGAGCTTCCTCTTCCTCTTCCTCCTCCTCTTCCTCGTCCGCATCATAGATCCAGACCTCGGTCTGTTCCAATTCGTCCGGTCCCCAAGCGGCCTCGACCTGGACCGCACAGACATAGTTCAGATTATCCTCAGGATAGAGGATACCGCGAAAGGCATCAATGATCAGCTTGGGGATATCTTTGACCGCCGGGGTCAAATGCGGGTATGGCTCCCGGCTCTCACTGACCGTGCAGCGAAAACAAAAGACCAACCGTTCAAACAGGCCCAACAGGTTTGGGCCAAACCCCGCGATCCGGCGGACCCCTTCCTGGTAGGAGATTTCGTCCACCTGGTCCCAGAGTTTGACCCAGGGCAAGACAAAGTGGGCGATCAGGACCCATTTTTCCGGCAGTTCCAATGTCGGATCGATGTTTGTCATAGCAGTATCATCCTTTTATGAGCCAAGAATTGTCCCGAAAGGATGGGTCTTGGACCGTCACCGTCGCCCAATAGACTCAACTATGTATTTTCTCCTCCACCACAACCCCCCATCAGTTGCTTACAGGCCAGCCTTGTTCAACTCGTCCTTCAGCGCTCGCAGCCGGGGATTGCTTTCCCGGATCCCCCTGATCAGGGTTTGCCAGGCCACCGGCTCGCCCAGGCGATGGTACAGGCTGCGAACCCGAACCAGGTAGGTGGTCGCCTCAGCATAGTTTCCACGTCCGCGGGCAGCAATGAGCTTTTCGGCCATCGGCACATAGAGGCGAATTGCCTCCTGGGGGTATTCCTCCTCCGCGGCCCGGGCGACCTGCAGGCGCAGCGATTCACCACCCCAGTGCCACGATGGTCGTCGAATCTGGGCCAGCGTTTCCAACGCCTGGGCGACCTGGCCCTCCTCCAGATGGATTGCGGTCAGCAAGCCGTATTGCCCTGCATCCGCCAGGCGGGCCAGGACCGCTGACCGCAGTTCACCCCACTGCCCTAACGAACCCGCTAACTCGCGCAATTCTTGATAACCCGCTAGAGAAGGGCTTTTCCAAAAGAGCCCTTCCGTCAAGGCCAGGGCTTGTTCCAAATCACCCCGTTCCAGAGCCCGCTGCTTCAACCAAGAAGGCAGCCGATCATCCCGGCTGCTCTGAGCCCGCTCCCGGACCAGAGTCTCGGCCAGGCCGGCCTGGCCGTGGGTTACCAAGATGTTAGCCAACGAGATCAGCTTATAGTCGCTCACCTGTTGGGTCACTTCAACGGCTTCCTCCACCCGACCTAGCGCCAGCAGCCGGTCCACCAGGTCATCCCAACGATCCGTCTCTCGACAGATGCGTAGAAAAGCCTCATCGTCTAGGCGATCCTGCCCCAAATCGAGGAGAAAGCCACCATAGACCCGGCGTTGGAAACTCGCCGAAAAAGAGTCGTCCCCCGGAACCGCCTGGAGCGCCTGCTGCACCCACCGGGCGACCTGCTGGGTTTCCTCGATCGAGGACTGCTCGACTATGATAAAGGGAACCTCATCCCCAATACCGATGCCGCCATAATCAACGTCCCAGCAATAGATGTCAAAGAGAGATCGCAGGATCGCCTCCCGCTGGACCGGGTCTGAGGCCGCCTCCAGGCATTCGCCCATCCCACTCACACACAGATTGACAACATCGGCCAGTTCTCCCTCGTCTTCGAACATCCCATAGGCCGCCAGGATTTTCTCGGCCACGATTTGGTAAACGGTCATTGCGCTACGCCAGTCCTTTCGTTGGGCATAGTCCTGGCCAATTTCAAGCAACTCCTCGAGTTCAGCCGCAGCGCCATAGCTCGCGCCCCAATCATAGCCAATCCCCTGAAAGACGTTGTCGACCTGCCGGCGAATCACATCCGTGTCCAGGGGGGATTGTGCGGCAGCGCTGCCTACAATGGGCAGTTCCAGCAGGGTTTCCAGGTCAGGGTGACGTTTGATCATGCGGCAGATGAGGGCAATCAGTTCAGCCTGGCTGCGACCCTTCAATGCGGATTCCAGGGCCTCTATTTGCAGAAAAGCCTGGGGGTTGTGTCGCCACGCAAGCAGCAGGGCGGCAGCATGCTTGCAGTAACCACCGGCCCCAATCGGGCAAGAACAGTCGCCGCTACTTATCCCTTTGGTATTCAAATCCAACGTGATTTCCACATAGTAGGGCTGGGGCTGGGAACCCAGGCAGCGGGCTTTGAGCGTTGTACCTTGCCGGCGAGGGTTGAGAATACGGGCCTCTTTAAAGTAGCGCTGGCCGCGGGCAAAGGACTTTTCGCCACACCAACGGCGAATGTCGGTTTCAGTGGGTTGGGGCAGCTCAGGCATCTTTTTCCCCCCAATCAAAGGGGGGCGGGCATAGCTCTACCCCCGGAGGGGGCGGATGCTCGGCAACCCAGGTTTCAAACCAGGGACGGTCCCATTGGATCCAGAGGGCCAGTGTTTCGCGCTTTTGGCCAAAGAACTTGTAGCGCTCGCGGTTTTCCTTATAGTACTCGTGGATGGCCTGAGCCAGGTCCCAGTGTTCGAGGCGGCCAGCCTTCCACTGCTGAAACTGCTCGTAGAGTGGATCCAGCAGTTCGTGCCAGCGATAGTCCGCGTAGTCGTTGATCAGATCCTGTTCCCACTGCCGCTTGGGCGAGAGACGACGTTTTTTCTTTTGGCCCACCAGAATCCTCCTACAGATCCTCGCCATACCAGACGTACTGGGCCGGCGCCTCGCCGCGGCTGTCCACCAGGCGCGGATACTCCCCCGGCTCGGCCTGGGCCTGAATCGCCACGACCTGGACCTCAAACCGGTGGCTGTCCCCATAGTCAAAGTAGTAGAGGAATTTGTGTTTCAGGGTCAGGCCCAGCTCGCCGAGCACACCCTCGTCGGTCCAACGCGGGCGGTCCTGCTCAAAGGGGGCGGCAAAGCTGTAGCGCTCGTCCCAGGCCTGCCCGTTCATAAAGAAGGAATAGAGGTGGTCCGAGTCCCAACCAAAGGCCCGCAGAATTGCCCGGTGCAGATCCTGGAGGGTCTGCTCGGAGCG
>JAFGKG010000178.1 GCA_016928715.1 Chloroflexia bacterium
GCGTGCTCAGGCTCTGGCGGGCCACGGCCTCGTCCTCCACCGTCTCGTAGAGGACGTAGGCCATCTCGGCGAAGGAGAGCGGCCGATCGGCCCGCTCCATCAGGCAGAGCAGCAGCTTGAACTCGGTCGCCGTCAACTCCAGCGGCTCGCCCAGTCGCGTGACCTGCATACGAGACGGCTCCACCAACAGCCCCCGGGCCTCCACCAGGACAGTCTTGGCCAACCGGCTGGGGTCGGGCGCCGTTGCCTTTGGCGAATCGGGCAACTGCAACTGCTGCGCACTGTCCGCGATCGTCCGCAGCAGGGCCTGCCGGCGCTGCGCCTGCGTCCGCCGGGCCAGCCCCCGGGCCACGCTGTCCAAGAGCTCGCTCGAACGGCAGGGCTTGAGCAGATAATCGGTCGCGCCCCGACGCAGCGCGGCAATCGCCGAATCCAGGGTACCATAGGCGGTCAGGATGATCACCTCAGGGCTCAAGGCAAGATTGTTGATCTGCTCCAGGACCTGCAGCCCACCCAAGCCGGGCATGCGCAGGTCCAACAGGACCAGATCGACCTCCTCCTCCGCAGAGAGACGCAGGGCCTCCTCCCCGCTGGCTGCGGTGAGCACACTGTAGCCCGCCTCGGCCAGTTCGTCGGATAAAAAGAGGCGGATGGCCGGCTCGTCATCCACAACCAAGATACAATGCTGTGCCATCTATAGCCCTCCCCTGCCGGAACGATCTTTTGGCCAGGAATCCACCGAGGTCATCGGCAGCCAAATGGTAAAGGTACTGCCCACGCCGATTTCGCTCTCGACCTCGATGCGCCCCCCGTGCCGCTCGACAATGCCATAACTGATCGCCAGACCCAAACCGGTCCCCTCGGTCCGGTTGGTGCTAAAGGGCTCGAACAGGCGGGACTGCATCTCCTCCGAAATGCCCTCACCAGTGTCCGTAAAGGACAAATAGATCTCTCCCAGGGTCCCGTTAAAGCCCGTCTCTACCAGCAGCCGCCCACCACGCGGCATGGACTGCAGGGCGTTCAGGCTCAGGTTCAAAAAGACCTGCTTGAGTTGATCGGGCAGGGCCTCGATCCGGGGCAGGCCCGACTGCAGCCGGCTTTCCAGCACGACGCCGCCGTGCTCCAGCCGCTTTGCCACCAGGATCAGGGTCTCTTCCAGGATGGCGTTGACGTCGGTCGGCTGCGGCCGCTCGCTGGAGGGACGATAGAAACCCAGCACGCGCTCGACGATGGCAATCAGGCGCTCCACCTCGCGATCGGCCACCTGCAGATATTTTTGCCGCTTTTCCTCATCCACATGCCGTCTCACCAACAGGTGCAGTCCACTGCGCAGCGCCTGCAGGGGATTGTTGATCTCGTGGGCCAGGGAGGCTACCAGGCGCCCCAGTGCAGCCAGCTTTTCCGAACGGACCAGCTCGGCCTCCAAACGCTTTTGCTGGGTAATCTCGCGCTGCACTCGCACCACGCCCCAATGGCGATCCAGCTCCGGATCGAACAATGGATACCAGGAGAGGTGAAATATGCCCTGCTGGTAGGGCAGCTCGTATTCCCCCTCGATCGGCCGGCCCGACTGCATAGTCTGCAAACCGGGGCAGTCGGGGGCTGGGCTGTCCATACCGTACAACTCACGATAGCAGTAGCAACCGACCAACTCCTGGGGCGTCTTGCCCAAATGTGCGGCCAAGGCACGATTGACGCGGACGATACGACAGGAAGTATCGTGAAGCGAGATGCCGTCGGCGATGGCGTCAAAGGTCTGCTCCCATTCCTGCTTGCCCCGGGTCACGGCCTGGTAGAGCTGGGCGTTCTCGATGGCCATGGCCACATGGTCGGCCAGGCCGGAGAGAAACTCCAGATCGTGCTGGTCAAAGACGAGGGCCTCGCTCAGATTGTCCAGGTTGATCACACCCACAAGACCGCGCCGTCCCAACAGGGGCGCCGACATGATCGAGCGGATCTCCTTGCTGGAAGCGGTCACCACAAAGCGCTCGTCCTGCCGGGTGTCGTGGACAATGTCGGCCCGGCCCCGCTCGCAGACCCAACCGGCAAAACTGCTCTCCGGGGACAGGTCGATGGCCTCCCCGAAATCCTCCTCATAACCCAACTGCGCCGCCAGCACGAACTGCCCCGTCTGTGTCTCCAGGCGCAGTATTGAGCCCCGCTCCGCCGCCGGCACGCCGCGCACAGCCGCCCGCAGTATCGAGGCCAGCAGGGTCGGCAGGTCCAATTGGGTGGCCACATCGCGGCTGACCTCCAACAGCGTGCGCACCTGCTGCAGCCGGTGCTGCGTCTCGGTCAGCAGGCGGGCATTATCGATGGCCAGAGCAGCCTGATCGGCCAGAGTGGAGAAAAGACGCCGGTCCCCCGGGCCAAAGGCTTCCAAACGCTCGCTCTCGGCATTGAACACCCCAATGAGCCGATCCCCCACCTTGAGCGGCACACACAACTCGGAGCGCGTCCCCAAACCCGCGTCGATAAAGCGCTCATCCCGGCCGACATCGGGCAAATAGATGGCCTGTCCCGAACGGGCCACCGCCGCCACAATGCCCCGCTCACTGGACAGCGGCAACGACAGCATCACCGGCATGTCCTCCAATTTCCGCGGCAAGTGCTCGTAATGCCAGATCCGGCAGTTCAGCGTTTGGCTCTCCTCGCCCAACAACCACAGGCTGCTCCTTTGAAACTGGAGCAGTCTCTCGGCCGCATCCATCACCAATTCGATGACGTGATCCTCGTCCCGGGACAGCACCAACTCCTGGCCCAGGCGGTGGATCGCATCGAGCTTTTCCTGCAAATGCTGCTCGGTCGTCACATCGTGATAGGTCTCGATCACCTGGACGACCTGGCCTGCGGCGTCGCACAGCGGCGAGGCGGTGACATCCATGTACAAGGATTGTCCATCTGCCTCGTGATGGACGCAGCGACTGCGCACCGGTTGGCCGCTTTCCCAGACCTCCTGCACCAGGCATTCGTACTGCTGCCCCCGACAGGGCAAGTGCTCTGCAATTTGTTGGCAGGGCTGCCCCACCACGTCCTCGCGCCGCAGCCCGGTGCGCTGTAGGAAACGGGCATTGACGTCTACAATGCGGTGATCCCTACCCACGGCCACCACCTCGTCCTGCAAGCTGTCCCGCACCGTGCGCAAATAGTCACGGGTCTCCCGCACCTCTTTGTAAAGCGCGGCGTTCTCCAATACGATGGCCATCTGACCAGCAATGATGGAGAGCAGGTTCTGCTCGCTTGGACTAAAGGGCAAGCCTTCGAACAGGCGGCCCAGACAGAGCAGTCCAACCTGCCGGCGAACCGTACGCAGCGGCGCCAGCAGGACGTGGACCACGTCGGAGCAACCCAACAACTCCCCACACCAGCGGGCCTCGTCCTCATCCAGCAGAAGCAGCTCGTTCCGCAGCAGCAGTTCGCGCTCCACAGTGCCGGGCCGGACCGGGATGTCGCTACCCTTGTCCCCATGTTGCAGACCAACCCCCCCGGCCAGGTGGAGGAAATTGCCGCTCTCGTCCAACAAGAACAGCGCCGCCCGGTCCACCCCCACCTCGCTCACCAGGGCGTCCAAAAGGCGCCGGGCCAGGTAGACGACATTCCCCTCGCCGGCCAGGGCCTGGCCAATCTGCAAAATGGGCAACTGCGCCCGTAACTGCTGCCGCTCCTCCTCACGCTGCTTTTGGGCCAGAGCATCCTGGACAATGGAGAGCAGTTCCTTGCCGTCAAAGGGCTTGAGCAAAAAGCCGCGCGCCCCGGCGTGCAGGGCCTGAATAGCCACTTCCATAGTTGCATAGCCCGTAATAACCAGAGCCGTCAAATTGGCGTCCAGCTCCCGCGCCCTTCTCAGCACCTGCAGCCCGTCGATCCCGGGCAGATTGATATCCACCAGCAACAGATCAAAGGCCCGCTCTGAAAGCAGGTCCAGCGCTTCCTGCCCGCCGCCAACCGCCTGCACGGCATAGCCCTCCCGCTCCAGTACCCTGGAACAAACCTGGACAATCCCGCGCTCGTCGTCCACAATCAGTACGCTTTCATTGGGCATGCTCATCCATCCTTTTCAGCCGGCTTAGGGCCGGGCACCTCCAAGGGTTCGGGCGCACCCAAACCCTCCTCCGGCAGCAGCCAGAGGGTCAACATACTGGACCCCTTTAGCAACGCGCGCCGAACAGCCACACAGCCTTCCCCCCCCCCCCTCCCCCTGACTGGGGTAGAAATTTAGGCGATGTGTGAACAATAAAACTGGCGAAACATGGAAACCTATGGCATAATAATGCCAGACCA
>JAFGKG010000179.1 GCA_016928715.1 Chloroflexia bacterium
GAGGATGGCCGCGTCCAGGGTCTCGTCCATCACCATGGTCCGCACGTAGACGATGGGCCGGCGCTGGCCAAAGCGGTCCACCCGGCCATTTCGCTGCTCCAGCCGGTTGGGGTTCCAGGGCAGCTCGTAGTGGACCACTTGGGCGGCGGCGTGCTGCAGGTTGATGCCCTCCGAGATGGCGTCGGTGGCCACCAGAATGCCCTTGTCCGCCTGCTCAAAGGCGTAGAATACCTCCCGGCGCTGGCGCTCGTTGAGCCCGCCGTGGATGGTCAGCACGGCCGTATCCCGGTAGCGTTCCTCCTTCTGGATCTGGCCGGCCAGGTAGTTCATCGTATCCCGGTAGCGGGTAAAGACGACCACCTTGGGGTGCGCCTGCAGGCGCCGGCGCAGCACGCTGTCCAGCAATTTTTGCAGTTTGCCGTCGCGCCGGGCCGAGACCTTTTCGGCCTTGGCCAGGACCCTCTCCAGCAGGGCCAGCTCCGCCCGGATCTGCTCCGGCGAACCGTAGGTGGCCACCTCCAGGCGCCGGCCGGCCTCCTCCTCGTCCAGGCGCTCGCCGGTGTCCTCGTCCAGCACGTTGGCCCGGGCCACCTCCGGCGGGATGGCGCCGTCCTCGGCCTCGGCCAGCAGTCCGGCCAGGCGTCCTTTCAGCCGTTCCCGGCGGTTGCGCAGGGAGCAGCGCAGGGCCTCCGGCGAACTGAGGGCGCGCTTGTGCAGGTGCAGCACGGTCCAGTGGGCCAGGGTGCGCGTCCGGGCGCTGCCCGCGGCGGCGTTCTGCAGCACCTCCTGGCCATAGGCCTCCACGGCGCGGATGGCATCCATCTCGTAGGCGCTGGGGGCCACGATCACCTCGTCCTGGTCCCGCTCGGGAAACGGACTGCGTTCGGGATGTTCCTGGAACCAGCTCTCCACGTCCTCACGCCGTCGTTGGCAGACGTAGCGGGCTGCAACCGAGCGGTGAATCTGGGGCTCGTGTACCGGCCCGCGCACCGCGCCCACGTCCAGCAGGCGCAGCAGGCTGGCAAAGGAATCGGTATAGCCGTTGTGGGGGGTAGCCGTCAGCAGCAGCAGGTGGCGCACGCGGGGGCTGACGGCCAGAGCCTGGGCCAGTTCCCAGCGGTCCATGCGCACCCGTTGGTCGGGACCGCTCTGGTGGGGCTTGGCCACCTGGTGGGCCTCGTCGAAAAGGACGGCGTCCCAGGACTGTTCGAGGATCTGGTTCTTGATGGCCGGCTGCTTGGCGTAATCCACGGAGGTGATCAGGCAGCGATAATGGGCCCAGGGGTTGGCCCCGGCCGGCAGCTCGCGTTCCATCTCGCGGCGGTGCCGGGTGGAGATGATGCGGGCGGGGAGGTGGAAGAAATAGTCCAGGGCCTCGCGCCACTGCTCGCGCAGGTTGGCCGGGACGACGATCAGCACCCGCGAGGCCAGTTGGCGGGCCAAGAGTTCGGTCAGGATGAGGCCGGCCTCGATGGTCTTGCCCAGGCCGACGTCGTCGGCGAGCAGCATGCGCACCCGGGGCAGTTCCAGGGCCATCACCACGGGCACCAGTTGGTAGTCCTTGGGGATGACCCGGCTGCGCTGGAGGCTGAGCAGGGGGGCGCTGCCGTGAAGCAGGCTCAGGCGGTAGGCCCGCAGGAGCAGGTCCTGGGAGGCGGGATGGCCCACAATGTTGGGGTTGGGCGGCTCCAGCCGGCCGGGCCGGATGCCTTCGAGGGGGATGTAGAACCGGCGCTGTTCGCTCTCCCCGCTGTCGATAGAGGTGGCGACCAGCACATCGCCCACCTGGGCGTCGACCCGCCAGAGGCGGTTGCGATTGCTGATCACGCTGCCGGGGGCAAAGGCAATACCGGTCAAAAGACTCTCCTTCTACCTGGGCGTTACCAAGGGCCACCTATGCGGATTGTTGAATCTATTCTACCATAGCAGTACGGGTGGGTCAATCCGCAATGAATTAAATTCCAAGGGTCGATATAGCACTCGGTTTGCGGGTGGGGGTCCTGGTTGGTCTGGGCGTCGGGGTCGCGATGGGCGTGGCAGTGGCGGTCGACTTTGGGGTGGTTGTCGGCAGAGGTAGGGCCAGGTATGGTGGAACGAGTCGGCTTCACAATTACCTCACTCGACGTCGAAATGTATCTCCCCACCAAGAGTAGTCCGAATTCGTTGTAGGTTCCCAGCCATCCGCAAGCAGCTTACTAACTAGCGCCTTGTGGGCATTGCTTGCGTCTGCCGAATATGACTCCGGTTTCGGGGACCAGCACTTGAACACTGGCGATTCTCCGGCGTTGTAACTGCCCTCCGGCCCGATGGCGCGTGCCCAAAATTGAAACTCTGTGTCCCCGAAGAATGGCTCCTTAAGCTTCTGATAGACAATTTCGCACGTTTCCCATCTAGTTTCCTTGACTTGGACACCTTCCTTTTGAGGGCGGCCACACTTCCAGCAGAAGTTAGCCTCATCGGGAAGCTCCGTCCCACAATTTATACAAAACACATCGCCCTCCTTTGCTACCCTGACAGCAGGCTGAATCTATGCGCCTGCTCTAGCTGTCTGACACTAACAACAAAGGGCTAGCCGATACCGTTGACCTTGGCCGTAGAGATGATCTATGTTTGTTTAGTTGCGACTGGAGCCTGGGCGAGCAAAAATGACTGGAGACGCTTGGTTGATCGCAAAGATCAGCGGGAGTTGAGCATCTTCCAGATCAATCTGTGCTTGATCAAAAGGCGACTGAGAAATGGTCAGCCTTGCTCTGGTTAGGGTGCTTCCCGCCACCATTATACTATGTTGGGTTGGGCTGGACAAACCTATTGGCCCGCTATAGCCAACCCCCTCACTCCCGCCCCTTTTCCCCCAGCCTGGTCAGCTTCTCCGCGATCCGAGCCTGGGTCGACTCGTCCACCTTGCGGTCCTGGTACAGGTTGCCCAACTCCTCCGCCAGGCGATCCAGCGTCCACACGGCCACCGTCGGGTTCTCCACGGACAGCCGGCCGTCGGGATTGGCCCAGACGACCACGGGTTCCACCCACTGCTTGATCTTGTCGGCCTGGAGAAATCTGCCTAGCCGGCCGGCGTTTCTCCTGGCCTGGCGGAGCTTGGGGTTGTAGGCCCGCCGGGCGGCCCA
>JAFGKG010000180.1 GCA_016928715.1 Chloroflexia bacterium
AACGGCGTCGGATTAGTTAGTTTTGGCTGTTTGGAGGAGCAGTTGTTAAGGTTCTGGCGCGACATTATGTCGCTGCCAAAGTCGAGTTAGACGTTGGAGGTGGGAACACAGCGTGCTGGCCTCCGGTCGGTTGGTTGCCGCCCAGGACGTTTAGGAGGATCCATGGACCCCATTTCGGTACTGCATCCCATCACCCGCCTCATCGTCGGCGGCGCCCAGGAGAACACCATGTACACCGCGGCGCTCCTGGATCCGGAGCGTTACCGGGTGGACGTGCTCTCGGGCCCCCAGACGGGCAGCGAGGGCAGTATCATCGAGGAGGTGCGCGGGCGGGGCATCTCCCTGCTCATTTTACCCGAGTTGGTCCGCCAGCTTGATCCCGCCCGCGATTTTTTGGCCCTGGTCAAGCTGTACCGCCTGCTGCGCCGCCGTCGCTATACCATCGTCCACACCCACAGTTCCAAGGCCGGCGTCCTGGGCCGGCTGGCGGCCCGTTGGGCCGGGGTGCCCCTGATCGTGCACACGGTACACGGTTGGAGTTTTCACGAGCACATGTCGGCGCCGCTGCGCCGCTTTTACGTCGCCCTGGAGCGTCTGGCGGCCTCTTTTAGCCATGCCCTGATCGTCGTCACCGACCGCGACATTGACAAGGGCCTGCAGGCTGGGATTGGCCGGCGCGAGCAGTACCGTCTGATCCGCAGCGCCATTCCTCTGGACGAGTTCGATCCGCTCCGGGCGGATGGCCAGGCGGTGCGCCGCGAGTTAGGTCTGCCCCCCACTGTCCCGGTGTTGGGCAACGTGGGCCGCTTTTCGGCCCAAAAGAATCCCCTGGACTGGGTGCGGGTAGCGGTTCTGGTGGCCCGGGAGCTGCCGGACTGCCACTTTTTGCTGGTGGGGGATGGCCCGCTGCGGGCCGAGGTGGAGGCGATGCTGGAAAAAGAGGGCCTGTCCGCCCGGACGGTGCTCACGGGACTGCGGCGGGACGTGCCTTGCATGTTGGCCGCCATGGACGTCTTTTTGCTGACCTCCCTCTGGGAGGGCCTGCCCCGGGTCATTCCCCAGGCAATGGCAATGCAGGTCCCGGTGGTGGCCAACCGGGCCGATGGCACCGCCGAGGCCATTGCCCCTGGGGAGACGGGCTATTTGTGCGAGCCGGGCGATCTGCAGGGGATGACCGGCTACTGCCTGGAACTGCTGCGCGACCCGGCTAAAAGGCAGGCCATGGGCCGGCGCGGCCGCCAGGCGGCCCTGGCCGAGTTCGACGTGCGGGTGATGGTCCGGCAAATTGACGAACTCTATCAGCAGTTGTTGCAGGGATTGTGAACGGGACGGATCTGGATGGAGTCACTCATTGGGTCCCGCTTTTGTGTCCTTTATGGTTGAATTCTCTGCTGTCCTTACTCGCTGGTCCAGCGATAGTAGATAAAGCCCGGAATAAAGGCCAGGACGGCCGCTACCCCCATGCCAAAGAACGAGATCGTGCGGCAGGTCCATAGTTGGGGCAGGATGCCGGCTTGTCCGAGGGCGGCGGCGGGATTGCGAAAATGGGGATAGACCACGGCGCTGACGTAATAGTGGGGGATGGAAAAGGTCAGGATCAGGATCCAGCCGGCCAGGCGGGCCCAGGTGTCCAGGGGCGGCCGCTGTAGCATCTCCAGTAGGTTACCCAGAATGCGGGCATACCAAAAGAGTACGATGCCCAGCAGGACAAAGCCGACCTCCAAAAAGAGAGCGGGAAAGGGGAACCAGTTTGCGAGTTCGCTGTTAAACCAATCCATTGTTTATCCCTCCAGGATGCGCTGGGCACGTCGGCGAAAGACATAGACCAGGGCGGTGCAGGCCAGGGCCGAGAAAAAGAGGACCAGGAAACTAAAGCGCTGTTCCCCCGGGGTCATGCTGCCACGGGTCAGAAAGCCGTAGGCTTGGACGATATTATAGATGAGGATACCGACCGGGGAGACCAGCATCGCCTGCCAGTAGGTCCGCTGTTGGGTGAGGGCCTCAAAGCGGCGGGCGATCAGGGCGATGTAGACAAAGGCGACCCAGAGGATGATGCCCCCGGCGAAGGAGACGGCGTTGGTCCAGTCGATAAAGAGCAACTGGGCCGCGCGGGTAGAGGCCGGCACATTGACCGAGGCGGGGGAAGGGAAGGGCTGCCGTATAAAGTCGCCGGGGCTATTGGTATCCACCCCGATGGTGCGGCGTTCCAGGGAGTGCTCGACGTTCACCTTGGTGACCTGGTAGGGCTCGTCTTCAGGGGAGCTGGCGCCCTCTACAATCCAGGCATGGCTGAACTCTAGCGGCTCCAGGGAGGTCATGGGAAAGTTTTCCTCACCTGCTGGAGGCAGCACCCAGGGGGCTCCCGATCCAAACGTGGGCGTTTTCCAGAGAGCGTTCTCAGCACCAATGTTGGCGGGTGGGTTTTCCACCGGGTAGCCCCAGTTGACCATGTCGACAGCTTGTTCTTCGGCGTTGCGCAGGATGAGAAAATCGCTGTGGTGTTTCAGCATGGCCCAGCCCCCCCCGCTGGGGCCGACGACCAAGCCGGTAAAGTTGGGTTGGTCAGCCGCAAAGACTTGGAGATCGCCGGCCACGATGGCATAGCCCTTGGGCGGCAGGGTCATTTCGGGCAGGCCCAGCCGCCCGGCGTCCTCAGTTTGTAGGCTCCAGCCCTTCAGGGTACGCCAATCCCCGCTCGCGTTAAAGAGCTCGACCCACTGGTGTGGACCGGGGTTTGGCTCGGTATAGGCCATATAGATCTCGTTGATGACAATTGGGGCATTGGTGGGCTCGGTGCCGATGATCCGATCGTAGAAAGCGATGAGCACCCCAATCACCACGGCAATGACGATGATGGTGATGGCTTCCAGCAAAAAGCGGTTTCGTTGGAGCATGTGCACACACCCCCTTTTCTTTTTTGTGGCCGCAGGCGTTGAGACAACCTGGACCTATATTTGGGTGCAAGTCGGCCCGATCATTTGCGCTTTGGCAGGGGCCGGGCCTATTTGCCCACCGCCGATTCCCAGACCCCCACGCCAAAGATTTGTTGGGCGCGGGTGCGCATATCATCGACCAATCGGCGGGCCCGAGAGGGCCCGACCAGGAGCGAGATGGAGCGTTCAAAGCCCTGGCAGAGCAATTGGACCTGTTGGGGCGTGGCCTCCTCGCCCGGTTCGACGCCCTGGCGGCGAAAGGCATCCTCCAGCAGTACAGTGGCGGAATGCCCCAGGGTTTCGACGGCGATGCGCCCCAGTTCCTCGAACAATTGCTGTCCGACAAAGACCTCTTTTTCCTCGACCAGCCCGGTTTCCAGCAAGTGCAGCACGATCTGGGTCGTGCGGAACTCGCCCAGACCGCTGCGTTCGGCGATTTCTCCGATCGTATTGCGCCCATCGATGAGGGTGAGAACGCGCCACTCTTCCGGCTCCAGGCTGATCTCTTTGCGGCGTTCGTCCGGGATCGAGACCAGTCCCAGGACGACATCGAGGGCCGGAGCTTTTTCCTTGAGTTGTTCCCATTCATCGACTCGCCGGATCCCCTCAATGATGAGCTTTTCGTTGCTGGCCTTGATTTCGCGGGGAGGCAGATCCACCCCTTCCTCAAAGACGAAATGGCCGGCCGGCAGGGTAAAGAGCGCGTGGAGCGCTTCTTCGGCGGGAAGGCGGCCAAAGCGGGCCGAAATAAGCTCTCCGTTGCGAAAATAGATCCAGCCCTCGATGGCTTTGCCGGCCATACTGCCGGCAATGTGGACAGCACCGGTCTGCTTGCTCAAGTCAACCAGTTGGATGATATCAGGCAAACTGAATTCGCTGAGATCGCCTTCTAGGGGCATACCGCGCTTCCTCAGGTGGCTGGGGGAAGTCTCAGAGCTTGCTAATGACCAATTTACTGATGGCCTTCAGGGTATCGAACACACCCCGGCCGGTCGATGCTACGGATTCGTATCTTCCCACTGTTTTGCCGTCACTGGTTTTGTAGCGCAGGTAACGGTCCAGGATAGGGACTGGCAGGGCATTGGGCAAGTCCCGTTTGTTATACTGCAGCACCACCGGAAATTCAGCAAAGCGCTTGCCCTGGCGAGTAATGTTTCGGGCCAATTCTTGCAGACTGCGCACATTCTCTTCCAGCTTGTTGCGCTGCGAGTCGGCTACAAAGACGACGCCATCGGCGCCGTTCAGCACAGCAACCCGGGTGCGCTCGTATAGGACTTGTCCCGGCACAGTGTACAGGTGAAAGCGAGTTTGAAAGCCCCGTACACGCCCCAAGTCCAGCGGGAGAAAGTCAAAGAAAAGGGTCCGTTCCGTCTCGGTTGCAATCGAGAGCAGTTCGCCTTTAGCATCCCTGGGAACCTGGCTGTGGATGTACTTCAGGTTGGTTGTTTTGCCACTCAACCCAGGGCCGTAATACACAATTTTGCAGTGAATCTCCCGTGCAGCGATATTGATCAACGCCATTCTGGCCCCTCTTTATCCTGCTAGATCGCTGTTGCTCATGGCCGCTCTGGCAAAGGTTTCCTCTACGAGGCAATCAGTCGCGGAACAGCAGATCAATCGTATCTTCCATAGAAGTCCGGAAACTCGTGCTCAATACGTCGTCCCGTAGTTTGCCTTCCTGGCGGACCCGGTCCAGGATGGAAGACAACTCTTCCGTGGCTTTTTTGGTCAAAACTTTGACCAAACCAATGTGGGTGCCCTTGTCAAACACGATGGCCAGCATCCACTGCTCTTCCACCAGGGCGGTAAAAATGTTTTCCCTGACACCTTGTTGGAAAAGAACCCGAAAGTCGCGCTCTCGCAAGAGCCTGGCGACCTCACGGGAGGAAGCAAAGGTTCCCGCCAATAGGGCCCCTAAGGCGGTGATATCCTGCCGTTCCACCTCGCCATGGCTAGCGATCACTTGGCCACTTTTATCCAGGAGCATAGCATGCGTGGCACCGGTGTCCTCAACTAGTCGGCACAGGCAATCGTCAATAGTATCCTTTTCTTCCAAAGAGACGATCAAACTGCTCAACTGAGGTTCCATATCAATTTCCCCCATCCACTTGCCAGACTGGATTGAGACTCTTGTATGTCTTTACCAGCGGATGCAAATGGAACTCAGATGGCATTGACTGCGTCGAATAGGGGCTGGTGATACCGTTTCAATAAGAAGCGTATCCGCCCCAAGTTATTGCGACGACTGGAGACGATCAGCACCATAGCATCTTCGCTCAAGGGCTCCAGGACGACCAGACCGGACTTGTATTCCAGAATGGTCTGGATGCCCCCGCCTCTGCCAATTTCGCGTCCCAATGCTTCTGCCATAACCAATCCATTTGAGGCGACTGCACAAACTGCATCTACTTCTACGTCCTTGTCAGCCACCCCTTCAATGAGCAGCCCGTCCGTGGCTACAACTGCGGCCAGGAGAATGCCATCCATTGAACGAAAGCTGCCAAGCAGGTCCCGGATTTCCGAGGTCATGCCTTTGTCCTCCTTACATTTCACACCCTTTTGCATTATACAACAAAACCGGAAATTTGACCAGTTTTGAGCTTGCTGACAGGAACAGGTTGCAGAATATGGCCACGAAGCGTGTTTTCCTCCAACCGCTCGATATGGGTCGGTGTGATCTGAGACAGCCAATTGCCGCCGGATCGGGCGACGACGCGCAGATAGTTGTCGCTGAGTCCCTGCCATTCCTGTCCACGTCGTCCCTCCCAATGCACGGCCAGTTGCTGGCCCAAAAAGCGCAGACGGAAGGATCGGGCCAGTTGTCGGGCCTGTTGGTGCAGGCGCTGACATCGTTCCCGACGCAACGGTGCGGACACCTGCTGGGGCAGGCCGGCCGCGACGGTGCCCGGTCGCGCGGAGAAGGGAAAAACGTGCAGGTCGCTCAAGGGCAGGCTTTGGATCGCCTGGACGCTCTCCTCAAAGTCTTGCTCCGTCTCGCCAGGAAAGCCGGCGATCACATCGGTGCTGAGGGCGACTTGTGGGATCGCCCGGCGGATTTGTTCCAGCAGTTGCGCATAGTCGGCCAGGCCGTATTTGCGGCCCATTTGCTGCAGAACGCGGTCGCATCCGCTCTGTAGGGGCAGGTGAAAGTGCCGGCAGAGGCGGGGGTTGGGCCAAAGGTCGAGCAGGTCCAGGGGGAAATCCTGCGGCTCTATGGAGCTAAAGCGGATGCGTTCAATGTCCGTTTCGGTCAGGATGCGATGGCCGAGCCGGGCCAGTCCGCCGCCCGCTTTGTCCCGATAGACTCCCAGGTTGATTCCGGTGAGGATGATCTCGCTGTACCCTGCCTGCTCGAGTTGTCGGATTTCGGCCAGGATTTCGGCGGCCGGCCGGGAGCGGCTGGGCCCTCGAGCCAGGGTCACGATGCAGTAGCTGCAGTGGTTATCGCAGCCATCCTGGACCTTGACCAGGGCGCGGGCCGGATGGGCCGGCCGGACAAGGGCCGGCTCTTCTGGGTGGGGTATGGGGGGGGCTCGTCGTCCCCGGTCTTGGAGGGCTGCGGCCAATTCTTGTATCAGGTGGGCTTGCTGCTGCCTGCCCAGAACCAGGTCGACCCCCTCGATCTGCTGTAGAGCGGAGGGATCCATCTCGGCGTAACAGCCCACGGCCACGACCAGCGCGCCTGCTGCGGTGCGGATGGCCCGGCGCAGCAGTTGGCGCGATTTGCGGTCCGCCACGTGGGTGACGGTACAGGTGTTGACGATATAGAGGTCGGCCGGCTCGGAAAAGTCAACCAGGTCGTACCCCGCCTGCTGCAGGCGGGCCCGCAGGTGGTCCGTCTCGCTGAAATTGGCGCGGCAGCCCAGGGTGACCAGGGCCGCCCGCAGCGGTCTCGATTCTGCCATCAAGGACCCTCGTCTTCTTTGGGGGGGCGCCCTACGCGGATCTCCCGCAGGACCTGCGCCGTGGTATCCAGAATCCGATCGGCCCAGTTATAGATCGTACGCCGACTTTTCCCCAGTTTTCGGGCGATGGCGGCTACGTTGACGCGGTGCTCGTCGTCCAGTGTGTCCAGGGCCACGTGTAACACGCCGATCATGCGCTCCAGTTCTTCCTCGGAGAGTTCTAATCTCTCCACAATCTGGCGCGTCTGTTGGTTTTGAGCGTTCATGCAAGCCGGCTCCGCTTTTTCTATGCCCCAAGGATCGGGCCTGCCGCCTGAAAAAAGTGTGCTATTTTTATCATAGCATATTTTTCCCCTTCTGTCCAGTGCGCCCAATACAAGTTTTCGTGTAACTACCTCCGCCCAGCCGCAACATGGCATGTTTTAGTCATGATTTCCGCCAGGGCATCGTTGCCGTTCTTTACATCTTGCTTTGCGTCCCTTCGACTGCGCTCAGGACAGGCCTTTGCGTCTTGGCGGTGAGGTAGTGACGTTTTCGTTAGAGGATATGCTTTTGGACGAATGCCGGCGAGCATGGTATAATGCTGGCAGGGAGGAATCAGGGACTGGATTGTTTGGAGTAAACGATGGAAAAGTATTATCTGGCCTTTAATCTGACCCCGGGCATTGGCCCGGTGCGGCTGCGGCGCCTACTGGAGCACTTTGGCAGCCCCCAGCGGGCCTGGCAGGCCTCGGCTATGGAGCTGCGCCAGGCCGGGCTAGAATCGAGCTGCATTGGCACCCTCTTGGAACGCCGCCGGCAGCTTGCGTTGGACGAAGAGTTGGCGCGGGTGCGCCGCCTGGGCGTGTCCCTGCTGACCTGGGAGAGCCCCGACTATCCCGAGCGCCTGCGGCACATTTACGCGCCGCCGCCCGTGCTCTACCTGCGGGGCAGCCTGCAGGCGGATGAGCCCATGGTGGCCATTGTGGGCACGCGCCGGCCCAGCGCCTACGGCCGGGAGGTGGCCCGGCGGCTGGCCGCCGGGCTGGCCCGGGCCGGGGTGACCGTGGTCAGCGGCCTGGCCCTGGGGGTGGACGCGGAGGCGCATCGGGCGGCCCTGGAGGCCGGCGGGCGCAGTGTCGCTGTGCTCGGCGCCGGGGTGGACCACATTTCCCCCCAGCGTAACCGCCGCCTGGGGGAGGCGCTGATCGAACAGGGCGGCCTGCTGTCCGACTATCCCCTGGGCACGGCGCCGGAGCCGCGCAACTTTCCGCCGCGCAACCGCATTATCAGCGGCTTGACGT
>JAFGKG010000181.1 GCA_016928715.1 Chloroflexia bacterium
CCCTGCCGGCCGGCCTGGGCAACGGCTGGATCCGCCTGGACGCCACCGCCGTCGTGCAGCAGTGGGTCTCGGGCGCTGCGCCCAACGATGGGCTGCTGCTGCGTCCCTCCGGCGGCGAGTACACCTACCACTACTACCACAGCCGCGAGGCCGCCACGCCCACCCTGCGCCCCCGCCTGGTCGTCACCTACACCGTGGGCCTGCAGGCGGCGCCCCAGGCCCTTCACCTGGCCCCTGGTCTCCGGCCGGCCCAAGCGGCGGAACCGGGCGCCCTGCACCGCCAGGACCCGCCCAGCGAGGCCGCTATCCCCAAGCCAGGGAGCCTGTTGGCAGCATCCGGGCCCATAGCGGACGGATCCCGCAGATCTGGACGGTGAGCTACACAGCAGTTACGCCGAAAGCTGGAGACGGGCACGACAGCGCTGCTGTTGGACAAACCGCCGCAAGGAGAGAACATGCCGCTGCAAGAGCAGTTCCCGGGCTTTTGCCTGGGCCCCGCCATCGCCGGCCTGATCGGACTGGCCATCTGGATGGCGGCCTTGGCGATCAAAGAGGGGCGGGAGCTATTCCGGCTGCTGCGGGCCCAAGCCGAGGTGCCGGGAGGCCTGGTCCGCTGGGTCCTGCGCCTGCTGGCCTTTGGCCTGCTGGCCCTGCTGCTGCTCGGCGCGGCCTATGTGGCGCTAGGTTAACGTTAACTCGTTAGCACGTTGAAACGTTGGAACGTTCCTGACACCCTACATTTGTGGAATCCCCCGCCATAGCATATAATAAAGAGAGAGTCTGCAGCCAAAATCCATGGAGGTATTGCCATGTTCGATCACGGACGATTCCACTCCCCCTTTAGCTGGCGTTACGGCAGCGACGAGATGCGCCAAATCTGGTCGGAGGAGCAGCGCCGGCGGCTGCTGCGGCGGGTCTGGGTGGCCCTGGCCCGCGCCCAGAGCGAGGCCGGCCTGGTCCGCCCGGAACAGGTGGCCGACCTGGAGGCGCACCAGGACAAGGTCGACATCGAGCACGCCCTGCAGATCGAGGCGCACACCCACCACGACCTGATGGCCGAACTGCTCTGCTTTGCCGAGCAGGCCCCCCTGGGCGGGCCCATCCTGCACCTGGGCGCCACCAGCATGGACATTGAGGACAATGCCGACGTACTGCGCCAACACCAGGCCCTGGCCCTGATCCTGCAGCGCCTGGCCGGCCTGCTGGAGGTACTGGCGGACCAGGTCGAGGCCCGCGCCGACCAGGTCTGCATGGGCTGGACCCACCTGCAGCCGGCCGAGCCCACCACGGTGGGCTACCGCCTGGCCCTTTATGCCCAGGACCTGCTGGCCGATTACGAGGACCTGCGGCGGCTGCAGCGCAGCCTGCGGGGCAAAGGCATCAAGGGGGCCGTGGGCACCTGCGCCTCCTACGCCCAGCTCCTGCAGGGCAGCGGGATGAGCCCGGCCCAGTTGGAACGGCGGGTCATGGAACTGCTGGGACTGGAGGCCTTTGCCCTGGCCCACCAGACCTACCCCCGCCGGCAGGATTGGAGCCTGTTGGTGGGGCTGGCCGGCCTGGGCATGGCCCTCTACCGCTTTGCCTTTGACCTGCGCTTTCTACAGTCCCCGCCCATCGGGGAGTGGGGCGAGCCCTTTGGGCAGCGCCAGGTCGGCTCCTCGGCCATGCCCTTCAAGCGCAACCCGGTCCAGGCCGAGAACGTGGACAGCCTGGCCCGGCTGCTGGCGGCGCTGCCCCGGGTGGCCTGGGACAATGCCGCCCACTGCCTGCTGGAGCGCACCCTGGACGACTCGGGCAACCGCCGCGAGACGCTGCCGGTGGCCTTTTTGACGGCGGAGGAACTCTTGCTCAAGAGCACGCGCCTGCTGCGGGAGCTGCGCCTGGACGACTGGGCCATCGTGCACAACCTGGAGCGCTACGGCACCTTTGCCGCCAGCGAGCGCCTGCTGATGGAACTGGTCAAGGCCGGCGCCGACCGCCAGGCCATGCACGAGATCATCCGCCAGCACAGCATGGCCGCCTGGGAGGACATCCGCGCCGGCCGGCGCAACCCCCTGGCGCAATACCTGGCCGGCGAGCTGCAAATCCTGCACTACCTGCCCCAGGAGCGGGTGCGGCAGCTCCTGCACGCCGACGAGCACGTGGGCGACGCCCCGGAGCGGGCCCGGGCCATGGCCGGGCGGGTGCGACAGGCGCTGGAAAGCTAAGGAGTGGAAATTAAATAACTTTCGGGCTTGGCTGCTTGTCCTCCATCACCGGCTAAAGCCTCGACTCCTGTCCGGGAAAGCGAGACCTTTTACGGATCTTTTGGGAGTCGAGGCTTTAGCCGGTCAACTCTGGAAAGTTATTTAGCCTCAAATCCTAAACGGGCGCGCGCCCAGCCAAACCGTGTTTTTGACAAGCCGGCCCAGTTGGCATATACTGTGCATCCGGGCAGCGCGCCCGCCTTTTTTGGAGGTACAGACGTGCCTTTTGTGGTCCTTTCATTTTTGGTTCCGGTTCAGCCGGATTAGGGAAAAACCTATGAGCGAATCCTCGAAAAGAGACCTGGACCCCAAGCAGCATTTCTACGCCACGCGCCAACGCATCGGCTACACGCCGCGCAAACGCACCCCTCCCGAGACCTACCAGCAATTAGGCTTTATCTGCGGCCTCGAAGTCCACCAGCAGCTCCTGACCGAGAAAAAACTCTTTTGCCACTGCCCGGCCGGCATCTACCAGGAGGAGGGCGAGTACGACGCCGAACTGGTCCGCCACATGCGGCCCACCCTGAGCGAGCTGGGGGAGTACGACGGCACCGCCCTCATGGAGTTCAAAACCAAAAAGAACATCATCTACCGCATCGCCAACGAGACGGCCTGTACCTACGACGTCGACGACACGCCCCCCTTCAAGGTGAACCGCCAGGCCATCGAGATCGCCCTCGAGATCGCCCTGCTGCTGCAGACCAACATTGTGGGCGAGCTGCACATCACCCGCAAACAGTACCTGGACGGCAGCATCCCCACCGGCTTTCAGCGCACGGCCATCATCGGCATCGAGGGCCAGATCCCGCTCCGGCAAAAGACCGTGCGCATCATCCAACTCAGCCTGGAGGAGGATTCCTGCCGCGAGGTCTCGGATATCCGGCACCGGCGCGTCTATACCACCGACCGGCTGGGCATCCCCCTGGTCGAGACCGTCACCTACCCGGACATGAAAACGCCGACCGAGGTCGCCGAAGCAGCCCAGTACATCCGCTTCCTCACCCGCAGCACGGGCAAGGTGCGCACCGGCATCGGCGCCGCCCGCGAGGACGTCAACGTCAGCATCCGTGGGGGCACCCGGGTGGAGATCAAGGGCGTCGCCCACATCAAGTACCTGCCCGAGCTGACTCACAACGAGGCCTTTCGGCAAAAAAGCCTGCTCACCATCCGCCAGGAGCTCCTGGCGCGCATGCCCGACTGGGAGGGCTGGAAAATCAGCCACCGCGAGGTGGACGTGGACATCCTATCCAAGCCCTCGACCTACCTGCGCCAGGCCAAGAAAAAGGACCACCGCTTTATCGCCGTCAACCTGCCCGGATTCCGGGGGCTGCTCTGCTTTTTCAGCCAGCCGGGCCGGCTGTTCGCCGACGAGATCAGCGACCGGCTCAAGGTCATCGCCTGCATCGAAAAGCCCAACATGGTCCATTCGGAGGAATGGCGCCCCCAGGGACGGGGCGACGACTGGGGCTCGATCCGAGATCTGCTCGAGGCCGGCCCCGAGGACGCCCAGATCCTGTTCTGGGGCCCCGCGGAGGACATTCCCACCGCCCTGGAGACGATCGAGGAACGCTGCCGGCTGGCCTTTGCCGGCGTGCCCAACGAAACCCGCAAATCCTTCCCCGACGGTACCACCATGTTCGAACGCGTCCTGCCCGGACCGGATCGCATGTACCCGGACACCGATTCCGCGCCCATCCCCGTCAGCCAAAAACTGATCGAGCAGGTCCGCAGCCGGCTCCCCGTTCCGGTCGACCAGCGCATGGCCCAACTGGAGGCCTGGGGCGTCCCCCGCGATGCCTTTTACTTTCTGCTTAAATACAACCTGGTGGGGCTGATCGAGCGCATCGCCGGCGACTGGGAGGCCGAGCCCAAGTTCGTGGCCACCCTGCTGGCCCACCGCCTCAAGCACCTGCAGGGACAACTGCAGCCGGCCTCCCCCTTTGACTTTGAACAGCTCTACGAACTGTTCGCCTTTATCCGGGGAAAAAGGCTGCAGGCGGACATTCTCTACGACATGCTGCCCGTGGTCTATGCACATCCCAACATGGACCTGGAATCGGTATTGACCAGCATTGACTATGCCCCGCAGGACTGCGAAAGAATCCTGGCCCTGCTCCCGGTGCTGCGGGAACAGTTCAGCCGCATCAACACGTCCCCGGACCCAGAGGCCGCCCGGCACTGGATCATGGGCAAACTGCGGCCCCTGGCCCTGGGCAACGTCCCCCTGAACGAACTTGCGGAGGCCATTGGCCGAGGAGGCTCCCATGAGTGACCTGTTCAAAGGCTATCGCGGCCGGGCCCTGGAAATCCTCAAGAGCTATAATGTCCGCGTCTGGAGCGAGGTCACCATCCAGAGCACCCGGGGCGAGTTTGAGGGCATCCTGCTGCCCCGATCCGAGAACGACGACGACCGCCACCTGGTGCTCAAGCTGGCCAACGGCTACAACGTCGGCATCGCCGTCGACACGATCCAGGACATCCAGGAGCACGGCTACAAAGAGGCCCACTATAAAATTCCGGAACGCGAATTCCCCACCGCCCCGGACAGAAAGAACGTCAAGCTGCTGGGCACCGGCGGCACCATCGCCTCCCGCCTGGACTATCGCACCGGCGCGGTCATCCCGGCCTTTTCGCCCGGCGAGCTCTATGGCGCCGTGCCCGAACTGGCCGACATCTGCAACCTGAGCACGGAAAAGCTCTTTGCCGTCTTTTCCGAGAACATGGGGCCCAGCCAATACAAGACCCTGGCCCGGGCCATCGGCGAGGAAATCCGCCGGGGTACGGACGGCATCATTATCGGCCACGGCACGGACACCATGCACCACACCGCCGCGGCCATCTCGTACATGGTGCAGCATCCCCCCATCCCCATCGTCATGGTGGGATCGCAGCGCTCCTCCGACCGGCCCTCCTCCGACGCCGCGCTCAACCTCATCCACGCCACCAAGACGGCCGCCGAGGCGGACATTGCCGAGGTCATGGTCTGCATGTTTGGCCCCACCTCCGATGAATACGGCCTGCTGCACCGGGGAACCCGCGTGCGCAAGATGCATTCCTCCTACCGCTCCACCTTTCGCACCATCGGCGACGTCCCCCTGGCCATGGTCAGCCGGGACAAGATCACGCCCCTGCGCGACGATTACAACCGCCGCCGCAACGACCGAGAGGTCGAGATCACGCCCACCTTTGAGGAACGCGTCTCGCTGATCTACTACTATCCCAACATGCATCCGGACATTCTCGAGGCGCTGATCGACCTGGACTACAAGGGGATCATTATCGCCGGCACCGGGCTGGGGCACGTGAACAAGCCGCTCTACCCGGCCATCCAGAGGGCCACGGACAAGGGCATCGCCATCTATATGACCGTGCAGACCCTCTGGGGATACGTGCACATGTTTGTGTACGACACCGGCCGCGACCTGATGAGCCTGGGCATCGTGCCGGCAGAGAACATGCTGCCCGAGGTCGCCTACATCAAGTTGGGCTGGGCCCTGGGGCAGACCTCCGATATAGAGGAGGTGCGCGAGATCATGCTCCGCCCCATCTGCACGGACATTACCGAGCGCGAACCCTACAACGGCTACCTGATCTACCAGGGGGGCATCCCCGAGGTCGAGGAGTTTATCAAGAAATTCCACAAATGAGACTCCCACCGCCCCATGTTTCGTAGTATGCATTGAACGGGGCCCGACAGGCACCCCCCGCCGGCCCAGGCCCCTGAGCGAGGCGGCCGGCCCTCCCCGCTGGAGTGGCCGGCCGCTTTGAATCCCCCAAAGAAAACCACAAAGGACAGCAAGGACACAATTTTTTAACCCCTTGTGTCCTTGGTGCCCTTTGTGGTAGAAATCCTTACTCAATTACATATTCCCGTAGAGGCATCAAGGAAGCAGCCGCTCCGGCTCGATGTAATCGCCCAGCGCCGCCTGGGCCTCCAGCAGGCGCTGGCGCTCCTGCTCCAGTACCCCAAAGAGGATGGCCGGCACGTCCGGCACGTCGTGGCGATAGATCTGCTCGATGCGCTCGATCTTGGCCAGTTTCTCCGGCACGCGCACCGTAAACTGGTCCACATAGTTCTGGTGGGTGTATTCTTTGTCCAACACCTGGCGGAAGAGCCGGCGCAGGTCCTCGTACAGCGGGATCCAGCCGGTCGGCGTGCGGATAGCCTCCACCTCGCCGTGAACGCGCAGTTCCATCCACTTGTACCAAACCCGCTTGTCCGTCTTGTCGTTGAGCCATTTCTTGGTCTCGCGGTGCCGCAGGAAATAGTTCACCGCAAAGATCAGCGGCGGCTGCTCCAACTCGCGCCCAAAGTCCACGTTGCTCTGAATATAGCGGCCGATGGGCACCGACAAAAAGTCCCGGTTGGACATTGGATTGAACTCGCGCACCCCTTCCTTGCCCAGGGTGGCCGCCGTGGTCTCGGACTCGAGGGACGCGCCCTTGGCAATGATGCCGTGGACCCAGTCGAAGGATTGCTCCACCGGCACCCAGGTGTCCGAATCGCGGCCGCCATAGACGACGGCGCCGAGCTTGACGCCGGCGGGATTGTCCCGCTCCGGGCTGAGGTTGGGCAGGAGCTTGAGGTCCATGGTAAAGCGCGCGTTGGGATGGGAAACGGGAATCTCGCGGCCCGTCTCCTCGTCCAGCTTGCCCGGCCGCCAGGGGCCGGAATGGTTCTCGCCCCGCGAGGGGGTCTGGCCATCCTTGCCGATCCAATGGACCCCACCCTCGGGCGTAATCAGTACGTTGGAAAAGATAATCTCGCCCGGCCGGTGCAGGGCCTGCCAAAAGAGGGGGTCATCCTCGGAATTGATGCCCTGGATGATGCCAAAGACGCCCTTTTCCACATTGACCGCATAGACCTCATCCCCGCGATGGCGCAGGTAGGCGATGTCGTCGCCGACAATGTTCTCGCCCTCCATCATGGCCGTGGAGGTTTTGCCGCAGAGCGAGGGAAAGGCCCCGGTGAAATAGGTCACCCGCCCGGCGGGGCCGTTCACGCCCATCACCAGCATGTGCTCGGTCAGCCAGCCCTCTTGGGAGGCGCGGTTGATGGCCAGGCGCATGGCCAATTTCTTCAGGCCAATGGTATTGCCACCGTACTGGGTGTTCATGCTGTAGACAATGTCGTCTTCCAGGTCGATATAGACGCGGCGCTGCTCCAGGTTGCAGCTGGTCCTGCGCTCGTCGAGCTGGCCCTGGGAGTGCAAAAAGCTGAAAAAGCGGCCCTGGAGTCCCTGGCGCACAAACTCCTCGTAACCCGGCCGGTAGAGCAGGGTGTCGCTGTGGGCCACATAGCTCGAGTCGGTCATCTGCACGCAGGGGATCGAGAACTCGGAATGGGTGGGGCCGAGGCAGAAGAAGCAGATGTAGAGTTCGTGCTCCTGCATAATGTCGGCCATGATCTCCGCAATGTCGTCCAGGCCCTCCTGGCGATCGCGGGAGCGCAGGGCCGGCCCCAGGTCCTCCCCCTCGCGCAGCAAAAAGTAGGTGTGCTTGCGATCGCGGGCCTGGTCCTTATAGTTGTCAAAATGGATGGTATGTCCGGGTACGGCCAGGGCGCGCTCCTCTCCATCCCGCAGGGCGGCCTGGCGGATGTAGGCAATGTCCTCCGGCGAATCGTCGCTGACAAAGATGCGCTTGGGATTGCAGATCTGGATACTGCGGGCCACCACGCGATGCAGGCGGGGGTGGGGAATCCGGGCCAGCTTTTCGTAATCCTCCGGTCGCAGCCTGCTCTTCAGAAACTCCTTTGTCTCCGGCTCCATGTTCTCCTCCGATTCTCTTACAGGAGGGCTGCCAAAAAACAAGCCCCCCAGACGACTCGGCGCCTGCGGGTTCAGCATAGCTGATGCAGGGGCAACAGAACCCCTCACCCTGCGGCAGCGCCGTTGCTGCCCAGAAAAAACTGTTTTACTTGGGCGCATTATAACACGCCCTGCAAGGGGCGTCAAACGGGGGAAAAGAACAAACCCGGCATAGGGCCTATGCCGGGTCCGACAAGCCGGCGAGGGGATTCGAACCCTTGACCTGCTGTTTACGAAACAGCTGCTCTACCACTGAGCTACGCCGGCCAACGGCCACAGTATACCACAACTTGGGGCTTTTGTGAAATCAGCCCCGCTTGCTCAGATCGTAGCCCAACCAGCGCATCGAGCCCGGGCGCTTGCGCCAGTTCTTGCGCACCTTGACCCACAGGTCCAGGTACACCTGCGTCCCCAAAAAGGCCTCCAGCTCCTGCCGGGCGGCCTGGCCAATGCGCTTGATCATGCGCCCACCGCTGCCCAGCAGGATCTTTTTCTGCGAGTCGCGCTCGACATAGAGGTTGGCCCGGATATAGGTCATGTCCTCGCTGCGCTCTTTGAACTCTTCCACCACCACGGCGACCGCGTGGGGCACCTCCTTGCGGGTGAACTGCAGTACCTGCTCCCGGACCAGCTCGGCCGCCACCACCCGCAGGGGCTGATCGGTGAGGAAATCGGCGGGGTAGTAGGGCGGCGCGACCGGCAGATGCTCGATCAGTATCTCCAGCAGCTCCTGCCGGCCCTGTCCCTGCAGGGCCGAGAGATAGACCGCCGCCTGGTAGAGGGGCCGGCCGGATTCGTCCAGCAGCAGCTCCAGGTAGGGCCGGCCGGCCTCCTGGGGATCGGCGGCGGTATCGCTCTTGTTCAGCCCCACGATCAACGGAAGCCGGCATTTCTCGCGCAGCAGGTCGGCGATCTGGCGGTCCTCGGCGGTGGGACGATGGCTCAGGTCCACCAGGAAAAGCACCACGTCGGCATCCTCGACCGTCCGCGAGGCCACCGCGACCATGTATTCGCCCAGCTTGTGCACGGGCTGATGAATGCCCGGCGTATCCAAAAAGATGATCTGGGCCTGCGGTAGGGTCAGGCCGCCGCGAATGACCGCGCGCGTCGTCTGCGGCTTGGACGAGACAATGGCCACCTTTTGCCCCAGATAGCTGTTGAGCAGAGTGGACTTGCCCACGTTGGGCTTGCCGACGATGGCGACAAAGCCCGCTCGAAATTCCGGCCCTACGGCCGCCGGTTCCTCTAGATGCATGTCGTCCCTCCATAACCAGGATAACGATCGAGGCGTATTGATTTCCCGCCCCTGTTGGGATTCTCTTGATCGAACGCCCAATACAGCGGATTTTCATCAATGTATTGGCGAATGCGATTTAGTTCATCCTCGTCACGGATAATGTGCTCATGATAATTGCGCTGCCACAAACGGTTTGGGAAAGGCGGCCAGGCGCTTTGTTTCACCCCCCGAATATATTCCACCGTGGTAATTGATTTGAATGCCCCAACAATGTCGCCCAACGTAGGGGCAACCTCCCCGCTTTCGCGGGGACAGGCTTTGTGGTTGCCCCCGCCGGAGCATCCAGGGGGGCGGCCCTTGTAGGGGCAACCTCCCCGCTTTCGCGGGGACAGGCTTTGTGGTTGCCCCCGTCGGAGCATCCAGGGGGGCGGCCCTTGTGGCCGCCCCTACGATAACAATAATACCATGGATGTGGTTCGGCATAACAACGAATCTGTCCAAAAATATATCGGGAAATCGCCCCGGCAATCCTTCCCACTCCATCTGGACCATCCGGCCGGCATCGTTCAAGCACATTTGCCCCTCTACAATTTCGCCCAACAAACACCCCCGGCCTTGGACAACAACTGTGACAAAATACATTCCCGGCTGGCTGTAATCATAGCCCATCAATCGTATAGACCGGCGATGGTGAATTTCCGGATCATAGGCCATAGCGCCCCCCTTCCCCCTATATGATCAACCCACTAAAACCATTTTACCATGCCTGTAGGGGACTGGCAAGAGTGGTTGTCTACGTGTCTTGCACGCGGGGACATGCTGTAGTATAATGCGGGGCACCACGGAGGCCTCGACGGGGCCTCCGGTCGAGGTGCGCGATCGGAACTGCCGCCAACGGCATAGAAACAAGGAGCCCTGTCTTGATGGAGGATCTGCCCAACGGGCCGGAAGAACAGCAGGAATTCTCAGAGACGGAGGAACCCTGGACGGAGCGGGTCCTGTCCCGCCTGAACGGATGGTGGACCCAGTTGGTAGACGCCTGGCAGGACTGGCGGGCCAACCGCCCCCAGGCGCCCACGGTGGATCAGGAAGAGATCGCCCGCTGGATCGCCCTGCTCAGCCACCCCAACGACCCCCAACATACCCGGGCCATGGACGAGCTGGTCGTCATCGGCAAGCCCGCCGTCCCCGCCCTCCTGGAGGCCCTCCGCAGCGATACCTGGATCCAGGTCTTTCGGGCCAGCGAGGCCCTGGGCCTCATGGGGGAGCGCCGGGCCGTCTGGCCCCTGCTGCGCCTGCTCAACCATCCCAACAGCAATGTGCGCTGGGGGGCGGCCGAATCGCTGGGCCGCCTGCGGAGCCGCTGGGCCCGGCGCCGGCTGCGCCGGGTCGTGCTCGAGGACGAGAACCGCACCTCCTGGGGCGAGACCGTCGCCGAGGCCGCCGAGCGGGCCGTGGCCAGCATCGACCGCACCTGGGTCTCGCGCCTGATCACCCTTTTCCAGGTGCTCTTTTTGCTGGCGGCCTGCGTCGTCATTGTCTATTACACCATCCAGTTCGTCCAGGAGGGCCTGTCCCACCGGGTGCAGCGCACACCCGAACCTACCATCGCCCCCAGCGTGACCCCGACCGAGACCATCCCGCCCACGCCCTCCCCCACGCCCCTGCCCGACTTTATCCCCCTCGGCGGGACCATTACCGGCGGCATCGCCAACGTGCGCAGCCTGCCCGATTCAGAGAACGGCGAGATCATTGGCGTGCTGCACTATGGGGACCAGGTGTCGGTCTATGGCGGCGCCACCGACACGGTGGGCGATTGGTGGTACCTGATCCGGCTGACCCGCATCAACAATCCGGCCACCTCCTCCGAGGTGCTCGAGGCCGGCAGCTATGGCTGGCTGCACGCCAGCCTGGTCGCCGGCACGGACACGACCCAGATCGGCCCAACGGTGGGGGCGCTCGAAACCATGCGCGCCGGGGCCGCCACCCCCACCCCCATCCAGGACTCCCGCGACCTGTTCACCCCCACCCCGCCGATGACGACCACGGCGCCCATGGCACCATAGAATCCGTGTAAAAATCGCTTGACACTGGACCGCATCTGTGCTATAGTGAATCATAGCGAATCGGAAAAGGTGCGCCCTGTATTCGTATGACCAATTGAAAGGATATCCGCTATGATTAACTCTAGCTCTTCCAAAGGAAATTCGGCAACCTCCGCAGGGCGCATCGCCGGCCCGCTCTGCCTTGTCCTGGGCCTGCTTTTGGTCCTGGCCTCTTTTGGCGGGGCCTGGGGGCCGGCCTACGGCCAGACCGTCGTCACGCCAACGCCACCCACCCTCGTCGCCGATCCCCGCATCGTCAAGTTGGTGGATCCGGGCTGCTGTATCCCCGGGGACGACGTCACCTTTACCATCATTGTCACCAACGAGGGCTCGGCGGACGCCCATAACGTCGTCGTCACCGACACCCTGCCCGCCGAACTGGTCCTGCTGGACGTCACCACCAGCAAGGGCACCGTCACCATCGACGGCAACTCGTTCCAGGTCGACATCGGCACCGTCTCGCCCGGCGAGGTGGTGACCATCATTGTCCAGGCCCGCGTGCTTGAGGATACGCCCGTGGACATTATCATCATCAATGTCGCCCGCATGCGCAGCGACGAGGGCAGCGGCGAGGCCTCGGTCGAGTTCCCGGTCAAGGAGGCCTGCGAGACGCCCAGCGAACTGCCCCCCACGGGCAGTACCATGGCGCAGCCCTCCGCAGGCTTTCGCCCCGGGCTGCTGCTGGCGGGTCTGCTGCTGCTGGTGCTGGGAACCGGGCTGAACTTGCGGGCGCGCCGCTTGGGCCGCTCTACAGACGCCTAGATTTTTCGCCGCTCTCGACTGCGGGCGTGACTGCGCCCGCAGTTGTTGTGCAGGAAAAACGGCAACCATAGCGGGGGGGATTGGCCCAGGGGGAACTGCCCCCAGGACCGCCTCTGGGAAAAGGGACCGCTTCCCGGCCCTCGATACCAAGGATATCTCCTGGTGTGTAGAGCCGCAGCAGTTCGGTGCAGAGCAAAAACGGACAACGCCCCCCCAGGAGTATGGTCAAGGCCATCATGACCGAACGCGCTCTAAAAGGCAACCGATCCGCCCCCAGCCGGGCCCGACAGCTATGCCTCGGCATCTTGCTGCTGGGGCTGGCCCTGGGACTGCTCTGGCTGGGCCTCAAAGCCTGGCGGATCTATGACACGG
Source organism: Chloroflexia bacterium (assembly GCA_016928715.1). Taxonomy (GTDB): domain Bacteria; phylum Chloroflexota; class Chloroflexia; order DTKN01; family DTKN01; genus JAFGKG01. The sequence goes on from JAFGKG010000181.1 coordinate 12,533, forward strand.
CCCGCCGGGGCATGGTCCAACTGGAGGCCCTGCAGCAGGGACTGCAAGCCCCCGACCCGCTCGAGGACCTGGAGAGCCTGCGACAGCAGGCGCTTGAACTGCAGTCCACCATGGCCGGCCTGCAGGCCGAAATCCGGCCCCTGGCCCCGCTGCTGGCCCACCTGGGCTGGGTCCCCCGCTACGGGCCCGAGCTGGCCGCCGCCCCCCCACTGGTCGCCCTGGCCGCCAACCTGAGCGGCGCCGGCGCCGAAGCCCTCGAAATCGCCGGCCGGCTGCAGCCGCTCCTGGAACAGCCCGGGGAGGATGCCCTGGCCCAGGCCGTGCGGGCGCTGCAGGACGAACAGGGCCGGCTGGAACGCATCCAGGGGCAACTGCGGCGAGCCAGCGAGGCCCGCGCGTCCATCGAGGCGGACCAACTGGACGACGGCCCCTTTGCCCAGGTCGGACCCCTGCTGGAGACCTTGGACGGGGGCCTGCCCCCCGCCGAGCAGGCCCTGGAACTGCTCCGGGCCATCCTGCCCCAGGCCGACCCACTGCTGGGCCTGGCCGCGCCCCAGCGCTACCTCCTGCTGGGGCAGAGCAATTTCGAGCTGCGGGCCACCGGCGGCTTTCTCGGCTCGCTGGGCCCGCTCACCGTGCAGGACGGCCGGGTCGTCGAGCTGGACTATCGCCGCAGCCCCGAGTGGGACAACCCCGAGCGCGAAAAGGTGCAACCCCCCAAGGCCTACGAACGCTACATGCGCTTCGGGGCCTGGTTCATCCGCGACGCCAATTGGTACGCCGACTTTGCCACCTCGGCCCAAAAGGTGGAATGGTTCTGGGAACTGGACGGACACGAGCCCGTCCAGGGCGTCATCGCCGTCGACCTCTACGCCCTGCAGAACGTCCTGCCGGCCCTCGGCCGCCTGGACATCCCCGGCTACGGCCTGGCCGTCGGCGGGCCCAACGCCCTGGAGACCATCTGGCAGGGCCACCGCCAGAGCGACGACTTTCTCGGCGCCCTGGTCGACGCGGCCATCCGCCGCCTGCAGCAGCCGGACATGCGGGCGCCGCAAAAGCTGCTCGAACTGGCCCAGGCGCTGCACCGCTCGCTGGAGGAAAAGCACATCCTGCTCTACTTTGACGATCCCAACCTGCAGCAGGCCGTCCTGCAGGCCGGCTGGGGCGGCGCCCTGCACCGCGAGGGGGGGGATTTCGTCATGGTGGTGGACTCGGACTTTTCCTGGGCCGAGGTCAACCGCTTTGTCGACGAGGAAATCCACTACCAGGTCACGCTCGACCAGAACCTCTGGGTCCGCGAAAGCACCATCACCATCCATTACTGGAACCACTTTGACCGCTGGACCAGCGGCAGCACCAACGAGCCCTTTGGCGGCGCCTGTTTTGACCCCGAGATCGAGGATATTGTCTACTCCCCCGGCTGCTATGGCAACTATATCCGGCTCTACCTGCCCGACGGCAGCCAACTGCTCTCGGCCGAGGGCTTTGACGACGGCGTGGAGCGTTATGACGAGACTGGCCGCACCGTGATCGCCGGCTACCTGCGCGTGTTCCCGGGGGAACAGCGCACCATCGAGGTCAGCTACCGGCCCCCCGCCGGCCCGGTCGACGGCGCCTACCGCCTGACGCTGCAGAAACAGCCCGGCACCGAGGCCCGCCCCATCCAGGTGCAGATCCGGCTCCTGGACAGCGAGGCCGAGGCCCTGCTGCAGACCGACCTGCGCGTCGACCGGGTCATCACGGCCACCTGGGACCAAGAGCAGCTCGCCGTCTGGGGCGCGGAGGACCTGCTCGTCGAAACGGATCCCGCCCAGCGGGCCCGCCGGCAGGCCTTTGCCGCCGGCCTGGAGCTGTGGCAGCAGGGCCGGCGGGAGGAGGCGCTGGAGCAGTGGCGCCAGGAGGACGTCGCCGGCCTGGTCCTGGACGAGGCCAACCGGCTGCTGTCCGGGGGCTATCTGGAGGAGGCGCGCGAACTCTGCCAGGCCGCCCTCGAGCTGGCCCCGGAGCAGGCGCGGGCCCACTTCCTGCTGGGCAGCGTGCTGGGCGCACAGGGCGACGCGGCCGGCGCCATCGCCGCCCTGGAGCAGGCCGTGGCGCTGGAACCGCAGAACCGCTCCCTGCGCCAGGAACTGGGCCTGTTGTACGAGGCCGTGGGGGATACGGAGCAGGCCTACGCGCACCTGCAGCAGGCCGACCCGGCCGCGGCCAAACACATCCTCTGGCAGCGCGCCTGGGAGCACTTTAACGGCGGCCAGGACGAGGCCGGACTGGCCACCCTGCGCCTGATCCTGCGCCTGGACCCCCAGGACGCCAACGCCCACTTTGTCCTGGGCGACCAACTGCGCGGCCTGAAACGTTACGAGCAGGCGCTGGCCGCCTACGAGGCCGGCCACCAGGTCGCCCCGGAGGACGTCCGGTTCTACCTGGGGCGGGGGCATCTCTACGCCGACCAGGGCCTGGGGGAACAGGCCATCGCCGAGCTGGAAGCCGCCGTGGCGCTGGCTCCGGCACACGCTTACGCCTGGTTCAATTTGGGTCAATACCGCTGGAGATTCCAGGGCGACGCCGCCGGCGCTATCGCCGCCCTGGAAAAGGCCTGCGAACTCGACCCAAATCCCTGGTACTTTAGCATGTTGGGCCAGGTCTGCCTGGCCTCCGGCGACCTGGAGGCGGCCGTGCGGGCCTACGAGGTCGCCGTGCGCCTGCCGGACCACAATGGGAACGCCTGGCTGCCCCTGGGACAGGCCTACGCCGCCCAGGGGCGCTGGGAACGGGCCGCCGAGGCCCTGGAACAGGCCGTGGCCGCCTTCCCAGAGGACCCCTGGTCGCACGCCGCCCTGGCCCGGGCCTACGAAGCGCTGGGCCGCATCCCGGAGGCCATCGCCGCCTACCAGGCCGCCCTGGCCCTGCGGCCGGGCGAGGCAAGCTGGGAGCGGGCGGTAGAAGCGTTAGAACGTTAAAACGTTTGAACGTTTGAACGTTGGAGGTCTGTACGGTTGACGGTTGACGGTTGACGGGTTGAACGTTGGAGGTCGAGCTTGGATCGTAGAGGTTGGAGGCTGGGGCCTTTGGGGCTCTATGTTTCGCGGCAGGCGAGCAGTTTGGGGCGCTATGCGCTGGAACAGTTCGTCCTGGCCCTGTTTGGCTGGGTGCCGACGATCCTGGGCCTCGGCCTGCGCGCCCTGGCCTATCGGCTGATCATGCGCCTGGAGGGGATCGTGGGCATCGAACGGGGAGTGCGCATCCGCTTTGCCGACCGCATCCGCCTGGGCCGGGGGGCCTACTTGGACGAGGGCGTCTATTTGCACGCCTGCCCGCGGGGCATCGAGATCGGACCGGGGACCTTTATCATGCACCACGCCGAGCTGCACGTCTATAATTTCCGGCGCATGCCCCAGGCCGGCATCCGCATCGGCCGCGACTCGCTCATCGGCGAGTTCAACGTGCTGCGCGGGCAGGGGGGCATCCGCATCGGAGACCGGGTCTATTTCGCCCCGCTGGTGCAGGTGCTGGCCGTCAACCACGTCTTTGACGACCCCGCGCGGCCCTTTGTGGAACAGGGCATCACCGCCCAGGGCATCGTGATCGAGGACGACGTCTGGGTGGGCGCCGGGGCCATCGTCCTGGACGGCGTGCGCATCGGCCGGGGGTCCGTGATCGCGGCCGGCGCCGTGGTCGCCGAGGACGTGCCCCCGCACAGCCTGGCCGGCGGCGTGCCCGCCCGCGTCCTGCGCCAGATCGACGGCACCTGGCGGGCAACTCCGGAAGGAGTTAGGGTGTATAATACGGTAGAGCGTTAGAACGTTAGAACGTTGGAACGTTGGAACGTTAGAACGTTGGAACGTTGGAACGTTGGAACGTTGGAACGTTAGAACGTTGGAACGTTGGCTCTACTGAAAAAACCTAGCCCAGCGCAGCAGTTGCCCACTGAGGCGCAAGGGTAGGCACAAGTCGAGAAAAATGAACA
>JAFGKG010000182.1 GCA_016928715.1 Chloroflexia bacterium
CAGCGAGGCCACCGCCCCGCTCTATCGCCCCGGCCCCACCCGCGAGGGCCTCTATATCGACCAGGCTGCCCACCGGATTTGGATTGAGGGCATCGAGATCGCCCCCCCCCTCTCACCCGCCCAATACAGCCTGCTGGAACTCCTTTACAAACAGGACGGCGCCATCTGCACCCGCGACGAGGTCGTCTCGGCCGTCTGGAGCGAACAAGAGGAGGCTGGGGGCATCACCGACCAGGCCATCGACGCCCTGGTGCGCCGGCTGCGCCAGCGCATCAAGGACAGCGGGAGCGATCACGAGTACATCGAAACCGTACGGGGACATGGCTTTCGCCTGAACCAGGCCTAGGGCGGCAGCGAACGAGCTCCCGCCTCTACCCCTTGGAGCAAATCCGTGCCTGTTGAACAAAGCATCGCCATCCTGGATTACGGGTCCCAGTACAGCCTGTTGATTGCCCGACGGGTGCGCGCTGCCCAGGTCTACTGCGAGCTTTTTCCCTGGGACGCTCCTGCCGAGCAGGTCCTGGCCCTGCAGCCGCAGGGCTATATCCTCTCCGGCGGGCCGGCCAGCGTCTATGACGAGGGCGCGCCCCGATTGCCCGCCTACGTCCTGGACGGCGGCCGGCCGGTCCTGGGCATCTGCTATGGCCTGCAACTGCTGACCCAGGCCCTGGGCGGAGAGGTCACGCCGGCGGCGGCCCGGGAGTACGGGCCGGCCCAGGTCGGCTGGGTCCACCCCCAAAACCCGCTGGTGCAGGGACTGCCCAACCCCATGCAGGTCTGGATGAGCCACGGCGACCACGTCAGTCGGCTGCCGCCCGGATTTGAACTGCTGGGCACCAGCAGGAACTCGTCACTGGCCGCGATGGGCCACCCCCAACGGGACCTCTATGGCCTGCAATTTCACCCCGAGGTGGTCCATACCGAGCACGGCCAGGCGCTGTTGGAGAATTTCCTCTACCGCATCTGCGGCTGTCAGGGCAAATGGACCTCCCAATCCTTTGTCCCCAACACCGTAGCCGCCCTACGTGAACAGATCGGACCTGAGCGGGTCGTCTGCGGCCTGAGCGGGGGCGTGGACTCGTCGGTCACCGCCGCCCTGCTCTGGCGGGCCATCGGCGCCCAGTTGACCTGCATCTTTGTGGACACCGGCCTGCTGCGGCTGGGCGAGCCTGAACAGGTCGTAGAGGTCTTTGGCCGGCACCTGGGCATCCCCCTGCTGGCCGTGGACGCGGCGGACGAGTTTTTCAGCGCCCTGAAGGGGGTGACCGACCCCGAGGAAAAGCGCCGCCGCATCGGCGAGCGTTTCGTGCGCATCTTTGAGCGGGAGGCCCGCGCCCTGGGACCGGTGCGCTTTCTGGCCCAGGGAACCCTCTACCCCGACGTGATCGAGAGCGCCGGGCACAACCGGCCCGGCGCCGGCCCGGCCGCCCGCATCAAGACCCACCACAACGTCGGCGGGCTGCCCGACGACATGCAGTTGGAGTTGGTCGAACCGCTGCGCCATCTATTCAAGGACGAGGTCCGCGCCGTCGGGGAGGCACTGGGCCTGCACGAGGACATTATCTGGAGACACCCCTTCCCCGGACCGGGCCTGGCCGTGCGCATCCTGGGGCAGGTGACCGCCCGGCGGGCACATACCCTGCGCCAGGCCGATGCCATCGTCATCCAAGAGCTGCGCCGGGCCGGCTGGTACCGCCGCACGGCCCAGGCCTTTGCCGTACTGCTGCCCGTGCACAGCGTCGGCGTTATGGGGGACGGGCGCACCTATCAAAACGTCATTGCCGTACGCGCCGTGACCAGCGACGACTTTATGACCGCCGACTGGGCGCGCCTGCCCCATGAACTGCTGGTGCGCATCAGCCAGCGCATCGTCAACGAGGTGTCCGGCGTCAACCGCGTCGTCTATGACATCAGCAGCAAGCCGCCGGCAACGATCGAGTGGGAATAAACGAAAACAAGGAGATTCCAATGAAAATGTATCGCTGTTCAGTTCTGACCCTCATCCTGCTGCTTGTACTCAGTATTGGATCCTGCGGCGAAACCCCCACCGCAGTCACAGAACCGACTCGCCAGCCCCCCACCCAGGCCCCGACCTCCGCGCCCACCCAGGTGCCCCCGACCCAAGCCCCGACCTCCGCGCCCACCCAGGGGCCCCCGACCGACACCCCCATCCCACCTACCGAGGTCCCACCCACCGCGCCTGCGGCCGTGGGCTTGGGTCAGGAGCCCTATCGCAGCGAGGAGGCCGGCTTTAGCATCGCCTACCCGGAGGGTTGGATCGCCTTTGGCTTTGGCCCTATCGCCTTTATCGCCGAAAGCGAGGCGGCCATGGACGCGGACGTTCCCGAGTCCCCTATGGTTGTGGTCACTGTCGACAACCTGGAAAACGTCTATGATATGGACCTCTCGGAAGCGAGCAATTCCGATGAAATGGTTGAATTTATCATCGAGGACCTAGAGAGCCAAGAGGGCCTCGATATCGGCCGGGTGGAAAATCTCGTCGTCGGCGGGGAAAAGGCCGCCGCCGTGGAGGTCTCTGGCATCGAGGATGAGGTGGAGGTCAGCGGCAGCTTTGTCGCCGTTCACCTAGGCGACCGGGGAGCCATCATCATCGGCATCGGCACAACCGAGAGTTGGAACGAGTTCCGCGGCACCTTTGAGGCCATGATGGAGAGCGTAACCTTTTTCGCCCCCACCATGGTCGAACCCACTGTTGAGCCGCAACCGACCGAGGAGGCCAACGGAGAACCCCCAGAGGGTTTCCTCTGGCGCATTGGCAACGACTCCTTCGCCGACGAAGGCCTACTGGGCTCCCCCAGCAGCCTCGACCTCAACGCCGACGGCAGCCTGCTCTACGCGGCCGACTTTTTCTACGGCGTCCACGTGATCTCGACAGAGGACGGCTCTCTCGTCGACTCGATCGGTGGGGACGAGCTCTTTGCCCCCAGCGACGTCAAGGTCGGCCCGGATGGCAACATCTATGTCGCCGACTGGGGGTATAACGCGATCCTGGTCTATGCCCCCGACGGGACGCTGCTGCACCAGTGGGGGGAGTCGGGCGCCGGCGACGGCCAGTTCGGCGAACTCAGCCCCGACTATTTGGCCGTCTGTCCCGATGGCCGGGTCTATGCCGCCGACACGAACCGGGAAAGCGAGGAAAGCGAGGATACCTACCAGCGCGTACTGGTCTTTGACAGCGAGGGTGAATTTTTGGATCAGTGGATGCTGGCCGAGATTGACGAGACCTTTTCTATCTATGCCATGGACTGCGGCCCGGATGGCAACGTTTATATGGCCGGCCTTTTCAACGACTATATTCTGGTAATGGATGGCGAGGGCAACGTCGTTGACACAATCAGCGACGAGGCCCTGGACGGTTCCTCCCTGGCCTCGCTCGCCCTGGGGCCGAATGGCAACCTCTATTTTGGCACCTGGGACGGCTGGATCGGCGTGCTCGATACAGACGGCAACCTGCTGGCCCGCTGGGGCAGCGAGGGCGACGGCGAGGATACAATGTCCGAGGGAGAGTTTTATATCCCCGATGGAATCGCCGTGGACGATATGGGTTCCGTCTATGTCAGCGACGAGACCGATACCTGGGCCTATATCACCAAATTTTACTTTCCGGATATGCCCTAGTGGATCGAGGGGCGACGCATGCGTCGCCCCTACTTATCCACCCGCCTCGCCTAAAAAGGCCAGCCGCAGAGGTCGGAAATCCAGCAAGCGGCACCAGCGCGAAAGCGCCCGGTTGAGGAGGGCCATCGAGATTTCCTCTGCCCCAGCCAGCCGGCCAGCATCCACACGGGCCAGCAGAAGCAGCAGGGCCAGAGCACGCAGCCCCTGCCGGAGCGGCTGGAAAAGAAGATGCTGCTTGCCCTCCAGGTAATGCCGCACAAAGCGCTGCAGAAAGCAATCGGCCCGCACCCCCTCGGCCCAAGGCAGCGCGGCCCAGGCCTGGGCGGGGTCATGCTCCAGCGCCCGCAGCACCTGCCCGGCCCAAGCGATCCCCTCCAGTCCTTCAGGACTATCCGCCAGAGCAGCGCGGTTCTGCCGCAGGCTCTGTGCCAAGACAGCCGCCAGGTGAGCCAATTGCGCCGGTGTGAGAATCCGTCCCGGCTGGTTGGAGAGCCGCTCCCAATGCCGGCCCAGGCCCTCCAAGCAGGCCTCCGGTTGGGTCGCCGGCACCCAGGGCAGGTCGAACAGGCCTCCTTCCCAGGCCAAATAGCGCTCCAGGTCGACCGAATCGGCGCCAGAAAGGGGGATCGTGTCCGGCAGAACATAGATATCCTCCATCTCGGCCACCAACGCCCGCAGTTCCTGCTCCCGGTCGGCCAGTCGCTCCCCATTCTCATAGCTAGCATAGACATTGTGGCACTCGAAGGTCAAGGAGAAAATCAAGGACTGGGCAGCGCGCACCGGATAGGCCAGGGGAAAGAGCCGGCAGGGAAAGGGCTTGGCCAGCGGCCCCAGGCAGCGCTGCACTCGGCAGTAATTCTGTTCGTCCAGAAAGGCACAGCGGGTAGGGGCGCTGCGGGTAGCGATGGTCTCTTCCAGCCCGCCCCACTGCCGACCGGGGCGCAGTTGAAAGAGCCGGCCGCTCTCGGGAGGAATGACGTCCTGCGGCCAGTCCACCGCCTCCAAGCGGACACGCTCCTCCGGCGAGAGGGGCACGGCGTAGTGGCAGCAGGCACCGCAGTGCAGGCAGGTATGCCGGGCATCGTCCACGACCTGCAGGGGCAGGGACTCGGTTCCCCAGGGCGGGCAGATATCCAGAATGGGTTGAAGCAGCTCGTCCTCCGCCTCGTGGGCCCGGCGCAGTGCGGCCAGGTAATCCTCCTGATCGGGATCGGCCAACAACGACAGGTCGGACAGGTCGTCGAGCAGCTCCAGGACTTGCTCCAGGGAACGGCCGGCCCGCCGGGCGATCTCGCGGGGGGAACGACCGCCGTCCAAAAGATCCAGCACCGCCTGATCGGCGGCGTCCAACTCAAAGAGTCTGCGCTGCGCGGGATCGTAGAGGACCAGGCCGGCGCGAGACTGCTCGGGGAAACGCTCCAGTTCGAGCCGCAGGCGCGGCCGCTGCAGCGGATCCACATTCCTCTCAGACACCAGATTCCTCCACCAGCCAATCCTGGGCCGGCTCCAGCTCGGCAAAGGCACGGGCGTCCTGCCCGGACAAGCGCACGATCACGTCGAAAAAGACCTTTTTCAGTCCGGTCACGCCCACAACGGCCTGCTTTTGGACGTAGCCGGCGGTCTGCACCGAGGCTTGCTTGAATAGGTTCACCGCCTCCGGAGAGGCCACACTGCCGCGCACGTCGGACAGGGCCAGCACCGAAGCGGGCGCTTCTGGGGAGAGCAGTTCCTGCACCGCCTCGAGTTCGGCCCGCAGTCCTTGCAGAGCATCCAGCGAAAAATCCCGATAGTCGCAGTACAGGATACGCTGGCCTTTATAGGTCGTCCAATGAGATTTCATACCCCCCTCTCACAGTTCGTACTCAAAAAAGTCCAGACCCATTGTGACAGCAGTGGCCCGGAAAGCTAAATCCGGGATATTGTAGGGCCGAGGCGCGCCTCGCCCCATGCGCGTCAAGCTAACGAAAAGTCGGCGAGTTTCTGTGGTATCATGCGAGCGATCAACCCATCACGATACCAAGGAGAAA
>JAFGKG010000020.1 GCA_016928715.1 Chloroflexia bacterium
CGCGCAGCGCCCTCCAGCAGCGGCTTTAGCCGGTTGGGGAATTAAAGCGCCGGCTGAAGCCGGTCCTGAGGGGCCTTTGGCCGGGCGTCCACCTACGTGGACGCCCCGACGGCCTATTTACGGAACAGAAATCCCGTATCCCTCCTGGAGGAGAAACCCATGTTCAAACATCTCGTTCCCTCTGCCCTGACGCTGGCCCTGGCCGTTCTGCTGGGGGGTCTGGCCGCACCGGTACTGCCCTCGCCCCCACCCACTGCCGCCGCGCTGGACAAGGTCGAGCCCGGCCTGTGGGCCCAACTGGAGGGGGCCGGCCAGGCTACCTTTCTGGTCGTGCTGGCCGAGCAGGCCGACCTGCGGCCGGCCTACCGCATGCGCGATTGGGAACGCCGGGGCCGCTTTGTGCTGCAGGCGCTGCGAGAGGCGGCCGACCGCAGCCAGCCGCCCGTACTGGACGCGCTGGCGGGCCTGCAGCGGGCCGGTCACGTCAGCCAGGTCCGGCCGCACTATATCCTCAACCTGGTCGTCGTGCGGGGCGACCGCGCCGCCCTACAGGCCCTGTCCGGCCTGCCCGCCGTGGCCGCCATATACGCCGACGTGCCCATCGTGCCGGTGGCGCCGCTGGAAAGCGGGCCGGCCCCGGACGCTCCCGCCGCCCCTGAGTGGAACCTGAACATGATCCACGCTCCCGAGGTCTGGGCCACCTACCGGGTCAACGGCCAGGGCATCGTCGTGGCCAACATTGACAGCGGCGTCGACTATGACCACCCCGCCCTGGTCGAGCAGTACCGGGGCAACCTGGGCGGCGGCGACTTGGAGCACAATTACAACTGGTGGGACCCCAGCGGCCAGTACGACTACCCCGCCCCCATACAGGGTCCCTATCCCCTGGACAGCAGCCACGGCACCCATACCATGGGCATCATGGTCGGGGACGACGGCGCCGGCAACCAGATCGGGGTGGCGCCGGGCGCGCGGTGGATCGCGGCCTATGGCTTTTCCGGGCTGGACGGGCTGCTCTCGGCCACGGAATGGATGATCGCCCCCACCGACTTGAACGGCGAAAACCCCGACCCGGACAAGCGCCCCCACGTCGTAAACAACTCCTGGGGCGCGCCGGGCGGCTTTATGCTCTTTAACGACCTGCTGCGGGTGCAGCGCGCCGCGGGCATATTGGCCACCTTTGCCGCCGGCAACAACGGCTACGACGTGGGCAGCGGCGGCTATCGCTGCGGCACCCTGGTCTCCCCGGCCGACAACCCGGCCGGTCTGGCCGTGGGAGCCACCACCATCGCCGACAGCATCGCCCCCTTTTCCTCCCGCGGGCCCAACGCGCTGCAGCCCTGGCTGGACCGCTACGCCACCGGCCCCGACGTCAGCGCGCCGGGCATGAACATCCGCTCCAGCCACCCCGGCGGGAGCTACAGCAGCGGCAGCGGCACCTCTTATGCCAGCCCGCACATCGCCGGCGTGGCGGCCCTGCTCTGGTCGGCCGAACCGGACCTGGTCGGGCAGGTGACCGAGACGCTGGCCATCCTCCGCGGCACGGCCGCCCCGCGCACCAACGGCGAGAGCTGCGGCGGCGTGCCCGGCAGCCAGGTGCCCAACAATGCCTTTGGCTGGGGCCGGGTCGATGCCCTGGCCGCCGTGGACATGGTCTGGCAGGCCGGCGTCCTCAGCGGCACCGTCCGGGAGGCCGGCAGCGGCGCCGCCCTGCCCGCGGCCGAGATCCTGCTGCAGCGCAGCGGCCACACCCTGCGCACCCGGGCGGACGGGGCCGGTCACTACCGCTTTCCGCTGGGGCAGGGCAGCTATACGGTGACCGTGCGGGCCTATGGCTACCAGACCCGGACCATCAGCGGGGTGCAGGTGCTGCAGGATCTGACCAGCACGCTGCCCATCACGCTGCTGACGCGGCCCAGCTATACGCTCTCCGGCCAGGTGAGCGAGGCCGGCGCGCCGGTGCGGGCCCATCTGGGCCTGGCGGACACCCCTCTGCTCATGGATACCGACCCGGCCAGCGGGATTTACAGCGCCTCCGTGGCCGCCGGCGATTACCTGCTGCGGGCCACCGCCCGGGGCTACCTGCCCCAGGAGCGGACCGTGACCGTAGGGTCGGCACAGGAGGAGGATTTCGCCCTGGCCCCCCGCTGGACCTACTATGCCCGCGACAGCCGTTCCGCCTGCGGGCCGGCCTTTGACTGGATCGACGCCACCGATGGCAGTCCGCACTATCTGGACTTTCAGGACTTTGCCACCATTTACGAGCCCGGCGTCCCCTTTCGCTTTTACGGGCAGAGCTATGACCTCTTTTACGTCAGTTCCAACGGATTCCTCTCCTTCGAGCAGGGCTATCCCGATCACGTCCAGGACCTGCCCACCGTGGTCATCCCCTTCGAGGGGCCGGCCAACCAGGCCATCTATGGCTTTGGCGAGATGTTCAACCCGGAGAACGGCGCCCAGGGCACCGTCTATCACAAGGTCGTCGACGGGCGCTACCTGGTGGTCGAGTTCCACCAGGTCGAGCACTGGGTCAGCGGCGAGCCCGAGACCTTTGAGTTCGTCCTGGACAGCCAGACGGGTGCCATCCTGCTGCAGTACCAGCAGGTCAGCCGGCCGGATTGGGCCGTGGTGGGCTTGGAGAACGCGGACGGTTCGGACGGGCTGGCCTATTCCCAGGCCAACTCGGCCCAGATCAGCGATTCGCTGGCGGTGGGCTTTTACCCTATTTTTGGCCCGCCGCCGGCCGAGCAGGACGCCGCCGGTGTCCGCGGCAGCCTCTCCGGCACCGTGTACATCAGCGGGACGGGCATTCCCGTGCCCCACGCCGCCGTCACGGCCAGCTCCTTCCTGCAGACGTTGAGCACCACGGCCGACGGGGCCGGGCGCTACCGGTTCGCGGACGTCTGCGCCGACCGCTACACGCTGCGGGCCGGTGCGCCGGGCTATGCGCCCGGTCCCGCCGTGGAGGCGCGCCTGCGCTGGGCCGGCGACGCGGCCGTGCAGGACCTGCTGCTGATCGGGGAGGTGGCCGGGCCCGTCCTGGCCAAGACGGTGTGGCCGACCCAGGTGCGCTATGGCCGCCCGCTGACGTATACGATCTCGCTGCACAACGGCGGCGGGGACTTGCTCGGGGCGACGCTGCGGGACCCGCTGCCCGGGATGGTTGGCTATCTCACCTCCAGCCCGCCGGGCGTGTACCGGGAGCACATCCTGAGCTGGACGGTGGACCTGGAGGCCGGCGCCAGCAGCGAGTTCACTATCCAGGGCTTTTTGATCCCCCCGCCGGGATCGCGGGCGGCGATTACCAACAGCGCCTCCCTGCTCTGGGCCGGCTCGGTCGTCTCGGACAGCTCCGCCTTTGAGCCGCTGTGGACGCCCTGGCCCCCGCCGGCGCTGGACAAGCTGGCCCTGCCGGCGCAGGTCCATCCGGGCGAGCTGGTCAGCTACAGCCTGTCCTACGAGAACGGGAGCGGCGTCGAGTTCGAGGGGGCCGTGCTGAGGGACCTGCTGCCGGCCGAGGTGGAGTACATCACCTCCAGCCCGCCCGGCGGCTACCGCCAGGGCGTGTTGAGTTGGACGCTGTCGATCCCGGCCTATGCCTCAGGGGTGGTGACGGTGGTGGGGCGCCTGGATCCGGGGACGATATCGGGCACGTTGGTCAGCAACGAGGCCTATCTGGACTGGTGGCCGGGGCAGGAGCCCGTCAGTGCCAGCGCGGCCTTGAGGGTGATCGAGGGGCCCTGCCAGGCGGTGCAGGGGCCGGCCATCGCCTGGGCGCCGGTGCAGCCGCTGGTGGGCCAAGCGGTTCGTTTTAGTGCGACGGTGGAGGCCGGTGACCCCCCGATCACGTACAGTTGGCGCTTTGGCGACGGGGGCGCGGGTCTGGGGGCCACTGCGGTCTATAGCTACAGCCAGGCCGGCCGCTACACCGTGGCCCTGACGGCGGCCAACTGCGGGGGCGGCGGATTGGCCGTGGCGCGGGTGACGGTGGAGGTGGTGGGGAGTTATCGATATTATCTCCCCTTAATCCGCCGGTAGGAACCACTCCCAGCAGTTCCAGGTGATGTCCTCGGTGGGATTGAGGCGCAGATTGCGCAGCCCGGGCCGGGAGATATAATAGTTCAACTGGTTAAAGAGGGGCAGGGAGGGCATGTCGGCGTTGAACTGTTCCTGTGAGATCTGGTACAGCTCGGCCCGCTCTTCGCGCAGCGGGGTCTGGGCCGCCTCCAGCAGGGCGGTGTTGGCCTGCTCGTTGCACCAACCCATATAGTTCTGGCCGCGCCAGCCGTTGTCCTGGCTGGGAATCTGGTCGCAGAGATAGTTGACCCGGCCGTCGGGTTCCAGGCGAGAGATCCAGGCGAACTCGACCAGGTCAAAGCTGCGTCGGCTGAGGGGGCTGTCCTCGCTGTACCAGTCGACCTCGGAGATGCGGACGACGTCGACCCCCAAGCCCAGGGCGGCCATATTGGCCTGGAAGAGTTGGGCGATGCGCTCCCGCAGCGGCCGGCCGGCCAGGATATACAGGGCCAGGTCCATGCGCAGGCCGTCCTTGTAGCGAAAGCCATCGTCGGCCAGAATCCAGCCGGCCTCTTCCAACAGGGCCGCGGCCTGTTCGGGGTCATAGGGGTAGAGGTCGAGGGCCGCGTCGCCGGCATAAGCCCAATGCTCACTGGGTATCCAGGTCTGCATCGGCTCAAACTCGGTCCCATAGATGTCCTGGGCCATCCCCTGGCGGTCCGTGCCGTAGGCGAGGGCCTGTCGGACGCCGAGCTCCCCCAGGAACGGATGGGTTTCGGAGAGGACGTCGGGATTGTTCAGGTTCATGTCAATGTGCTCCCATATCTTGGAGGGCTGGGTGTGCACGTGCAGCAGGCCGTTCTCCTCCAGGGAGTAGAGCAAGCCGGGGTCGACCCCTTCCAGTCCGTGCCACTCGACCAGGTCAATTTGGCCGGCCAGCAGTTGCGAGAGCAGGCTGTAGGCATCGGGCACGAACTTGAACATGATCTTGTCCAGCAGGGGAAACTCCTCGCCGTGCAGGACATAGTAGGGGTTGCGCACCAGGGTGATGGACTCGCCCGGCGACCAATCCTCCACCAGGTAGGGGCCGTAGCTGGGGGAGAGCCGCTGGGCGATCTGTTCGACCGAGACCATTTCGTCGGGCGTATAGCGGCTCCAGGCGTGTTCGGGCATAAAGTCCCAATAGTAGGTAAAATAATCCATTTCGGGCAGGCCCGGTTTAAAGGTCACCCGGATGGTGCGGTCGTTGACGGCCTCGTAACTCTCGACCTTGTCGCAGCGTGCGCTCATGGCATAGCCCGATCCTGGAGCGCAGGCCACGTTGTAGCCAAAGACGGAATCGCTGGCCCGGAGCGGTTGGCCGTCGGACCAGTAGAGATCCTCGCGCATTTTAAAGGTCACCTGGAACTGCTGGGCGTAGGTATAGACGCCGGTGTCGGTGATGGCGATCGCGCCCGTGGTGGGATCGACGGGCACCTGGACCTGGACGCTCTTGGCGCCGCCGTTTTCCAGCAGGGGAATCTCGGTGAACAGCACGGCCTGATAGTCATAGTTCAGGGTGGTGATGGCCGGCTCCATAACGGCCTTGAGGATGGTGCGCTGCTCGTCACTGAGGGTTCCCAGGGGCCAGAGCGTATCCGGTTCGTTGTCCTGCAGCATGCCGACGATCATGGCGTTAGCGGCTGTGGGGACCGGGGTTGGGGTGGGCGTCAGCACGGGCCGGGGGGTGACCGTCTGGGCGGGAACGGTGCTCGTTGGCACGGGTGCGGACTCGGTGGGGGAGGGCGGGGTGGTGCTATCGGCGCAGCCTGCCAGCAGCAGTCCGACCAGCAGCAGGATGGAGAGGAGGTGGAGCGGCCCGGGCCGTGTTTTTCGCTGCCAGGGCCTTGTTTTGGATGCTATGCTATCCGCTGTGGGGGTATGGGGCCAGAGGGCTTGTTTCATGCGGATCTCCTTTCGCCGGGGGGCGAGCCCACGGGACAGTGGGCGTATAGCGAGCCCATATACGGGCTAAAATAGCCTGACTGGGAGGTATTATACCAAAGCCTGGGGAGACGGTCAACAGTGATTTGCCTCCCTTTATCCTCGCTGGTATAATGGGCAGGTCGTCCTGGCCGCTACCATGTTGAGCCGAGTTTGCTCCTGGCGGGCATTGCCGCCCGCCGCTGCCGAAAGGAGGTCGCTTGTGCCACCGAGTCGTCGCTTGCTCAAGGGAATGATCGCCGGAAACCCGGGCAATTATACCGGCCTGGGGGAATGGCGTTACTGTTATGACTGCGGGGAGGCCTTTTTTGCCCGGGAGGGCGAGCCGGACGCCGGCCACAGCGAACACCGCTGGCGGGCTCTGCCGGCCCTGGACCCGGAGGGACAGGAGCGGCTGGCCAAGCTATTCCGCCGTTTTATGCAGGGGGTCTTTTCTGCCGAGCGGCAGGCCGAGTTGACCGCCTTTGCCCGCCGGCAGGGTTGGGACATGGCCTACGAGCACCGGGCCGGCGGCGGCGCTCTGACGGCGGAGGAGGTCGAACGTTGGCGCGAGGTCGTCGAGGCCGACCTGGAACGGTTGGTCGACCGGGCCGAGCGCATGATGGTGGAGCAAAAACATGCTTAGATTATCATGGCTGTTATTCGTCGCTTTTCTCAAGGTGGGGGCCTTTGGTTACGGGGGGGGGCCTTCGATGATTCCCCTGCTGCAGCAAGAGATCGTCGAGGTATACCAGGATGATTTCGGCATCGACGATGAGGAATTTATTGACGCCCTGGCCATGGGCAACACCCTGCCCGGACCGATTACGATCAAGATGGCCGTGTATATTGGCTACCGTGTGGCGGGCGTGCCCGGGGCGGTCGCGGCCCTGGTCGGATTGAACCTGCCCTGCATTGTGGCCATGGCCCTCCTTTCGTTGGTCTATCTACGTATCAAGGACCACCCCAAGGTGACGGCGGCTCTACAGGGGGCCAGGCCGGCCGTGATTGGCCTGCTGGCCTGGACGGCCTACGACCTAGGTAAAGGGGTCCTGGTGGGGGATTCAAAGCAGGTCTGGCGGGAGTTGCTGGCGCACTGGGATCGCGCCCTATTGGCCGTGGGGGCTTTTGTAGCGGTGACCTTTCTCAAAATCCACCCGGCGCTGGTGATTCTGGCGGCGGCCGTGTTGGGCTTTATCATTTACTAGGCAGTCCACACGACGCTGTGGGCTGCCACAAGCACGTAGGGGCGACGCATGCGTCGCCCCTACTTGCGCCGGCCAAAGAGCCCGCCCGGCTTTTCCTTCTTTTCGTCCTCTTCGAAGGTGATGCCCAGGCGGCGGAAGGCTTCCTCCGCCGTGATGCGTTCGCCCTCCTCCTCGCTCGGTTCCGGCTCTGGTTCCGGCGCCAGCTCGGGAAGTTTGCGCTGGGAGGGGATGAAAAAGACAAAGGCGCTGCCCCGGTCGACCTCGCTTTCCACCCCAATCTTGCCCCCATAGAGCTCGACGAGCCCCTTGGCCACGGCCAGGCCCAGGCCGGCCCCCTGCCGGTCCAGGCCGGAGAGGCTGAGCTGGGAGAACAGGTCAAAGATGCGATCCTGTTCTTCCTTGGGGATGCCGATGCCCTTGTCAATGACGGCAAAGCGCACCCCGCGCTTGTCCAAAAAGGCCTTGACCCAGACGTCTTTGCTCTCGCGCTGGGAGAACTTGACCGCATTGTGCAGCAATTTTTCCAGGATAGTCTGCAGGTGTTCCTCGAGGATAGGCAGGGCCGGCAGTCCTTTGGGGATACTGCTATGGACGGTGATCTCGTGCTCCTCGATGTCGATCTGCAGGTTGTCGATCACCCGCTTGATAATCTCCTCAAAGTCCTCCACCTTTTCGGCCTCGCGGGCTTCGCGTTCGGCGACCTTGGACTCGAGCTTGAGGATGGTCAAAAAGTCGCGCACCAGGCGGTCCACGCGGTCTCCGCCGCGCCGGACAATGTCCAGGAATTCGCGCATTTCCTCCACGCCATAAGAGATGCTCGGATTGGTCAGCAGGGCGATGGTGGTTTTGACCATGGTCAGCGAGGTGCGAAACTCGTGGAAAAAGGGGCTGAGCAGCTCGGGGGAAAGGGAGGAGAGGGAGACGGTCTGGACGGCCCGGGTCTCGGTCAACTGTTTGAGTTTATTCTGCACCAACTCGAGCATGGGGCGGGCCTTGAAGGGCTTGCTGATCACGTCGGACCGGGTCAGCCCGGGCAGGGCCGGCAGTTTTTCCTCGGGCTCGATCATCAGGATAAAGGGGATGGCCTTGCCCTGGGGCGTCGAGCGCAGTTGGCGGTAGAGGTCATAGCCGTCCATCTCGGGCATTGCGCTGGCGCTGATGATCAGGTCCGGCTGAAAGATGGGGATGCGCTCCAGCGCTTCGGCGCCGTGGCCGGCCGTCTGGACCTGGTAGTTCTGCTTGACCAGGATTTGCTCCATGCCTGCCCGCAGGATGGGATCGTCTTCCACCACCAGGATGCGTTTCCTCATGGCACCGCCTTTCTGTTATACCCGGCCCGGCGAGTTCGAGGTCCACCTCGGTTGAGCCGAAATCAAACAGCGCAATACGCCCCAGCCCTGGGGCAAGCTAAAAGCCATCGGCTGAGAACTATTATACCTTGAATCTGCCCCTCCCGTCAAGCCGCCCCGGGAGGAGACCGCAATTGCAAAAAGCGCCGCTTGCCGACCTGCAGCAGTCCTCCCTCGGCGGGGATGTCCCCGGGGCTGAGGCTGGACATGGGGTCATCCAGGCGTTCCCCATCCAGCTTGACGGCGCCCTGCTGGATCAGGCGGCGGGCCTGGCTTTTGCTGGGGGCCAGGCCGCTCTGGTGCAGCAGGTCGACCAGCGCGGTCTCTTTCACCAGGTCGTAACGGGTCATTTCGGAGGGCGCGCGGCCCTCTTGAAAGACGCGCTCGAACTCGGCCTCCGCCTCGGCGGTGGCCTGGGCGTCGTAGAACTGGCCGACGATCTCGCGGGCCAGCCGCTTCTTCAACTCCATGGGATGGGTCTCGTCGTGTTCCCAGGCCCGCTGCATCTCCCCCAGCTCCTCGGTGGGGACGTCGGTGACGTTAAAGAAATAGTCCATCATCACCTCGTCGGCCAGGCTCATGACCTTGCCGTACATATCCTTGGCCGGGGCCGTCAGGTCGATGGTATTGCCAAAGCTCTTGCTCATCTTGCGTCCATCGGTCCCGAGCAGCAGGGGGGCCAGCAGCACCTGCTGTGGTTCCAGCCCCAGGGAGGACTGCAGCTCGCGGCCGGCCAGGATGTTGAATTTCTGGTCCGTGCCGCCAAACTCGACGTCGGCGCGGATGGCCACCGAGTCGTAGGCCTGCAGCAGGGGGTAGAGCAGTTCCATCAGGCTGAGGGGCAGGCCCTCCTCGTAGCGCCGGCGAAAGGTCTCGTGCTGCATCATCTGGGCCAGGGTAAAGCGGCTGGTCAGTTGAAAGACATCCTCCAGGGAGAACTCGCCGAACCATTCGCTCTGCCAGCGCACCTCGGTCCGCTGCGAATCGACGATGAGGGAGAACTGCTCGATGTAGGTCTGGGCGTTGGCCCGCACCTCTTCGGCGCTGAGCATGTGCCGGCTCTCGTCCCGGCCGGAGGGGTCGCCGATCTGGGCGGTCCAATCGCCGACGATGAGGATGACCTGGTGGCCGAGGTCCTGGAACTGGCGGATCTTGCGCAGGATCACGGCGTGGCCGATGTGCAGGTCGGGCTTGGAGGGGTCAAAGCCGAGCTTGAGGCGGAGCGGCCGGCCGGCGCGCAGTTTCTGGCGCATCTCCTCCAGGACAATGACTTCGGCGACGCCGCGGCCCAACAAGTGCTCGAAATTTGCGTTCATGGGACTCTCCTGAAAAAAAAAAGACAAGGAGCGCAGCCGCGACGGGTTCCACGCTCCTAACCAGGCCTGTTTTTGCGGCACGCTCAACGCTCCGGTCGTGGAACCCAAGTGCCCCCTCCGCGGGGGGCGGGATACACATAGCCACGCCGGCAGAGCCACCAATGTTGGTTGAGGGCGCCGTACAGTCCCATGGGTCATCCTCTCTGTGTGTTGGTCCCATTCTAACATGGGACTGGGGGGGTGTCAAGGGAAAAAGGCGGCGAAATCTTGCACGAGAGCGAGGGCTGTAGTATAATGCGCATAGCCAAGTTGAATCTCCCCGCAGCTTTTGCTGCGAGCAGGCGAAAACATGACGGAGGCAAGCTGATGTCAGGTTTATTTGGAGGCAAGCGAGAGAATATGGCCGCGGTAGCCAATGATGGCAAGGCCGAGACGGTGATCGGCAGCACGACCAGCGTCGAGGGCGCCAAGATCAAGTCGGACGGCAATCTGCGCGTGGACGGCTCGATCGAGGGCGAGATCGAGGTCGCCGGCGGCCTGGTTGTGGGCAAGACGGGCCGGGTCATGGCCAACATCCGGGCCCGCCAGGTTTTCGTGGCCGGTGCGGTCAAGGGTGACATTGAGGCCCCGGAGGGGCTGGACATTACCACGACAGGCAAGGTATTCGGCAACATTACCGTCGGGAGCCTGCAGATCGAGCAGGGCGGCGTCTTTCGCGGCCAGAGTTTTATGGGGGGAGAGGGGATCGCCGAACCGCTGATGCTGGAAGGGCCCGACCAACCCTTGGAGGGCGAGCTGGCCGGGGAGGCCTAGGGCAGCGGTCAGGACTGTGCATGGGCCAGTGTGGCCGGCTAGGCCCATCGAATCCGGGCCTTGGGGTCTGGGCGTGCAGGTGTATAGAGTAGAGGCATGAGGAGGCTGCGATGGAGCAGGAGCAAGAACGCTGGCGGAGGACGGGCATTCGCCTGGCCATCCTGGCGCTCGTCGTGGCCGGCATCTACTTTTTGTCCATCTTTGTCAAGCAGTCCCTGAACCTGTACCAGTTGAGCCAGGAAATCCGCGAACAGGAAGGGCGGGTGGCCGAGTTGGAGCGGGAGAACCAACGGCTGGAGAAGCAGTTGGCCCGCTACCTGGGGGAGGAGGGCCGGCGGATGTTGGTCAAGGAGAACCTGCCCTACCGGGATCCGGAGGAGCGGGTGGTCATCCCGCTGCAGCCGGAGGAGGGGACGGCGGTGGTCTCGGCGCCCCCGGCCGTGGAGGCGCCCTCGGCGGAGGATCTGGCGGCGCTGCCGGTCTGGGAGCAGTGGTGGCGGGTGATTTTCGCCCCCACCCCTTGACAGAATGGGCCGGCTTGGCTATACTACCTACTGAGCCGAAGTGGCGGAACAGGCAGACGCGACGGTCTCAAAAACCGTTGAGGTTTCCCCCTCGTGTGGGTTCGAATCCCACCTTCGGCATGTTTTTGTGCCCCGCCGGGGTACTTGGACCATGAGCCGGATATAGATGGGATGGTTGTCCTGGGACATTGTGATGGGGAGGTAACGGGTGAGTTCACTCGCGCAACTGCAGTGCCTGCTGCGCACGCTCTTTCAGCTAGACCTGTCCGATCTCGATTTCGGCCTGTACCGCCTCTTTCACCTGGAACGGGCCGAGATCGAGACGTTTATCTCCGAGCAACTGCCCCGCGCTGCCAATTCGACAATGTCCTGCTCATCACCCCCAACGAGGGCCTTTCCCAACAACACCTGGCCGAGCTGGACGCCAGCGGGCTGGAGGCGGCCCTGTTCATCGAGGACCGCCACGGGCGCAGCGGCTTTTCCGGGCCCCGGGTCAAGGTCATCGAGATCCACAAGCTGGCCGAGGAACCCTCCCGCGACGGGGTGAGTGTCGTGCTGGAAGAAATCGGCCCCAACAACCTGGTTATCGTCGACGAGGGGCACAAGGGCACCGGCAGCGAGGCCCAGGCCTGGAAGAGTCGTCAAAAAGCACTGAGCGCGGGCGGCTTTTTGCTGGAATACAGCGCCACCTTTGCCCAGGCCATCGCCTCCACCAGCAAAAGAGTGCAGGCAGCACTCTTGCGGGAATACGGCCAGGCCATTCTCTTTGACTACTCTTACGCCCACTTTTACGGCGATGGCTATGGCAAAGATTTCGCCGTGCTCAACCTGCGCGACGCCCGCCCCGA
>JAFGKG010000183.1 GCA_016928715.1 Chloroflexia bacterium
AAAGCCTCGACTCCGGTCCGGGAATTTGAGACCTTTTACGCGTCCTTTCGGAGTCGAGGCTTTAGCCGGTCAAAACCGGCAAGTTATTCCTTGCCGCCGCTGCTAGGCCAAGTCGATGATCTGCTGCTCGTAGGCGTTGACCACCCAGGTCTGGCCGTGGCGGGTGCGGGCGCTCTCGCGGCGGTCGTAGCGGTGGCAGTGCCCGTGCACCAGGTAGCGCGGCCGCAGGCGCTCGATGGCCCAGAGGAAGCAGCGAAAGCCCTGGTGGGCCGGGTCCGGCCGGTCGTGGATGCCCCAGGGGGGGCTGTGGGTCAGCAGGAGGTCCAGGCAGCGGCCATGGCGCAGGCGGTTGTACAGGAGCCGCGGCAGCAGGCGAGCCAGGCGCCGGGCCATGGCCCCCTCGCCATACTGATAGGGGCCGGGGCGGTAGCGCCGGGAGCCGCCCAGGCCGGCCAACAGCAGGCCCTGGCGGTGGAGCACCCGGCCCTCCAGGCTGGTGCAGCCCAGGGGTGGGCGCAGCCGGCCCCGGTCGTCCCGCACCAGCTCTTCGCCGTGGTTGCCCATGACGAAATACAGCGGCGCCTCCAGCAGGTCCACCAGGAATTCCAGGTAGCTTGCCGGCAGGTCGCCGGCCGCCAGCACCAGGTCCACGTCCGCGAGCCGCGGCCGGGCCTGCAGGCTATAGAGGCGCCGGTCGACGGCGTCGCTGACGCAGAGGATTTTCAAGGCGGCCCCTGGGGCGGATTGCCCGTGGCACAGAGCTTGTCCGCCCGGCGCGTCGTCTCGGGTAGGCGGTAGCGGGGACAGCAGGCCAGGACGTAATGGATGGAAGTCTCCAGGTCGACCCGGTGACCGGGCGAGACGTAGAGGGGCCTGGTGCGGGTGCGGCTGCGCAGCACCGCGCCAATGGTTTCGCCGCCGTCGCGCAGGGGTGCCCAGTCGCCCTTGTCCGGGCCGGGCTCGTCGTGCTTGCCGATCAGGCGCGACTTGGCGCAGCCGATGCTGGGCAGATCGAGCCACAGGCCCAGGTGGCAGGCCAGGCCCAGGCGCCGCGGGTGGGCCAGTCCCTGGCCGTCAAACATGAGCAGGTCCGGCCGGAGCGTCAGCCGCTCAAAGGCGGCCAGGACGGCCGGTCCCTCGCGAAAGGTCAGCAGACCGGGGATGTAGGGAAAGGTCAGTGGGACCTGGGCCAGGACCTGCTCCAACGGCTGCAGGTCGGGGAAGGAGAGCACGACCACCGCGGCCCGGGCCTGCTTTTGGGGAAAGCAGACGTCGACGCCGGCCACCCGCCGCACCTGGTCCAGGTCCGACCGCAGGCGGACCTGCCCGCGCAGGCGCTCCTGGATGGCCTGTGCTTCCCGGGGGGTCACGTCCCAGCGGTGCAGTTCTCTCGCGGCGGGATTTGACATATGCTTTCTACGCTCATTCCTCGACCGGGGTCAGCCAGCCGTGGCGGTCCTCGACCCGGCCCTCTACGATGTCGAAAAAGGCCTGCTGCAGCTGCGCTGTCAGTGGTCCCCGCCGGCCGGCGCCGACGGGGATGCCGTCGATGGAGCGGATGGGCGTGATCTCGGCGGCGGTGCCGCTGAAAAAGGCCTCGTCGGCGATGTAGAGGAACTCGCGCGGCAGGGTCCGCTCGATCACGGGGATGTCCTGCTCGCGGGCCAGCAGCATGACCGCGTCGCGGGTAATGCCCGGCAGGATGGAATTGGCCAGGGGCGGCGTATAGAGATGCCCGTCGCGCAGGACAAAGAGGTTCTCCCCGCTGCCCTCGCTGACATAGCCGGTCACGTCCAGGGCGATGCCCTCCACGTAGCCGTGGCGCAGGGCCTCCATCTTGATCAACTGGGCGTTCATATAGTTGGCCCCGGACTTGGCCATGGCCGGGAAGGTGTTGGGCGCCATGCGGTTCCAGGAGGAGACGCAGACGTCGACCCCTTCTTCCAGGGCCTCCTCGCCCAGGTAGCGGCCCCACTCAAAGGCAGCGATGACCACCTCGAGGGGGCAATGGAGGGGGTTGACGCCCAGTTCGCGGTAGCCCCGAAAGACCAGGGGCCGGATGTAGGCGGAGGGCAGATGGTTGACGCGGACGGTCTCGCAGATGGCCGTGGCGATCTGCTCCTGGCTGTAGGGGATTTCCATACGATAGATGTGGGCCGAATCGAACAGCCGGCGGACGTGGGGTTCCAGGCGAAAGACGGCCGGCCCTTGGGGTGTGGCATAGGCGCGGATGCCCTCAAAGATACTGGAGCCATAGCTGACGACGTGGGAAAGCACGTGGATCTGCGCCTGGCTCCAGGGCAGCATCTCTCCGTTGAACCAGATGAATTCGGCTTCCGGAATAGGCATATAGACCTCCTTGTTCGCTAGACTGGATCGAAACCCAATTCGGCATAGAGGCGCCGATAGTTTTCCGCCATCACGGGGAGGGAGAATTGGGACACGGCCCGCCGGCGGTTAAAGCGGCCCATTTCCCGGCGCAGGTTGGGGTCCTCGGCCAGGCGCTGCACGGCCTGGGCCAGGGCGTCCACGTCATCGACGGGGCAGAGAAAGCCGCCCTGTCCCTCCACGACCAGTTCTGGCAGGGCGGAGCAGCGGCTGGCCACGACGGGCCGCCCGCAGGCCATGGCCTCGGCCACGGCCAGGCCAAAGCCCTCCAGGCGGCTGGGAAAGATCAGGGCGTGGCACCGGTTATAGGCGCGGACCAGATCTGGGAGCGAGAGCTGCCCCAGGGCGCGGCTATTGGGCGCGGTGATGGGCAGCTCGTTTTCGCGCTGGCCCCCGCTGTAGACGAGCTCATAGTCGGGCCCTAGGCGGGCCAGCAGGGGGTCCAGTAGGTCGCTGCCCTTGCGGCGGGTGCGGTTGCCCACGAAAAAGAGGCGGAAGGGCGGGGTCTCGGGGGGGTGTTCCCCGGGCAGGGGGCGAAAGGCGTCGGTATCGACGCCGTTATAGACGACCCGGGCCGTCTGGCAGCCATAGATCTGGGCCACCTGGCGGCGGGTATAGTCGCTGACGCAGGCGACGGCATCGGCCCGCTGGATCGAGAGGCCATCGTAGGCCCGTTCCAGGAGGTGAAAGAGGCGTTGGGCCGGCCGGGTATAGGGTTGGTAGGCGGGGTCGGCCACCAGGTGGTGTACCGTCACCACCAGCGGCCGGCCGGGGGCGCGCAGGGCAAAGCCGGCCCGCGAGCCGCTGTGCACCAGGCGGGCGGGGCCGGCCCAATTTCCGCGCAGGGCCAGGGGCAAGAGCGGCGGCACAAAATTGTAGGGGTGGGGCAGCAGGCGCAGTTCGCTGGGCAGGCCGGCCTGCTCCATGGCCCGCTGGATGTTGTGCATCCATACGTCCACACCGCCTCGGGCTCGGGGAGAAATGTACAGGATCATGGACTACCTTGGGGATCCGCCCGCAAGTCCACCTGCTTTTAGCGCTGGGCAGCCTACCGGGCGACTAGGACACAGATATCGTCGTTTTCCTTGCCATAGCGATTGGCCAACAACTCGGCCAGGTCTTGCAGATCGTTCTGATGGCGGAATATGTGCGAGTCGCTGCGGAAACGGCCGTCGACCCCATCGCTGTGCAGGATAAAGGTATCCCCGGGGGTATAGTCGCCCACGAACTCGTGTACGCGGGGCAGGCGGTAGCCGACGATGCCGTTGTAGGAAATGGGATGGAAGGGCTTTTCCGAGAGGGCCACAAAGCCAATATTGCCCACCCCCACAAAGCGCATGCTGGGGGCGTCGAATTCCACCCGCAGCAGGCCCAGGACCGCGCCCCGGGTATTGCGCAGGGCGCGGTGGCAGAGGCGCAGCAGTTCCTTCAAGGGCGCCGTGTAATTCTCGTCAATACAGACGATGGCGGCCTGCGAAGCCTTGGCCGCCTCCTCGCCGCTGCCCAGTCCATCGACCAGGGCCAACAGGACGAGATCCTCTCCAGGCCGGACCAGGTAGGCATCCCCTGAAACATCGCCTTTGTGCTTGGGCCGAGAGACAACAGCATAGTTCATCGTAACCATTTCCGTACAGTAATCCTGGTGCCCTCCCCCAATCTGGAATCGATATCAAACTCGTCCATCAATCGTTTGGCTCCGGGCAGGCCCATGCCCAGGCCGCGGGAGGTACTATAGCCGTCCTGCATGACCAGGTTGACATCCTCGATGCCCGGCCCGTTGTCCTCGCAGACGACCTCGATCCCCTGTTTGACGCCCCGTTCGGCTGCCCGCAGGATGACTCGCCCCTCCCCCGCATAGAGCACGATATTGCGGGTTAGTTCCGAGATGGCCGTAGCAATGCGGGCCTGGTCGATGGTACCAAAGCCAATGGCCTTGGCCATGTCGCGGGCCTCAACGCGGGCACTGACGATATCCAGGTCACTACGGATCAGGAGGGTGCGTTCATCGGTCATTGTTCCGCCCCCTCGATTTCCTCATCCTGCAGGACCATCCGGCGCAGAATCGAGATGCCCTTTTCCAGATTGAGGGCGGTGATGACGCCGGGCATATCCAGGCCCAACTCGGTCAGGGTGATGGCCACGGCCGGCTGCAGCCCAGAGACCACCACCCGCGTGCCCATCAGGGAGGCCATCTCGGCCACGTCCCCGATCAGGCGGCCGATAAAGCTGTCCACGATATCCACGGCGGTCAGGTCGATGATGAGCCCCTTGGCCTTGGTATCATAGATCTCCTGCAACAGCGAATCGCGGAATTGCAGTGCGCTGCGGTCGTGCAGGGATACCTGGACTGATGCCACCAAAAAGTTCTCGATCTGTAGGATGGGTATGCGTACCATCTCCATTGCCATGCACCCACCTCCTGTCGTGCAGTGCCCACATCCGGCTAGGTTTCCGCGGTTTCCTGCGCGGGTTCAAGGGTCAGATCCTCGATCAGCGGGGCGATCTCCAGGCCCATCTGGGCCAGGGCGAACTCGATACCGGCCTGGAGGTTGGAGCGTGTCTCCACCCCGGAGAGATCCACCCGCAGGTGCACCAGGGTCTGCGCAATTTCGCTGCTGATCCCTACCAGGATCGACCGGGCACCCAAAAGGCGGGCCGCTTTGATCGTTTGAATCAGGTGATTGGCCACGCTGGTATCGACGACGGGTACGCCGGTGATGTCGATAATGACCAGCTCGGCCTGAAAGTGTGTGATCCCCAGGAGTAACTCCTCCATCACCCGGCGGGCGCGCTCGGTATCGATGGCTCCGACCAGGGGCAGCACCAGGACGTTCTCATAGACCTGGATCACTGGGGTAGAGAGTTCTGCCAGGACGCGGCGCTGTCGTTCCACGCGTTCCTCGTAGGTATCCAGATAGATCTCAAAAGCCCACTCGCGGGTGCGATGGGCCAGATCCTCAAACATAGCGATGGTTCCTATGCGGGCATCGGTGTCCTGGGCATAGGTCTCGTGCGCCAAATTCAGCACGACCTGGCGCAGCACAGAGATAAAGCCCTGGATCTCCATGAGAGCGTAGCGTTCCTCCACCCGCTGCTGCACGGTCTCGCGGACAAACTCTCTCATGATGGTTTCGTCGTCCTGGGCGAGCGTCCCGCGCAGCGCGTCAAAGACGGCGGCCATGCGGGGCTTGAGCTGCGCCAGGGAGATCGAGGCGTAGGTCGGGCCGGCCTGCTCCTTGGTGAGTTGGGCCAATTGCTGGACCAGGTCATCCCGATTTTGGTCCAGTACCTCCACAAAAGGCGAAGAGTCCATACGCGCCTCCTTTCGAGGGTGCAGCTACG
>JAFGKG010000184.1 GCA_016928715.1 Chloroflexia bacterium
CCGTGGCGCCGTAGTGGTTGGTGGTGGCGTAGCTCTGGTAGTGCATCCGGCCGCCGCCGCCGGTGGCCAGGATGGTGCACTTGGCCCGGGCCACCAGGTACTCGTTGGTCTCCATATTGAGCAGCACGGCGCCGATGCACTCACCCTTTTCATCCAGGATGAGTTCGACGGCGGAGCAGAACTCTTGGACAAAAATATCCTCGGCGCGGTTCTGCACCTCGTCTCGCAGGGTGCGCATGATCTCGGCCCCGGAATAGTCGCGGGCCGAGTGCATGCGTTTGCGCGAGGTGCCGCCGCCGTGGATGGTGACCATGGTGCCGTCGTCCTCTTTGTCAAACATGCAGCCCAGTTTTTCCAGCCAGGAGATGACCTTGGGCGCATCGAGGACCAGGGCCTCGACCAGGTCGGGGTCGTTGGCGTAATGCCCGCCGCCGATCACGTCCAGGTAGTGGATGGCCGGCGAATCTTGGGGTTGGTCGGCGGCCTGGATGCCGCCCTGGGCCATAACGGTGTTGGCGTCGCCATGGCGCAGCTTGGTTACCAGGATCACCTTGGCCCCGTTTTCCTGGGCCATCAGGGCGGCGGCGGAGCCGGCCCCACCCCCACCGATGACCAGGACGTCGGTCTCGAGGTCGACGCGGTCCAGGTCCAAGTCGGGGCTGATGATGGGCCAGGCCTGCAGCACCCGGGCCAGTTCGTGGGGGGTGCGTTTGCCCTTGTTGGGCCCGACCGCCAGGGTGGCAAAGGCTTCGGGAATATAGTCGGGGTGGAATTGGCGCAGGACCTCGTCCTTTTCCTCGGCGGTCATGCGGGGAAAGGTCTCGGAAAGCCGGGCCGAGCGCGTCGCCTCCACCTTTTTGATCGACTCACGCATTTTGGGCGTATAGCTCATCTAATTCCTCCTCACGTTTCACGTTCTCACGTTTCACGCTAGTCTGCCTCAATGTCCCGGGTATTGTACTTTTCGGCCAACGCCTCTTGGGGCATGGCTTTGAGGGTGGCGATCTCCTCGTCAAAGGCACCCCCCTCGATCTCTCGGACGCGCTGGGCCAGGTGTTGGGCCGGCGGGGCGATATAGCGCCCATAGAGACGGCGGCAGAGGATGGCGATATTGTATTGCGTCTCCTCGGCCGGGCAGCGGGCCGCGCAGAGGCCGCACATGATGCAGTCGAAGGACTTGTCGGCGACGGCGGCGATATCCCCGCGCATGGCCGCGGCCATGTAATCGCGCACGTCGATCTCCTGGGGGCAGGCCTTGGTGCAGGTGCCGCACTGCAGGCAGCGCAGGACCTCGGGGTAGATGGAGAACAGGGTCTCGGCGCTGGGGCTGATCTCCTGCAGGCGGTAGCGCTTGCGCTCCGGTGGAAAGGAGGGGATCTGGCTCAGGTACATATCCGGTTCGACCTGGGTCGCGCAGGCCAGTCCGATGTGCAGGCGGTAGTCGCCGGCCAGTCGATAGACCGTGGCGCAGGCTCCACAAAAGCCACCCCGGCAGCCACAGCCGCGCAGCAGCTTGTAGCCAGAGTACTCCATGGCTTTTTGGATCGTCAGCGACGGTGGGACCATGTAGCGTTTGCCCATGATATAGATCGGGATCAATTCTTCAGACATTCCTTACCTCCTGGTTGGGAGATTGGCGGCCAGGTGCTCCAACATCCAACGTCCAATATCCAATATCCAACTTCCAATATCCAAAGCCTACCGCTCGACCACGTGCAGTTCATCCTCGCGGAAGGTGGCCAGGGGCAGCTCTTCCTCCAGGTCGCGGCCGGCCTGGTATTCGAATATCCCCTGCACGCCCTGGGCGATGGCGCGAAAGATAGCCGTCAGGGGGACGTTGCTGGGGCAGCCGTCCTCGCAGAGGCCGCAGCCCACGCAGGAGGAGGCCATGTGGTTGAGCCGGGTGATTTGGAAGAGCAGCGTGTCGGTGGGCAGCCGTACGGCGCCGCGCCGTCCGGCCCACTGCATGTAGCGCCTCGAGGCGTGGTCAAAGGTGGGGGTGCGAAAGATGCACTCTTTGCAGTAGCAGATGGGGCAGACGGTGGTGCAGTTGTGGCAGCGGATACAGGCCGAAAAGAGCGAGAGCAGGCCCTCGTTGGTGGCGAGTTTTTCGCGGATGGCGGCAAAGGCCTTGTCCCGTCGCTCCAGGCGGGCCTTTTCCAGGGTGGCGATGGCCTCTGGCCGGCCGCTCAGTTCTTTTTCCTGCAGGCCCAGCAGTTCGGCCAGCCCGGCCTGGCTGTCGGCCAGTTCCACGGCAATCTCCTGGGTCGGGTCGACGCCAAACAGGCCGAGCAGCACGTCCACACCCTCTGGCACAAAGTGCTCGCACATCTTGCAGGCCACCCGCAGTTCGTGGCCGGCCTGCTGAAAGCCGACCGCCGGTTCGACCTGCTCCAGCAGTTTGCTGGTCAGGTCGGGCTGCTCCGTGGCCATAGAGCCGTAATCCAGCACGGGATAGGTGCCATAGCAGTCCACACCGATCGTCAGCACGCGATCCAGCTTGACCTGGCGCAGCTTGGTCAACTCGATCACGGCCCGCCATTCGCAGGCCTTGAGCACGACCGCCAGGCGTTTTTCGGGGTCGCTAAAGGTCAACTGGGAGACGACCCGGGCGGATTGGACCGGCATGACCGGGGCGATGGGATCGGCGTGGGCCAGTTGTTCGGGGTCGCTGACCAGGGTGGGGACCAGATTGCGCCGGTCCGGCGTGGCGACGGGCACCAGGATGGCGTCCACTACCCCATGTTCCAGCAGGCGGCGCAAAAGGGCGCGCAGCGTGCCCAGGGTATCGCCTTCAGTGACGGGAACGGTTCCACGAATTGGCATGTTTGTTTCTCCTTCTGGCCAAGCTGTACGCTTGGTCGGCATGGCAAAGGTCGGATCTCCAGGCGTCTAGATGGACCATTGGTTGTTCAGCGGGTTGGGCCCCTTTTCCTTGAGGTACTGGACCATCTCGGTGACCGTGTCGGCGAAACGGCGTCCCTCGCTGGCGCTGATCCAGCGCAGCCAGACGCGATCCGGGTCCAGGCCCATTTGTCGGAGGGTGCTGTCGAGGATGGCCACGCGACGACGCGCTTTATAGTTGCCGCTTTGATAATGGCAGTCCCCTGGATGGCAGCCCCCGATGAGCACCCCGTCGGCGCCTTCCAGCAGCGCCTTGAGCACATAGACCGGATCCACTGCGCCGCTGCACATCAGCCGGATGATGCGGATGTTGGGCGGGTACTGCATGCGCGAGGTGCCGGCCAGGTCGGCCCCGGTATAGGTGCACCAGTTACAGAGAAAGGCGACGATTCTCGGTTCAAACTCTTTGCTCATAGAACGCTCCTTTTATTCCAAGGCCTCCTCGATCATGGCATATATCTGTATTTTCTCAAACCCCAGGTGTTGGGTGGCGCCGTTGGGACAGACCGCGGCGCAGGCTCCACAGCCCTGGCAGAGGACCTCGATGACCTCGGCCACCTGGCTTTCCGTATCGATGACGCGGGCGTCATAGGGGCAGGCGGCCACGCAGAGACCGCAGCCCGAGCAGAGGCGCGGGTTGACCTTGGCCACGATGGCCTGGGCCTCCAGGCGGTCCTTGCTCAACAGGATAGCCGCGCGGATGGCCGCGCCCTGGGCCTGGGCGATGGAATCCTCGATCGGCTTGGGCGAGTGGGCCAGACCACAGAGAAAGATGCCGTCGGCGGCAAAGTCCAGGGGTCGCAGCTTGACATGGGCCTCTAGGAAAAAGCGATCCTGGGTCAAGGGGGCCTTGAGCATTTGGGCCAAGACCTCATTGTCCTCGTGGGGCACAATGCCCGTGCTCAGGATCACGTAATCGGCGGGCAGGTCGAGGGCTTTCAGGCCGGGGCTGTCCAGGTGTACCTGCAGCCCCTGGCCGCTGCTGCTGACCTCGGGGGGGGCCTCCTTCTCGTACTCGATGAACATGACGCCCTGGCGGCGGGCCTGCTCGTAATATTCCTCCAGGAAACCATAGGTGCGCACGTCGCGGTAGAGCACGGTCACGCGGGCCTGGGGGTCGGCCTGTTTGATGCGCAGGGCGTTCTTGACCGCCTGGCTGCAGCAGATGCGCGAGCAGTAGGGATGCTCGTCGTTGCGCGAGCCCACGCATTGGATCATCACAAATGAGGCCGGTCGGCCGTTCTGGGCGGCCTGGGCCAAGAGCGTCTCTGGATCCCGGGCCAGGCGTGCCTCCAACTCGCGCTGGTTGAGCACCCGTTCCTGTTGGCCATAGAGGTACTCGCCCTCGCGGGGCTGGTAGGATTCGGCCCCGGTGGCCAGGACGATGGCGCCGTGGGCGATCTCTTCCATTCGTCCCGCCTCCAGGCGGATGCGGCTTTCAAAGCGGCCGACGTAGCCGCCGACCTCCAGCAGTTGCGCCCCGCAGTAGACCTGGATGTCGGGATGCCCCTGCACCCGGTCGATTAATTCGTGCAGTAACTGTTGGGCGTCGTTGCCATAGAGGGTATAGTGGATGTGGCGCAGGTTCCCGCCCAGTTCTTTTTCCCGCTCGATGATATAGACCGGAAAGCCCTGGTCGGCCAGGGAGAGGGCGGCGACCATGCCCGAGACCCCGCCGCCGATGACCAGGGCGCTGTGCTCGATCTCGATGGAGGGGCGCGAGATCGGCCGCAGCAGCTGGGCCTTGGCCACGGCCATGGTGACCAGGTCCTTGGCCTTTGCGGTGGCGATGGCCGGATCGGATTTGTGCACCCAGGAGACCTGCTCGCGGATGTTGGTCATCTCAAAGAGGTAGGGATTCAGGCCGGCCTCGCGGATGGTGTCCTGAAAGAGGGGCTCGTGCGTGCGCGGCGTGCACGAGGCCACCACCACCCGGTTCAGGTCGTGTTCCAGGATCTTGTCGCGGATGCGCTGCTGGGTGTCCTGGGAACAGGTGTAGAGGTTGCGCTCGGCATAGGCGACGCCGGGCAGTTCCTCGGCATAATCGACGACCGCGGGAACGTCCACGACGCCGCCGATGTTGATGCCGCAGTGGCAGATAAAGACGCCCACGCGGGGTTCCTCAAAGCGCACGTCGACCTCGGGCGGGTAGGTCTTGGTCCGGGTCAGGGTCCCACGGGCGGGGGCCAGCAGGCGGGCCGCCGCCGAGGCCGCCGCCGATGCCTCTACCACGGTCTCGGGGATGTCCTTGGGGCTGCGAAAGGCGCCGGCCACAAAGACGCCAGGGCGAGTGGTCTCGACCGGGGTGAACTCGTCTCCCTGGGCAAAGCCGTAGCGGTTCAGATCGACGCCCAGGCGCTGGGCCAGTTCCTGCGCGGAGGGTGGGGCTACCAGGCCGACGGCGAGGACGACCATGTCAAAGGTTTCCTCAACGACCTCGCCGTCGGGCTGCACGTAGGTCAGTCGCAGGTTCTTGCTTTGCGGGTCCTCCTTGACCGAGGAGATGAAACTGCGGATGTAGCGGATGCCGTGCTCGTGGATGCCCGACTCGTAGTAGGAGTCAAAGCCCTTGCCAAAGGCGCGGATGTCCAGATAAAAGATGGTCGGCTCGACGGCGGGATCGTGCTCCCGGGCGATCATGGCCTCCTTGGTCGCGTACATGCAGCAGACCGACGAGCAATAGTTCTGCCCGCAGGCGCTGTCGCGGGAGCCAATGCACTGGATCCAGGCGATGCGGTGGGGCGAGAGCCCGTCGGAGCGACGCTTGACGTGCCCCTCAAAGGGGCCGGAGGCCGAGAGCATGCGTTCAAACTCGACCGAGGTGAGCACGTTGGCATAGCGCCCGTAGCCAAACTCCTCCTTGAGGGCGGGATCGTAGAACTCGACGCCGGGGGTGAGCACGACGGCGCCGACGTCCAATTCGAGCGTGTCGGCGATCATTTCGTGGTTGATGCAGTCGGCCTGGCAGGCTCGAGCGCAGGCCAGGCATTCGGAGCAGATGCCACATTCGAGGCAGCGGGCGGCCTCGGCGCGGGCTTGTTCCTCGGTCATGACCAGGTCGACCTCGGTGAAATTGTGCCGGCGCTCCTGCGGGGCAAGCTGGCGCTTGGGCACGCGCGGGGCCGGCTGGATGCTGCCGCACTCCAGGCCCTCGGCGATCTCTTGTTCCGAGAGTTCGGCCACGGGCTGCAGGATGGGTTCCTGCACCCCCTCTTTTTCTCCGCGGATATAGCGGTCGATGCTGCGGGCGGCCTTGTGGCCGGCGGCGATGGCATCGACGACAAAGGTGGTCCCGGTGACGACGTCGCCCCCGGCAAAGACGCCGGGGCGGTCGGTCATCATGGTTTCCGGGTCGATCTGCACGGTGCCGCCGCGCCGCCGTTCGACCCCGCGGCCCTCGACGAATTCGCTCTCGGGGGCCAGGCCGATGGCAAAGATGATCACGTCGGCCGGGATGATATGTTCGCTTTCCTGGATGACGGTCATGTCGGGGCGGCCTTCGATAAAGCCGCGAAAGACGATCTCGGCGCAGCGCACGCCGCTGACGTGGCCATCGGTCTCGGTAATCTCGAGAAAGGTGCGTGCCGGCAGCAGTTCCATCCCCTCTTCCTGGGCCTCGGCGATCTCCCAATCGTGGGCCGGCATCAGGTCGCAGCTCTCCAGGCAGGTCGCGGCGACCTGGCTGGCGCCCAGCCGCAGGGCGGTGCGGGCGCAGTCCATGGCCACGTTGCCGCCGCCCAGCACCAGTACGCGCTTGCCGCTGAGGTCGGGGGGGCTGCCCAGGGCGGCCTGGCGCAGGAAATCGCTGTTCACATAGACTTCGGGCAGGTCGGCGCCGGGGATGGGCAGTTTACGGCCGCGGTGGGCGCCCATGGCCAAAAAGACGGCCTCGTAGCCCTGGTCCAGCAGCTCGTCCAGGTCCTCCACGCGGCTGTTCAAGCGCAGTTCGACGCCCTCGTCGAGGATAGACTGGACCTCTTTTTGGATCAGATCGCGGGGCAGGCGGTATTCGGGCACGCCCACGGTCATCATGCCGCCGGCGACGGGCAGGGCTTCCCAAACGGTGACCTGGTAGCCCAGACGGTTGAGGTCCTGGGCGCAGGTCAGGCCGGCCGGCCCCGCGCCGACGACGGCGATGCGTCCCAGTGCTGGGACGGGCTCCTCCTCTGTGGCGGCGCCCTCCGCCCCGTCCTCCTTGGGGCTGAGGCCGCCGTGCTCCCAGACCCAATCGACGACAAAGCGTTTCAGGCGCATAATCGAGACCGGCTCGTCCACCTGGGCCCGTGAGCAGGCGTCCTCGCACTTGTGGTTGCAGATGCGCCCGCAGATGGCGGGGAAGGGGTTATCCTCCAGGATGGTGCGGTAGGCCTCCTCGTATTGGCCCTGGTGGATCAGGGCGATATAGCCCTCGGCCCGCTGGTGGATGGGACAGGCATCGCGGCAGGGCGCGGTGCCCCGTTTCTCGATGGCAAAGGCATTGGGCGTGGCCTGGGGATAGAGCTTGTAGGCGGCCCTGCGGGTCGAGAGGCCGGCATTAAAGCCGTCCGTCAGGACGATGGGGCAGACCTCGGCGCATTCCCCACAGCCGGTGCATTTGTCCAGATCGATAAAGCGGGGCTGCCGGCGGATATGGGCGGTGAAATGGCCCGGCTGGCCCTCGAGTTGCTCCAGCTCGGCCAGGGTGAGGATGTCAATGTTGAGATGTCGGCCGCACTCGACCAACTTGGGGGACATGATGCACATGGCGCAGTCGTTGGTGGGGAAGGTCTTGTCCAGCATGGCCATGGTGCCGCCGATGGCCGGGGCTTTGTCCAGCAGGTAGACCTTAAAACCGGCATTGCCCAGGTCCAGGGCCGCCTGCATGCCACCGATGCCTCCCCCGACGACCAGCACGGCGCCGACGACGTCTTGTTTTCCCTTTTTCTGTTCCATAGTTTAGCCTCGTCGTTTACTCGTACGAATGGGCCGATGACTCACTCGTTTTTTGTATATGGGGCCATCCTCCTGTTTCGGGGTCACCCTCATTTTGCTTCGGTCGATCCAGGGGCAGGGCGATGTGAAAGGTACTGCCCTGCCCGGTCTTGCTCTCGACCCAAATTTGCCCCTGGTGGGCCTCGACCAGCAGTTGCGCCAGGTACAGGCCGAGGCCGGTGCCCGGCTCCTGGCGCACCAGGGGATGTTCCGAACGGAACAAGCGGCCAAAGACCTGCTTTTTTTCCTGCGGGGTCAGACCGATGCCGCTGTCCTGGATCGAGAGGCACAGGCAGGGACAATGCAGATGGTTCGGTTCGGGCCCACTGCCGTTGAGCTCGTCCGGCCGCTGCAGCAGGTGGGCCGAGACACGGATCTCGCCCGGTTCGGCTGTGTACTTGCAGGCGTTGCTGAGCAAATTGGAGCAGACCTGTACCAGCCGTTGCCCATCGGCCCGGACAGGGGGCAGGTCGGCGGGCAAATCCAGGTGCAGGGTCAGCCCCTTGTGCTCAATGTGCGGGCGCATGGCGGCCACACTTTCCTGGACGACCTCGTCCAGGTGCAGCGGGGCCAGGGATAGCTCCAGCCGGCCCGCTTCGATGTGGCTGATTTCCAGGAGCTTGGCGATCAGGGTGTCCAGGCGGCCGAGGTTGGACTGCAGGAGGCGCAAAAAGCCCTGCTGGGTGACCGGGTCCTGCCCGGTAGGGAGTTGCCTCAGCAGTTCGGCGTAACTCCAGATGGATCGCTTGGGCACCTGTAGTTCCTGGGCGATCAGCGAGAGGAATTCACTCTTGGCCTCGTTGGCCTCGTGCAGGGCCTGGTAGAGCCGGGTATTTTCAATGGCCATGGCGCCCTGGTGGACCAGAATTTCCAGGATTTCGACCTGCTCCCCGCTGGGCACGGGCTGTCCCAGTGGCTGATGCAGCGACAACAAACCCAGGAGCTGCTTTTTAGCCCCCCGCAGGGGGGTCAGGATGGCATAGAGCGATTCTGTCGATGGCGGCCAGGGCAGCCCTGGTTCCGCTGGGGCTTGTTTCTGGCACTCCAGCTCCCCTGGCGCTTTCTCGTCGGTGGCCGCGACGAGATAACTGCTCTGACCCAGGAGGGATTCGGGCCGCAGCAATCTCTCCAATCTCTTGAGCGGGACGGGCCTGCTTTGCAGTCGAAGCCGGTCCTCCTTGGTGGCCCCGGCGGCGGCGGCGCAGCGCAGCAGGCTGGGGTCTTGCTCCTCGACCAGCCAGAGCCGGCCCAGTGGGCAGGCCAGGGTTTGGCAGGCCGACTGGAGAATCTGCTGCGCGGCCGTTTGTAGGGGCGTGTTGACCTGCAGGGATTGGCCGAGTCGGAGGATTTCGGTCCATTGGCCGGATCGCCGCTGTGCGTCCTGCCTCTGTTGGACCTGTTGTTGGTACAGCAGGGCGTTTTCCAGGGCGATCGAGGCGTGATCGCAGAGATGGCGCAGAAAGCGCAGGGATTCTGCGTCCAGCGGCTTTTCGTCATCCAGGGCCAGGTGGAGCAGGGCTAGGGGCGTATGCTCGCGGACCAGGGGACAGAGTACGTGCAGGGGCGAAACTTTCGGCCCCTGCGTCGGGTCGGTGGGATCGCTGAGGTCACGGACCCAGGGACCCCGCTGGCCGCGGCGGAATTCGCGCAGCGCGTCTTGCCAGAGCGCTGGCCAGTTGCCCTGGGCCGGCCAGCGCAGGCGGGCCAGGGTTGGAAAGGGCCCTCCCTCCTGTTCGTAACGGATCAGGATGCCCCTAGAGGCCTGTAGGCTCTCGATGGCTCGGAAAAGGGTTTCCTCGGCAACCTGATGCGGGTCCAGGATCGTGCTCGAGACGGAGCGGGCGAAATCGTCCAGGATGGTCAGCTCCTCCCGTCGGCGGGAGAGCGCCCGGTCGGTCATTTCGTATAGGCGGGCGTTGGTAATGGCGATGGCGGCCTGATTGGCGATGGCACAGAGGCTCTCCAGGTCCTGTACGTCGTAGGTGGTTTCGGGGCCGGTACTCTGCACGGCAATGACCCCGATGGCCAGATCCTCCGCTATAATCGGTACGCCCAGCCAGGAGGAGGCCGGCCGGCCGATGACGTCGAGTTCCAGGCTCTGGATCGTTTCTTGGACCCGCTCGGCGATTAACAGGGGTTGGCGGGTGCGCAGGATGTATTCATTGAGCCCGTTGCCCTGGCGGCGGGACCAGGGCGTGCGGACCTGGCCGTCCTGAACGTACAGGAGAAAAGAGACCTCCTCCTGTTCCGGCTCGTGCAGGGCCAGGGAAAAGTGGGTCGTATCCATCAGGCGGCCCGTTTGCTCATAGATAGTCTGGAGAACCTGTTCCGGGGAGAGGGCCGAGTTGATGGCCTGGCCGATCTCGTTCAACACGGCCAGTTCGGTCAGCCGGCGTTCGCGCTCGGCAAATAGGCGGGCATTCTCGATGGCCACGGAGGCCCGGTCGGCCAGGGCGTTCAGCAGTTCGAGATCCTCGGCGCTGTACATCTCGCCGGAAAGGCGAGCTCCCAAATTGAGCCAGCCCACCAGGCGGCTCTGGGTGATCAGGGGTAAAAAGACCAGGCCGTGGAGATTGTTGAGCCGCTGTTTCTCCTCCACGGGGAGTTCGTGCAGCCATTGACCCTGGCGGTGATGGCGATAGATGGCCCCATTGGCCGCGCGCAGGTGTTGGATAAAGCGGTCGGTTTCAACAAAGGCGGGCGTGGATCGACCTTCTGTCCGCTCAATGGCCGGGCCCATAGCCTGATAGAGCTGGTAGGTTCCGCTGCGCTGGTCAAAGAGGTACAGCGAAACCGCGTCCAGGTGCAGGGTTTCGCAGATGCGTTGGAGCACCAACTGGCTCAGCTCGGGTAGATCGATCACCTGGGAGAGGGATTGACCAAACTCGCGTACAACCCGCCGAAAGTTCAGCCGTTCGCGGTAGAGCAGGCGGTCCACAAAGCGGCGCAGGGACTGCTGCAGGGGGCCGACCAAGAGAGCGGCTAAGAGGATCAGGCCTCCCAGGGCCAGCGGGTCGTCAGTCCGCAGCAGTCCGGGGGCCCACCAGCCAATCAGGGCAACCATGGCCATATAGACACCAATCAACAGGAGGATCAGCAGGCTGTAGGCCAGCCCGCGGCTGATGACCCGGTCGATGTCCAGAACATAGCCCCGGGCGATGGCATAGGCCAGGGTCAGGGGAAAGACAGGCAGGGCCAGGAGCAGTAGGGACAGATGGAAGAGGTTGAGCTCAAATCCGAGGACGGTCGCGCCCAGGATGAGGCCGGTGGGTAAAAAGGCCAGCATGGTTCCCAGTAGGACGCTGCGGGCCTGCTGTCGAATGCGGCTGTTGCGGGAAAAGTAGCGGCTGTAGAGCAGCCGGCCGACCAGGAGCAGGGCCGACAGGCTGAGGCCCGCCAACATCCATCTCCAGGCCCGTTGGTAGCCCCAGGGGGAGTCTCCCCAGGCATAGCTGGTTTCGGTCCAGAGGATGAGGCCGGCGGCCGCCAGGTAGGGCAGGATGCCCCAGGGACGGGCTCGGTCCCGGGTGAACAGCGTCTCGGGAAAGACCAGGGCCAGGTGCAGGCCACCGGCCGCGCTCAGGGCCAGGGCCGCTGTCCAGAGGTGGGTGACATGGTGGCCGCTCAAGGAATTGTATAACAGGGCCAGGCCCATGGAAGTGCCAGCGCAGCATGTAGAGCAGGCCTGTCCGGGCGCGCTGTCCCCCCGGGCGCGATAGACCCAAAAAGCACAGGCCAGGTAGGCGAGGGCGACCAGGTAGGGCCCCCAGAAGAGCAGGAGCAGGTCCGTGCCGTTCAGCAGCCTGCTGGGCAGGGCCTCGGGCCAGTTTTGCCGCTGTCCCTGCGGGTTTTCCACGGTGTAGTGGATGGGACTGCCCAGAGGCTGCTCTTGCAGGTAGGCGTTCAATTCGGCCGGCCGGCTGAGGGGCCGATCGTCCGCTGCGATCACGCGCCAGGGGTGTCCCAGGCCCTGCTGGGAGCCGGCCCAATCGGCCCGGCTCAGGGCACTGATGACCATGGAGGGCTCGAGCAGAAAACCGGGGAAGGGCTGGCGGGCCTGTTGCAGGGCCAGCAGGGGGGCCGCCAGGCAGGACAGGGCCGCCAACAGCAGGAGCAGCCCGGCCGCCCAACGGGCCAGCCGGCTGTTGCTGCTGGGGGATGTCTGGGGCTTGGCTGTCTTGATGCTGCCGCTGGACATAGCGCTAACCCGAGTCCTCCTGGACCGTCTATAAGGCCAAAGCGTCCAACATGGACAGGATCTGGTCGGCCGTCCAGTTGTGGATCTGCGAGGCTTTGTTCGGGCAGGCCGCCACGCAGGCCCCACAGAACTGGCACAGGGCCGGATTGACCACGGCGACCTGCCGCCAGGGATCGATGGAGCGGGCCTCGTAGGGGCAGGCCGGCACGCAGATCCCGCAGCCGGAGCAAATGTCCTCGATGACATAGGCCACGGTGGGTTCCTGGACCAACTCGTCCTGGGAAAAGAGGGTCATCACTTTGGCGGCGGCCCCGCTGGCCTGGGCGACGGTGTCGGGGATATCCTTTGGGGCCTGGGCCGCGCCGGCCAGGTAGATGCCGGCGGTGAGGCTCTCGACCGGGCGCAGCTTGGGGTGGGCCTCGCTGAAAAAGCCATGGCCGTCCGTGGCGATGCGCAGGCGTTGGGCCAATTCCACCGCTCCCTCGGAGGGCACCGCGGCGGTGGCCAGGACGACCAGGTCGGCGGCGACCTCGATCAGTTCCCCGCTGAGGGTGTCCACACCCCAGACCACGGTCTTGTTTCCCTGGGGAAAGACCTTGGCCACGCGGCCGCGGATATAGAGGACGCCGTCCTCCTCCATGGCCTGCTGGACAAACTCCTCGTAGCCCTTGCCGGCCGAGCGGATATCGATGTAAAAGACGTAGGACTGCCCGTTAGGGACCCGCTGTTTGTACAAGCGCGCCTGCTTGGCCACGTACATGCAGCAGATGCGCGAGCAGTAGGGCATGCCCCGTTCGGGGTCGCGCGAGCGCACGCACTGCACAAAGACCACCTGCTGGGGTTCCTGGCCATCCGAGGGGCGGCGCAGGCCGGCGGGATCGGCCAACAATCGTTCAAATTCGAGGCCATTGATGACGTCGGGATAGGTGCCGCTGCCGTATTCGCCCAGGAGCCGGTCCGAAAAGAGGTCATAGCCTGTGGCCACGACGACGGCGCCGATATCGATCGGCGGGCCGGCCTGGTCGTCGCCGGTGCCGGCCGCTTTGAGGCGGGCTTGAAAGTTGCCCACATAGCCCTCCAGGAGGGCCAGTTCCGTGCCGGTGTGGATCTCAATCCGGGGGTGGGATCGGGCGGCCTCGATGCGCTGTTGGATCAATTGCTCGCCGCCGGCAAAGTTGAGATAGACGCCGGAGAGCTGGGCCACCTTGCCGCCGAGCCGTTCGTTCCGTTCCACCAGGACCACCGGATAACCCGCCTCGGCAATGTCCAGGGCGCTGCTCAGTCCGGCCAGCCCCCCGCCGATAACCAGGGCCCTGCGCTTGATCGGCGTAGCCAGGGGCTCCAGTTCCTCGTCGCTGGCGGTCTTGGCCACCATGGTGCGGATGGTCTCGATCGCCTTTTGGGTGGCCCGCTCGGGCTCTTTTTGGTGGACCCAACTGCACTGTTCGCGGATGTTGGCGATTTCGCAGCAGTAGGGGTTGAGGCCGGCTGAGGCGCAGGCCTTGCGGAAGGTGGGCTCGTGCATGGCCGGGGAGCAGGCAGCCACGATGACGCCGTCCAGGTTGTGCTCGACAATGGCCTCTTGAATCATGTCCTGGCCCGGTTGGGAGCACATGTATTTATAATCTGTGGCCAGGGCCACCTGGGGGTGTTCCTGCAGCTCCTTGGCCACCGCCTCTACGTCGACAGTGCTGGCAATGTTAAAGCCGCAGTGACAGACAAAGACGCCGATTCTTCGCATCAGTGCTCCTCCGTCTCGTTGGACCGGTCCCCGTTCCATTGTTGGAATCGGGTCAGGACTTTGGCCGTGGCGCCGCTGGCCTGGGCGACGGTGTCGGGGATGTCCTTGGGCGTCTGGGCGGCCCCGGCGATAAAGATGCCCGGCCGGGTGGATTCCATGGGGCGCAGGTTGTCATCGGCCTCCCGGAAAAAGCCGTTCTCGTCCAGTTCGATGCCCAGGGCCTGGGCCAACTCCTGGTTGCCGGGGGCGGGGATGACCGCATTGGCCAGGACGACCATATCCGCCCGGACCTCGATGGATTTTCCGGTCAGGGTGTCGGCCCCCCAGACGACCAGCTTGCCGTTCTGGCGAAAGATCCTGGAGACGCGGCCGCGGATATAGAGGACGTCGTCCTCTTCCATGGCCCGCTGGACAAATTCCTCATAGTTCTTGCCGGCCGAACGGATGTCGATGTAAAAGACGTAAGCCTGGCCGTGATGGACCCGGTGCTTGTAGAGCATGGCGTGCTTGGCCGTGTACATGCAGCAGATGCGCGAACAGTAGGGCATCCCATGCTCGGGGTCCCGGGAGCGCACGCACTGGACAAAGGCGATTTCGGCCGGCTCTTTGCCGTCGGAGGGCCGGCGGACGGCGCCGGCAGTCGGGCCGGAGGCCGAGAGCAGCCGTTCGAACTGCAGGCCGCTGAGTATGTCGGGATCCTCTCCGGCACCGTATTCGCCAATGTCGTTCAGCGCATAGAGGTCAAAGCCGGTGGCGACCACGATGGCGCCCACATTTTCCTCGACAATCCGCTCTTGCTGCTCGTAATCGATGGCCTCGGTCGGGCAGACCCTTTCACAGACGCGGCATTTGCCCCGGGTAAAGTAGCGGCAATGTTCCCGGTCGATGACGGGTTTGTTGGGGACCGCTTGGGGGGAGAGGGTATAGATGGCCTTGCCTAGGCCGACATACTCCTCAAACGGAGAGGGCACCTTGGTGGGGCATTTTTCCTGGCAGAGGCCACAGCCGGTGCACAGGTCCCAGTTGACATAGGCCGGTTTCCGCCGAATGCGCACGCAAAAGTTGCCCTCCTCGCCCTCGATCGAGACCACCTCGGAATAGGTGTAGAGCTGGATGCGGGGATGCTGGCCGACCTCGACGGTGCGCGGCGTGAGGATACATTGGGCGCAGTCCAGGGTGGGAAAGGTCTCGGAGAGCTGCAGCATGTGCCCGCCGATGGAGGGTTTGCGTTCCACCAGGAGCACCTCAAAGCCGGCATTGGCAATGTCCAGGCTGGCCTGCATGCCGGCGATGCCGCCTCCAATGACCAGGGCCCGGGGAATACCTTTATTTTGGCTCATCGTTACTTCCTGTTCCTGCGTATTCATCCTTGAGGCTTATCAAGCGGATGCCAGCGCGGGGCTGGCGATCTGTTCCAGGAGCGGGCGCGGGTCGACCTGGTGGCGCTCAAAGCCAAACTTGTCCGT
The DNA here is from genome assembly GCA_016928715.1 of Chloroflexia bacterium. Lineage (GTDB taxonomy): Bacteria > Chloroflexota > Chloroflexia > DTKN01 > DTKN01 > JAFGKG01. The sequence goes on from JAFGKG010000184.1 coordinate 15,281, forward strand.
CTCTAGTCCCAGGGCCACGCCCAGGATTTGGGTGATGTAAAAGACGGGCAGGGGCCGAAATCCGCCAAAGCGCGAGGCCATGACCTTTTGGTGCCGGTCCAGGTTATAGTGGCAGAGGGGGCAACTGGTGACGATGGCCTGGGCCCCGGCCTGGTGGGCGGCGCTGAGGATACGATAGGAGGCCTCGATGGCGACGTCCGGGGCGCTCACGGCCAGGTAGGAACCGCAGCATTCCCCGCGGTGGGGATAGAGGATCGCTGTGGCGCCCAGGGCTTGTAGGTAATCCTCAAAGAGGTGGGGGTTCTCCGCATCGTCCAATTGGATCTCGTTCGCCGGCCGCAGCAGCAGGCAGCCATAATAGGCGGCCAGCTTGAGACCCTCCAGGGGCTGGGTCACGCGCTCGCGCAGGGCTGCAAAGCCGAGTCGGTCCCGCAGCAGGTCCAGCAGGTGCACGACCCGCACGTTGCCCTGGTATGCGGCCTCGATGAAAAAGTTGATCCGTTCGCGGCGCTCGGCGTCCTGGCGCATCACGCGGTTGGCCCGTTTGGTGACATTGTAGCAGGTGGAGCAGAGCACCAGCAGTTCCTCCTGCCCCATTTCGGCGGTGTGGACCAGGTTGCGCACGGCTCCGCTGAGGCGCATATCGTCGTTGGTCAGGGGAAAGGTGGCCCCACAGCAGTTCCAGCCGGGGATTTCCTCCAGTTCCAGGCCGAGCCTCTTCATCGAGACGCGGGCGGAATAGTCCAGCCCCGTGGCCTTGGTGCTCAGGGTACAACCGGGAAAATAGGGAATGCTCATATCGATCTCCTTGGGCCCGCTGCTCCTGGGCTATATGGGCCTCAGGGGCCCCGGCCGGCCCGGTCTCAGATATTGTACTTGCGGAAACCACCGATGCAGGCCTGCTGGGGCAGGTCGGCCAGGGTCTCGGGCGGCAGTTCCTCGATGTCGATAAAGCGGATGCCCTTTTCCATGGCCAGGGTACGCAGCGCCTCGGTAATGCGGGCGACGTCGATGCCCTTGGGGCAGCGCGCTTCGCAGGTCAGGCAGGCCGCGCAGTACCAGATGGCCTTGGAGTGGAGGACCTCCTGCACGCGCCCCAATTGCAGCAGGCGGATGATCTGGTTGGGCAGCAGGTCCATGGCCCCGGCTGCGGGGCAGCCGGCCGAGCAGTTGCCGCACTGGTAACAGGCCATCAGGTCTTGCCCGCTCATCTCCTCGACCCGCCGGATGATGTCGTTGCGCAGGTCGTTCACATTCAAACAAGTACGCATCAAATTGTCTCCTACTCCTGCTCCAGGCGATAGCGGGACTGGCCCTCTTGGTAGGCATCGCCGCCATAGATGTCGTTGACCACGATGGCCGGGAACCGGACCACGCGCAGTTCACGCAGGGCTTCGGCCCCCAGGTCCTCGTAGGCGATGACCCCGGCCTCGACGATGGCGTTCGAGATTAGGGCCCCGGCGCCGCCGGTGGCGGCGAAATAGACCGCTTTGTACTCCTGCAGGGCCTGGCGCACCTCGGGGGAGCGATTGCCCTTGCCAATCATGCCCTTGAGGCCGGCCTTGAGCATGGGCACGGTGTAAGGGTCCATGCGGTAGCTGGTGGTGGGGCCGGCCGAGCCGATGGCCTGGCCGGGCTTGGCCGGGGCCGGGCCCATGTAGTAGATGATTTGGCCCTGGGGGTCAAAGGGCAGTGCCTGTCCCTGCTCCAGCAGCGCCACCAGGCGTTTGTGGGCCGCGTCCCGGCCGACATAGATGGTGCCGCTGATCAGGACCTGGTCGCCACTGTGCAGATCGGCGACGATCTCCTCGGTCAAGGGGGTGTGGATTTCTTTCATGGGGGTCCTCCTTCTACAGCACAGCTTGCTTGTGGCGAGCGGCGTGGCACTGAAAGTTGATGGCGGCGGGCATGCTGGCGATGTGACACGGCTCCTGTTCGATGTGCACGGCCAGGGCGGTGACCCGTCCACCGAGCCCCTGGGGGCCGATGCCCAGGCGGTTGACGCGCTCGAGCAGCTCTTTTTCCAGTTCGTCCAGTTCGGGGTCCGGGTTGTTGGAGCCGACCTCGCGGAGCAGGGCTTTTTTGGCCAAAAAGGCCACCCGCTCAAAGGTCCCCCCCACGCCGATGCCGAGGATGATAGGCGGGCAGGGGTTGGCCCCGGCCTTGTCCACGGCCTCCAGTACAAAGTCAATGATGCCCTGCCGGCCGGCCGCCGGGGTCAGCATGGCCAGGCGGCTCATATTCTCACTGCCGCCCCCCTTGGGGGCCACGGTGATGCGCAGTTGCTCCCCGGGGACGATCTTGGTGTGGATGATGGCCGGCGTATTGTCCCCGGTATTGATCCGGGCGGAAAAGGGCCGGCGCACGGAGGACTTGCGCAGGTAGCCCTTTTCGTAACCCCGGCGCACGCCCTCGTGGACGGCCTCGTAGAGGTCCCCGTCGACAATATGCAAGTCCTGTCCCAGTTCCAGCAGGACCACGGCCAGGCCGCAGTCCTGGCAGATGGGCATGTCGGTCTCCCGCGCAATGCGGGCGTTTTCCAAAATCTGCTGCAGCACGCCCTGGCCGACAGGGGACTCTTCCCGTTGCAAGGCCTGCTCCAACGCAGTGACGACGTCCTGGCCCAGGTAGTAGTTGGACTCGATGCAGAGCCTGGCGACGGTTTCCGAGATTACATTGGCCGACAATTCCCGCATTGGCTGCCTCCTTTAGCTACGGTTGCAAAAAAGGACACCGTTTGGGGGCGTCCTCCCGGTAACGGTGTCGCTGGATTCCACACAGGGGGTGCTCTATCCCACCTGTCAGACCCTGCAGGACACCTTTGTCCTCCTGGGCCGGCCTGGCCCAGGTCGGCCCTTATTATACAACCGACCTCCTGGTTTGTCCAGCGGCGGGAGTTGACATTCCCCCCGGCCTGGGTTAAGATAGGCCTATGATGAAGGATAAAAGACTGCCCCATAAAATGATGCTCCTGCTGTTCTGTGCCCTGCTGCTGGCTTGCAGCCCCTCGCAGCTCGCGCCCTCTGCCCAGCCCTCGCAGCCGGCCCCGTCGCCCAGCCCCCAGCCGACTGGAACGCCGAGCACGTTCCAGACGCTGACGGTCTGGCACAGTTGGGATGCCGAGGAGGAGGGTCTCATCCGCAGCCTGTTGGCGGATTATCAGAATCAACATCCGGGCATCCGGGTGCGCCTGCGGCGCGTTCCGGTGGGACAGATTCTGTCGGAATACGAGGACGCCGTGCTGGCTGGCGAGGGGCCGGATATTCTGGTGGGCCACAGTCATTGGATCGGCCGCCTGGCCGATGGCAATATGATCACTCCGCTGGAAGAGATCGTGGACGGGGCCTACTGGGATGGTTTTTACCCCTTTGCCCTGACCGGCGTCGAGTACCAGGGCCACCGCTACGCCGTGCCCTACAGCAGCGAGACGGTGGTGCTCTACTACAATCGCGATTTCATCGGCGAGCCGCCGACAACGACGACGGAGCTGCTCGAGTTGGCGGCGAACTGGGCGGGTGAGGAGCAGGCCGGCCTGGCCTTTCCGCTGAGCTTTTACAACACGGTGGGCTATTTGTACGCCTTTGGCGGCCGGCTTTTTGACGAGGAAGGGCACGCCGCCCTCGATACCAACGAGACCCGGGCCTGGCTGGCCTGGCTGCAAGATGTGCGCGCTGCCCCCGGGGTCATTTTTGCGGACAGCTATGGGCAGGCGGATGCCATGTTCAAGGGAGCCAACCTGGCCATGGTGGTCAACGGTTCCTGGGCCCTCTCTGACTATGTCCGTACATTGGGTGTGGAGCGTTTGGGAGTCGCTCCTCTGCCGCTGCTGTCGCAGACGCAGTCCTGGCCGACGCCCCTGGTTGGCTATCGCGTGTTGATGCTGAATCCGGTCCGCCTTGCGTTCTACCCAGAGGATTCCCTGGAACTGCTGTGCTTTTTGGGGGGACCTCTGCCGCAGCGACTGCTGGCTATCCATCAGAACATGGTGCCGACCTCGGCCGAGTTGGATCTCTCAGGCAGCCCGCTCTTGCAGGGGCTGGTGCGCCAGGCCGAGTTGGGCCGGCCCCGCCCGGTCTCGACGCGCATCGAACTGCTCTGGGATCCCCTGGACGAGTTGTTGTACAAGGTGACCAGCGGGCGGGTGCCGGCGGAGCAGGCCCTGCCCGAGACCCAGCGCCAGATCGAGCAGTCCCTGGAGGATACGGAGGACCTTTCTCCCTAAGGTCCAGGTTCGTTTTGCCCAGGACTGCTGGACGATATGTTCCATCCAAGCGGAGGCTATTTGTTGCTTTTCCTGGGTGGTGGTAAAATTGCCTTGACGGACGTCTTGTCCGAGTAAAAATATGGAGCAACCATAACCCTCAGAAGCAGTAATTCGGAGGCGCAGGCCATGGATTTGAAAATCTCGGTTAGCAATATGATTTCTGAATGCGTAGATTGGATCCGTGCGGCTGAACTGCCTCAAGGGGGCCTCCCGTCAGAATACGCGGGCTCGTATTCCTGTGCCTGGACTACCGCCGGGCTGCTCTGGGCTGCCTGGTCGGCGGGTACAAGTTTTCATGAATTCTACATGCGTAAGGCGTTGAACTGGACGGTCAAGAATCGCAATCCCGATTTGGGGATTCCCCAGCTCAAACAGGGGGATTATTCCATTACAGATGCCACCGGTCAAACGGCTATTGCCTGCACGCTGGCATATCATGATACTGCGGAGGAGTTTTTTAGAGAAGAACTGGACAAGTGTGTAAAGTGGCTGCTTTACCAACAATTGGGAGACACGGGTTGGAATTGGCGTTACTCTAGTGAGGCCAGCTGGCTTTCCAGTACGGTCTTTGCCATGCTTGGCCTATACTGTGGTCTGCACTTTCTCGGGTCGAAGGATGATATCCAGGGTGCTATGGATAGAACCCTCGACTGGATAAAGCGCATCCAAAATGCTGATGGGGGCTGGGGGTCTTGTGAGGGGGGAGTGTCCAGGCCTGCTGTGACCGCGCTGGTGTGTAGTATGCTTTCCTGTGTTGACCCTGAATTCGACACGGCCAAGGCCATCCACTTTATTTTACAGCAGCAGCGTCCGGATGGCTCCTGGTCGGACACGATCGATCGCCCCACCGCTCTATCCATAGAAAGGATCGGGACATCCTATGCAATTATGGCGTTGGCTGACTGTGGCTATCCGCTAGAATCAAGGGAGTTTCGCAGTGCTTTTGCGGCTTTGACCCGTTCCTACGAGAAAGGAACCTTTCAATTCCGGGATACCGAGATTGTCTCCTGGCCTACTCGGGATGGTTTATTGGCCCTCTGCAGTATGGGTCGGCGTCTCAAATTGGACTCCTGCCGGGCGATCTCGGATGCGGTTAAACGACAGTCGGCGCCGCCCTCGCCCCCACCTGCTCGGGTTGAGGGGGCAGTCGTCATACAAAAATCCGCCCCGGACAAGCCGGTCTTTCGTATTGAACTGCGCCCCCAGGGGATCAATTCTATCAGTGTGCATTCTTTCGATACACCGCTAGGTGAAGCCGCTCATACAGCCAACCTGCCATTTACCTTGGACGAACTGCCCGTGATCCTCAAGGCGCTCCAAGTGGGCAAATACACTCCTGATTTGTTTCCGCCGCCTGAAACACAGGTGCTGGAGCAGCTTGACTTGTTGGACCATGGGGCAGGAGGAGGGTTCAAGGGGGACCCTTTGCAGGTAGTTGGGCGATGCCTTTATGAGACGGTTTTTCAGAGTGATCTGGAACCTGCCTTCCGAATGGCTTTTAATCAATCGCGCAAGTTGAGGGAACCCCTGCATCTGGAGCTTCGCTTTCCGGAAAATGCCCCGAGTATAGCCCGTTATCCTTGGGAGCTATTCCACGACGGCAGACGACATCTGATTTCCGGTGGGGCGGTTGAGCTTACCCGCTACATCTCTTATCCTGAATCCAGGCCGCCCTTTGAACTCTCCCGGCCGCTTCATATATTGTTTGCTTCGAGCAGACCCCGAGAACTGGGGCGTCTCTCCGCAGACGCCGAGTGGACCGCTGTAAGTACAGCGCTGCAGCCTTACATCGAAAAAAAAGAGGTGTTCCTTGATCGACTGGAACGGGCTACCTACGATGCTCTGCGGGAAAGATTTGAGGAGGGCCTGTATCAAATCCTGCACTTGGATGGGCATGGAGCCTATGCTCGACTTTGTCCTAATTGCCATGCTTTTCACTATCCCCATTATCAAACTTGTCTCAAATGTAAAGCCTCTATGGAGACGGTGAAACCAGCGGGATTCTTTGCCTTTGAGGACAATGCTAGACGAGCCGATTTTGTCAGTTCGCAGGAATTGCAAAACATTATCATCACCTCCAAGATTAACTTGGCGGTTGTCTCCTCTTGCCAGTCCTCCCTAATTCAGCAGGGGAGTGTTTTTGGCGGGCTTGGCCCGGGATTGATTCAATCGGGTGTGCCCGCGGTAATTGCGATGCAGCTCGATATTACGAGCGGATCTGCACTCAAATTTGCGGCCAGCCTTTACGGCAAGCTATTGCAAGGGGTCTCTCTGCCGGCAGCCATTGGAGCCGGCAGAAAGGCCGTCTTTCGACAAAACGAATGGTATATTCCCACCCTTTGGCTCAGAAGCCGTACTTAGCCTGCTTATTCTCAACATACTGCCCTTTGCCGCCTGTGGCGGCTTACTCAGGTCTGAGCGCAGCTTGGGTTGACAGGTACTTTGGAACTCGTCCGAAAGTGCACTTATTTGCCCCATCAAGGGAACGCGGTTCGCTTCACTGGGGGATCTCTCGTCTACGCGGGCTTCCAAGCCGGGGATTGTCCTCGGAGCTGACCCTGGCTGGTGTGCAGCGTTCTCGTTTAGGCGGGGGTTTAATGAAAATACTGCTCGTTGATCCACCTGTCTCGCCATATGCGTGGAATCAGACGCCTGCCCCTCCTCTCGGACTTTTATACCTTGCTGCTGCGGTAAAAAATCGATGGGCCGGATTGGCTGGCTCTCATGATGTGCAAGTGCTTCCCCTGCCCTTGTTTCGAGAGTGTCCAGAACAAAAACTGTCTTCCACCCTTCTCGATTATGAGCCCGACGTTGTCGGATTTAGTGTGCCGACGCCGAGCACCCCAATGGTGGTGTCCCTGAGCGCTCTGGCCAGGGAAATTTCTCCCCAGTCAAAAATTCTCCTAGGGGGCTACCAAGCCACCATCGATAGCGGGACATTCCTCAGTCAGGGCCTGGCGGATATGATTGTCTGCGGGGAAGGAGAAACGCCCTTCTGTGAACTGCTGCAGGCACTTTCGGTAAAGGCCTATAGCGATTTAGCCAGGATTCAGGGGATTGCTTTCTTGACCCCTGCGGGTCTAGTTCATATCAATCCCCCGGCCCCACGCCTGCGCTATTTGGACCGGTTGCCCTTTCCTGCTCGCTCCCTCATCCCCATGGAAAGCTACAGACAGGCCAGTTTGTATCGGGCAGGAGAAATGATCGGCAGCAGAGGATGCCCCTGGGAATGCAAATTTTGTTATTCACCACAACTGTGGGGGGGGGCTGTTTACCGATCCGCTCCAAATATCCTCCAAGAGATTGAAGAGATGCTCGATCAATACGGGCTGGACTCGATACGTTTTGGGGATGACACTTTTACCACAAGCCGAAGCCGGGTTTTGGATTTCTGCAACGAGATCGGCCGGCGTGGTTTAGCCTTTCAGTGGGAAGCAAGAACGCGCATTGACCTTATGGACGAGGAGTTGCTTTACCGGATGAAAGAAACAGGCCTGGTCAGATTACAGGTTGGAGTTGAAACCATCCAGGATGCTAGCCTTCAAGAGATGAACAAGAGATGCAAGTTTAGCGCATACGAAAGGTTTTTCCAGGTTGTGAATAAAGTGGGTGTAGGGGTCCGGGTCAGTGTGATTATTGGCCTTCCCAACGAGACCCCCGCCGAGATGCTGGCGACACTTTCTTGGGTGGAAAACCATTTGACGGAGCAGGACCAATTCATTCGGTGTATGTTTACCCCCTATCCGGGCCTCCCTCTAAATGCTAAGAGTTGGAATACCCTGTCTTATGATCTTGCCAAATATACAATGGATATCCCTCTTGTTACAAGCCATTTGTTTTCTTATGACGAGCTTTTATGCGTCAAAAAGAAGGCCGATGCTCTGATGTATCAATATGGACCGGAGGAATCGATTCGCCACCCGATGCCGCAGGGATTTCCCGGCTCAATGGTCCCAAATTCTGCAATCACACAGGAAAAAGCCGGGTAAACCCAGTTCGGTTTTGCGGGGGCTGGTGTCCTAAAGGACGGAGAGATTTCGGTAGCCGTTTGGACCTGCTGCCAGGGAGGGCTAGGCGCATGCTAGGAAAGATATGGCAAAGGGGACGGCTTTTACTGTCTTATTATCTGGACTGGCCTCTGGTCGTGCCGCGGACTTGTAGCGTGGGGGTTACGACACGCTGTAATTCGCGCTGCCTGTACTGCTCTACATGGCACAACCAGGCGGCGGATCTGGATCATGAAACGGACGAGTTCTTTAGTCTGTTTGGGGACTTGGAGAAATTGGGGGTTCAGGAGATATTGCTATCTGGAGGAGAACCGCTTCTCCGAGCAGATCTCATCGAGATTATCGACCGGGCGGTAGAGATGGGCTTTTCCACGCGGCTGATTACGAATGGCAGACTTTTGCAGAATGACCTGGCCTACGCTCTTGCGAGTGCGGGCCTGACCAAAATCGCTGTTTCGCTGGATTCGCTGGTTCCAGAGGTTTACTTCAAGGTCCGGGGTATGCCCCTCAAGCCAGTGCTGGATGGCTTGGAGTCATTGCGCCGGGTGCGTGATGCGCATTTCCCGGCGCTCAAGATTGCGCTTTATGCGGTGATCCATCGCTTCAATGTCGATAGCCTTGTTGAGCTCGTGGATTTTGCCGAGTCCCAGGGCTTCCAGAGTTATGTCCAGCCTGTACAGATAGAAGCCCCTATTCGGGAGAGAATAGCAAAGATATGGCCCGGGCCAGAAGATATCGCCGGGTTGGAGCAGGTCTGCCAACAATTGATTATGAGAAAGCAGTCTGGTTACCAGATTACGAACCAAGAGGATTATTTGCGCAACATCCCCACATTTTTTAAACGAATTTCTATGCGTCCGAAGCGATGTATGGCGGGATTCATTCGCCTCAATATTGACAAGGATTTTGGGGTGAGGCCTTGCTGGATGCTGGATCCTGTAGGCAATGTGAAAGAAGAGGACATTGGCACCATTTGGTTTTCAAAAGCGTTTAGACGAGCGCGCAAGGCCATTCGTAAGGGTCAGTGCCCGGGTTGTTTTTTCCCCTGTCACATCGAGGGCAGCTATTCCCTCGGTGCAAGAACTTGATTTGCTCTGTGGACTTGCCTGGGTAATAGGCGCTCGGCAACCCACAAACAGTCTCTTTGCGAGGCAGCAGGAGGGGCGCCTTGAGGCATAGTGGGAGTACGATGAGCAAACGAGGCTACCGCGTCCTGCCCTTTAGCGCGAACCGGCGGATGGCCGCGGCCAGCGCGGCGGTCTGCCGGGAGCGGAGCACTATCCACATGCTCACCGAGGTCGACGTCAGCGAGCCGCGGCGGCTCATCCGCGAGCACCGCCGGCGCACGGGCGAGCGGCTTTCGTTCACCGCCTACGTCGTGACCTGCCTGGCCCGGGCGGTCGCCGAGCAGCCCCACCTGAACGCGCTCCGCCGGGGCGGCCGGCTGTTCCTGCTGGACGACGTCACCGTCGGCGCGCTCGTCGAGCGCGAACTGGGGGGCGAGTCCATCCCCGAGCCCTTTGGCATCCGCGCAGCGGACAAAAAGAGCTACCGCCAGATTCACGACGAGATCCGCGCCGCCCAGCAGGAGAGCGACGAGCGCCTCGGCGGGCTGTCCGGCATGGCCTGGGTGCGCTTTATCCCCGGCTTTATGCTGCGGACCTTGATCCGTCTGGCCTCGCGCAGCGTGTACATGGCCCGGCGCTACGGTGTCGTCACGGTCACGGCGGTCGGCATGTTTGCCCGGGGCCCCCTGTGGGCCGTGCCGGTCAGCGCCGCCACCGTGGCCGTCGCGGTGGGGAGCATTGTAGGCCGGCCGGTGGTGGTCGACGGCCGGCTCGAGGAACGCGAGCACCTCTGCCTCACCCTCTCCTTCGACCACGATATCGTCGACGGGGCGCCGGCGGCCCGTTTTAGCGGCCGTTTCGCCGAGCTGCTGGCCGGCGGGGATGTCCTGCGGGAGGCCTAATCACTCCCGGGGAATGGGGTTTTATTGCCTCGCCACCGAGATGCTTGCCCAAAAACCAGGATTTCAACCACCAAGTACACAAAGGGAACAAAGGGGGGGGGGAATTTGTGTCCTTGGTGTCCTTTGTGGTTCTTATGGTGTCTTATGAGCGCTCTCTGCTCTCCATGTACGCGGCTCGAAAGCTCTCGTATTCGTCCACCAGGGCTTGGGTCGACGGAAAGTTTCGATAGTAGCGGACGTTCCTCTCGAACGGTTCGACGGCCTCGCTGTCCGGCCCATAAACCAGCAGGGCGACCTTGGCCGCCAGTTGAAAGTACAGCCGGATCTTGGGGCTGAACTCGGTGGCCTTGGCATAGGCCAAATCCCTCGCTGCGCGGTAAAGCCGGCCGGCCAGATCCGCGCCTGCTTCCCGCAGCAAGTCTCTTTCCCGCTCGCCCGAGGCCAGAAAGCGGGAGATAAAGGCCGTGCCTTGCGGTTCGAGATCGGGGGACTCCATGTGCCCTTGCTCCTCTCTATGGATCGGCTCATCCGCTTATCCGCGTTGCATCCGCTGACGAATCCATTGGCCGGCCCCTGGGGCCAAAGCATCCAGCCCGGCTATGGAATCCCGGCCGTGCCGGCCGACTTTAGTATAGCACGAGGGGGGGTATGGCGTCAAAGCAAGAACTGCCACTTGCAATCGGCTTTGTAGTGTTGTAAGATGTGTTGAAATCCTTGTTTTTGTACAAAAATTTCGGCGGCGAGGCACTGATGCCCAAGGCAGAACCAACGGCCAAAACAAAGCGGCGGCGCCTTTTTCAATTCGGCGGCCATTCCGAGTTGAGTCTGCTGGCCGTACTGGCCGTCCTGGTGGGCCTGTTGGCCGGGGTCGGGACGGTGGCCTTTCACTGGCTGCTGGGCAACGGCCTGCTGGGGCGCGGCGACGAGATCCTCCTGCGCCTGGCCGACGGCCGGGAGTGGTCCATCCCGGCCCATGGGGCCGGCGCGACCTGGTGGGGCGTCGCCCTGGTCCTGGCCCTGCCGCCGGCCGGCCTGCTGCTGGCGGTGCTCCTGGTGCGCCTGCTGGGCCGGGGCGAGCACGGCCACGGCGTCGCCGGCATTATGGAGGCCGTGGCCCTGCGCGGGGGCCGCATCCGGCTCTGGCCGGCCCTGGCCCGCATCCTGGCCTCGCTCTCGACCATCGCCGCCGGCGGCTCGGCCGGCACGGTCGATCCCAGTGTCCACATCGGCGCTACCCTGGCCTCCTGGCTGGGCCAGCGGCTGCATTTCTCCGAGCGGCGCCTGCGGGTGCTGGTGGCCTGCGGGACCGCCGCCGGGGTGGCCTCGGCCTTTAACGCGCCCATCGCCGGGGTCTTTTTCGCGCAGGAGATCATCCTGGGCGAGTTTACGACCACGGCCTTTGGCCTGGTGGTCCTGTCCTCGGTGACCGCCTCGGTCATTGGCCGCATCCTGCGCGGGGAACACCCCGCCTTTGGCATCCCGGCCTACACGCTGCGCTCCCCCTGGGAGATGTTCCTCTACCTGGGCCTGGGCCTGCTGGCCGGCCTGATCTCGGCGCTCTACGCCCGGGGCCTGTTGGGCGTCGAATCCCTCTTTGACCGCTGGAAGGGCCCCTTTCTGCTGCGCACCCTCCTGGGCGGGCTCGTCGTGGGGCTGACAGGCTGGGCCTTTCCCCGGCTCTTGGGGGTGGGCTATGGGAGCATGGATCGCCTGCTGCAGGGGGAGCGCCTGGCCTGGGGCCTGCTGCTGCTCCTCATGCTGCTCAAGCCCCTCCTGACCGCGGTTACCCTCTCCTCCGGGGGGTCGGGGGGCGTCTTTGCCCCCTCGCTCTTTATCGGCTGCCTGCTGGGCAGCGCCTATGGGCAACTGGCCAACCGCTTTTTCCCCCAGGTCTCGGCCCCGGCGCCGGCCTATGCCCTGGTGGGCATGGGGGCCGTGCTGGCCGGCGCCGTGCACTGCCCCATCACGGCCATCCTGCTGCTCTTTGAGATGACCCACGATTACCATGTCATCCTGCCCATCATGCTGTCCGTCGTGGTCAGCACGCTGCTCTCCCAGCGCTTGAGCCCCCGCTCGGTCTATACCGAGCGCATGGCCCGTCGGGGGCTGGACATCCGCTTTGGCCGGGACGTCAACGTGATGGAGATGATCACGGTGGAGGAAGCCATGGGCCAGGACTTTGACGCCGTGCCGCCGGACATGAGCCTGCCGGAGCTGGGTATCCTGTTCGAGCAGAGCGCCCACCACGGCTTTCCGGTGGTCGATGGCGGGGGGCGTTTGATCGGCGTGGTTACCCTGTCCGACTATCGGCGGGCCCTGGAGTCGGGCCGCTTGGGCACGGTGGCCGACGTCTGCACCTGCAATCCGGTAGTCGTGCATCCGGAGCAGAGCCTGAACGATGCCCTGCACCTGATGGCGAGCTGGGACGTCGGCCGGCTGCCGGTGGTGCCTCGGGAGGATTCCTCCCGCATCGTCGGGCTGCTGCGCCGCCACGATGTCATCCGCGCCTATAACAAGGGCCTGGCCCGCCGTCTGGAAATCGCCCACCAGGTACAGCAGATGCAGGTGGCCAGCTATCGGCAGGGCGAACTCTTTACCCTGGAACTGCCGTCCGGGGCGGCGGGCGCCGGCCTCCTGGTCAAGGACCTGCGTTTTCCGGCCGGGACGATTGTCGTCTCGGTCCAGCGAGGGGAGCGGGCCCTGATCCCCCGCGGGGATACCCGGCTGCAGGTCGGGGACCTGCTGGCGGTGATGGTGCAGGATGGCGCCGGGGCCGCGCGGGTTCGAGAGCTGCTTTTGGAGGGAAAAGGGCTGCCCCGAGGACGGGAGACCCGCTATGGCGAGTACGAGCTGCCGCCCTCGGCGCCGGCGGTCGGTCGGCCAATCGCCCAACTGGGCCTGCCCCGGGACAGCCTGCTGGTGAGCGTCAAGCGCGCCGGCCGCACCACGATCGCCTATCCCGAGCTGCTTTTGCAGGCCGGGGACCAGGTCGTGGTCTTTGCCGAGGAGGAGGATATCCCCCTGGTGGAGCACTGCCTGCTGGGGGAGTGCCCCGCGCCGGGACCGGAGGTCGGCCTGCGCAACCTCCTGCTGCTCGTCGATGGCAGCGAGACGGGCTGGGCGGCGCTGGAGCAGGCCCTGTCGCTGGCCGCCGCGGTGGAGGGAACGATCCACGGCCTCTGCCTGCTGGAGGGCCGGTTGGAGCAGCACGGGCAGGCGGTCCTGGCCGAGCTGCAGCGGCGCTGCCAGCAGCGCGGCGTGGACTGCTTTGGCTCGCTGCCGCCGGGCCCATGGGTAGAGGCACTGGATCGCCACGATCTGTCGGAGGATCTGGTGATGCTGCCGGCCTGGGTGTGCCGCCGGGACCAGGGGCAGGTGCTGCAGCAGTTGTTGCCGCGCACGGACTTGCCGGTTTGGGTCGCGGCCGGCGAGCCCCGGGTCCTGGGACGGCTCTTGGCGGCCTACGACGGTGGGGCGGCCGCCGGGCGGGCCCTGCGCCTGGCCGCGCAGATGGCGCTGGCCCTGCGGATTCCCCTGGATGTTCTCGGTGTGCCCGGACAGGATGGGGAATACAGCGAGCTGCTGCAGCGGGCGCGGGCGATTCTGTCCCTGTATGGGCTGGAAGCGACCTGCCTCCAGCGGGAGGGGCCGTCCCTGGAGCAGGTTGTGCTGGCTGTGCAGGAGCGGGACAGCGATCTCGTGCTGTTGGGGGTCCATCGGCACGGGTCCCTGTACCGGCCCCGCTTTGCCCGCACTTTGGACGCGCTGCTGTGCCGGACGGAACGCTCATGGCTGTTATGCAGGTGATTTTTTAAATTGACAATCCCCTTGTTCCTTGCTACAATAGTTCAAAGGAGCCAGGAGTCCCCTCTTTTTTCAACCCACGGGCTTTAAGCCTGGTTGCCACGTTGGAAGGAATGTTTTTGGTCGATAGTGAGAGTGCAGGGTGAACCAGTACCGCTGTTCCCTACCATTAAGACTGGCTCTCGCCACAGCCCTATTGGCTGTTCTTGCCGTAGCCGGTGTCACGGGCTTGTTCATTCACCGCGAGCGACAGAATGTGCAGGTCGAGTTCGAGTCCCGCGCCGGGATCGTGCTTGACGGTCTGGCGGCGGGTGGGGCTGCGGCGCTCGCCGCTCAGGACCAAAGCGCGCTGCTGGCCTTGGCCGCGGACTATCAGGAGCACGTCGAGATTGTGCGTGCTTATGATAACGAGGGCAGGTTACTCGCCGCTTTCGGCGATGCGCAGGATCCCTCGCTGGACAGTTTTGCTCGGCGGGCCGCAGAGAGCGGGTCGATTCTTTTTGAATGGCAGTCCGGGCGGCTGCTGGCCGGCCGGGCGGTGCGGGTCGACCAACAGCGAGGGGGCGCTTTCGTCGTGGCCCTGTCGGCGGCCTCGCTGCGTTCCCGTGTCGTCGCCGCTGTATGGCCGGGTTTCCTCCTAGGGCTTGCGCTGGCCTTGGTCGGTTTTGTAGGGATGCTGCTGCTGGGTCGTCCGGTCGCCATGCGTCTGCGGGAGCTGTCGGCCGCTGTGGCCCGCATCTCCAAAGGGGATTTTCAGCAAGAGCTTCCGGTCCGCGGTCGGGACGAGTTGGCCGCTCTATCCCGGTCCCTCAACACCATGTCCTTGGAGTTAAAATGCAAGGTGCAGTATTGGAAATCCATCATCGAGGCCATGTTTGAGGGGGTAATTATCGCGGACTATAGCGGAGAGGTCATCGAGATGAACCCCGCGGCGGCCAAGATGTTTGGTTACCAGGTTGGCGAGGTTGCGGATCGACAGGTTTCCGATCTTTTCGCCCCCCTGCCGATGAAGAACAAGCCCCGGCGGGAGATTGGGCATTACCTGGACCGGGCGGATGGCTCCCTGTTTGGCCGACTGATCGAAGCGGTCGCGGTGCGGGCCGATGGCAGCACCTTTCCGGTGGAGTGGGCCATCACCCGGGTCTCGGGAACGGATCTGCCGACGTTTACCCTGATTGTGCACGATATTACCGAGCGACGGCAGGGAGAGCAGGAGCTTCGACAGGCCAGGGACGCGGCCGAGGCCGCCAGTCGGGCCAAAAGCACCTTTTTGGCCAATATGAGCCACGAGCTGCGCACGCCTCTGGGAGCCATCCTTGGCTACAGCGAGCTGCTGCGGGAGGATGCTTGTACCCGTGGGGATACGGACTTTATGGCGGACCTGGAAAAGATCCGCACGGCCGGCCAGCATCTGCTGGCCTTGATCGGCGACGTCCTGGATCTCTCCAAGATTGAGGCGGGCAAGCTGAAACTCAGCCTGGAATCCTTTGATGTGGCAGCCCTGATCGAAGATGCCGTGGTCAGCTCGTGGCCCCTGGCGGTGCAGAACGGCAACGTTATGGAAGTGGGCTATCCAAAGGACATTGGCACGATGTACGCCGACCGGATCAAGCTGCAGCAGATCCTGATCAATTTGTTGGGCAATGCGGCCAAGTTTACCCAGAATGGTCGCATTGTCGTATCCGCCGTGCGCGAGACCACGGCCGAGGGGGAGCGGATTTGCTTCCAGGTGGCCGACACCGGTATTGGCATGACCCCGGAGCAGCTCGGGGGCCTTTTCCAGGACTTTAGCCAGGTCAATTTCCCGATCTCGGAAGGATATGGGGGCTCGGGTTTGGGATTGGCCATCAGTGAACGCTTCTGCCAGCTTATGGGGGGGCAGATCCGCGTTGAAAGCGAGGTCGGGAAGGGTTCTACCTTTACGGTTTGCCTCCCGGCCGTGGTGCAGCCCCTCAAGGTCCGGGAGGAACTGGAACCTGCCGAGTGAACACTCGGGGACAGTTTTGGAAGCCCGGGGCACGCGGATTGCACGGGTAAGCACAATACTCAAGACTTTGCTGATGCTGTTCCCCAGGCAGTGCGGTAGTTCAATAGAGAGATTCCCTATGTACCAGAAATTGCCCAACTTGCTGCCAAGTCTGGCCTTGATACTGTTGATATTCGTCTGGATGGTGCCGGGCAGCGCCGGCCTGGCCGGAGCCCCGGGTCCTGAAGAGGGTGCGGGTTTCCCCCAATCGGATCCTCATCTAGCGATCTCGTTCCCGGAGGAGCATAGTGTCCGGCCTGGCGCTTGGGTCGATGCCAGTGTATTCCTGTGGCGCATCGAGATCGTTGACTATGGGGGCGACGTCGGCCCCTATACCTCGCTGGCCCTGGACGGGTCCGGCCGGCCGCACGTCAGCTACCAAGACCTGACGAACACGGCGCTCAAATACGCCTACCTGAGCGGGACCGCCTGGATCAGCGAGACGGTGGACCTCCCGTACGTCGGGCCGTACAGCTCCCTGGCCCTGGACGGGTCCGGCCGGCCGCACATCAGCTATTACGACGCGGCGAACACGGCGCTCAAGTATGCCTACCTGAGCGGGACCGTCTGGATCAGCGAGACGGTGGACTTGCCGGCCGTGGGGCAATACGGTTCCCTGGCCCTGGACGGGGCCGGTCGGCCGCACATCAGCTATTACGATGCGGGCAACGAGGCGCTCAAATATGCCCATTCGGATGCGCTCAACTGGACGATCGAGACGGTGGATGCCTCGGGCTCTGTGGGCACCTACACCTCGCTGGCCTTGGCTGCGGACAATGCGCCGCACATCAGTTATTACGATGCGGCCAATGGGAACCTCAAGTATGCTCGTTTGGACGGGACAACCTGGATCAGCACGACCGTGGACAATCCGGGAGATGTGGGGCTCTATAGCTCACTGGTCCTGGATGCGGACGATCGCCCCCACATCAGCTATTTCGGCCAGAACGCGCTCAAGTACGCTTTCTACGACGGCGGCCAGTGGCAGGTCCAGACATTGGCTGTCATCGGCCTGTTGGGCGGCTATACCTCGTTGGCCCTGGACGGCCTGGATCGCCCGCACAGCAGCTATTACGATACCTCTCCCGCAGGGCTTTCTTTTGTTTTCTGGAACGGGGCCGAGTGGTCCGGACAAGTCGTGGACCCCGGGACCGGGGTGGGCCTCTATAGCTCGTTGGCCCTGGACACAGCCGGTCGGCCACATATCAGCTACTACGACCAGCCCTCGGGGGAGCTCAGGTACGCGACTGCCAGCATCTGCACGATTGTAGAGCAGGTACAGATTGGTGGGCCCGGTCAACTGCTGGCCGGTCAGGCCGGCCTTTATACGGCCACCTACGCGCCGCCCACGGCCACCCTGCCGCTGACGCTGACCTGGGCCGCCTCCGGAGGAGGCGCCGGCACGGTGGGCCCG
>JAFGKG010000021.1 GCA_016928715.1 Chloroflexia bacterium
GGATCGGGAGGATGCCCTGGCCCGGCTGGAGGAAGCGGCCCTCCCCGAGGTGGTCGCCGCCGTGGAGGCCAAGCTGGGCATCCCGCTTATGCAGCGGCGGTCTCGATTGCGTTGAGGGGTGCTCTTTGGGCTAGCATGGAAAGGAACGGTATGCAAGCAGTCATTCTTGCAGGCGGTATGGGTACCCGGCTGCGCCAGGTGGTCCAGGATCGGCCCAAGCCCATGGCAAAAGTGGCCGGCAAGCCCTTTTTAGAATACCAGTTCGATCTGCTCCGACGACACGGGATCAGGGAGTTGATACTCTGTGTGGGTTACCTGGGGGAGCAGATTGTGGACTATTTCGGGGACGGCCGTCGCTGGGATATCCGCATCGACTATGCCTTTGAAAGAGAAGCGCTGCTGGGAACGGCCGGCGCCATCAAGAACGCGGCGCCCTTGATCCAGGGGCCCTTTTTGGTCTTGAATGGGGACACCTTTTTTGATCTGGACCTGCGTTGTTTGATTCAATTTCACCAGGAGCAAAAACGCCAGGATTCGGCCGTCCTGGGCACCCTGGCGGTGATCGCGCTTGATGATCCTGCTGCTTACGGCTCGGTCCAGGTCGATGGTCGCAGTCGCATCACCAGTTTTGCCGAGAAAGCGATTGGCTCTCGACCGGCAAGCCTGGTCAGCGCCGGGATCTATCTCCTGGAGCCTGAACTGCTGGACCAGATTCCGGCCGGGCAAAAGGTCTCTATCGAAAAAGAGACCTTTCCAACGCTGCTCGAGAGCGGCTGGGGGCTGTCAGCCTATATTGGCGAGGGTTTTTTCGTCGATGTGGGAACCCCGGCCGGCTACAGCCAGTTCCAGAACTATATCAGGGAGGTGTCGGAATGATCGTGCGAAGCAAAGCGCCCCTCAGGATCAGTTTCGCCGGAGGGGGCACGGACGTATCCCCCTACGTCGAGGAGAGAGGGGGGGCGGTTCTGAGCACCACCATCGACAAATATGCCTATGCCACGTTGCGGCTGCACGCCGAAAGGAACATCACCATCAAGTCCCTGGACTATGATATCGTCGCCAAGTATGGGCTCGACGCACCCATGCGTTTTGACGGTCAGTTGGATTTGGTCAAGGCGGTCATCAAGCGCATGAACGGCGACGGGAACCGGCAGGGGCTCGATTTCTTTCTTCACAGCGATGCGCCGCCCGGTTCCGGCCTCGGTTCTTCCTCCACCATGGTGGTTGCCCTCATCGGCGCCTTTATGCAGTTGCGGCGGCTTCCCCTCACCAATTATGAAATCGCCGAGCTGGCCTACCAGATTGAGCGCCATGATATGGCGATCAAGGGCGGTATGCAGGACCAGTACGCGGCCGTCTTTGGGGGGTTCAACTTTATCGAATTTACCAAATCGGCCGTGATCGTCAACCCGCTGCGAGTCAATCGGGCCATTCTTAACGAGTTGGGCTACCATCTCTTGCTCTGTTATACTGGCAAGACCCGCCTCTCGGCCAACATCCTCACCACCCAGGTGGACGCCTATGTGCGGCGGGAGGAAGAGGTGCTGGAGGCCATGGACCAGATCAAGGCGCTGGCGGTTGAGATGAAGAACGCGCTGCTTCGGGGCCATCTCTCTGACTTTGGTCACCTGCTGCATGAGGGTTGGGTCAGCAAGAAAAGATTAGCCCAACAGATCACCGACCCCAAGATCGACGAGCTTTACCAGGAGGCCCGTAATAACGGGGCTTTGGGCGGAAAGATTCTGGGGGCCGGTGGGGGTGGTTATATGCTCCTGTACTGCGAATTTGACAAAAAGCACATTATTGCTGAAAAGCTGGAAAAGCTGGGCGGGCAGGTGGTCGAGTTTGATTTTGATTACCACGGGATGCAGACCTGGGAAGTCCCGGCCGAGCTTCCTTGTGGATAGAAGCAAAAAGGACGGTCATGCACAGAGATCACGATCTTGGAAAGGCATTGGAGAGCCGGCTGGAGCTGATCGGCCGGATGGCGGAGACAACGGCGGTCATCGTCGAGATTGCGGCCGCCATTGTCGGCAGTCTTGAGCGCGGCGGCAAGCTGCTGCTTTTCGGCAACGGCGGCAGCGCGGCCGATGCCCAGCACGTCGCGGCCGAATTTGTCAATCGCTTTCTGATCGAGCGGGAGGCCTTTCCCGCCATCGCCCTCACCACCGACAGCTCGATCCTGACCTCCATCGGCAACGACCGCAGCTTTGATCAGCTCTTTTCCCGCCAGTTGGCGGCCCTGGCCCGGCCGGAGGATATCGTGGTCGGCATCAGCACCAGCGGCAATTCGCCCAATGTCCTGCAGGCTCTGAGCTACGCCCGGGACCGGGGGATCAAGACGGTCGGCTTTACCGGTGAGGGGGGCGGTCGCCTGGTAGAGTTGGTGGACATTTGCTTCCAGTCACCCTCGGACGCGACCCCCCTCATCCAGGAAGCCCATATCATGGCCTGGCACATGATCTGTCAGCTGGTGGAGCGCCGGCTGGCGGCCTGATCCCCGCCCAAACCCCTCTCAGAAGGTGAAAAAAATGAAACTTTTGTTGGTTATTCCCTACGTCCCCTCCCTCGAGAGGCCTCGCTCCTGGAATTTCATCCGCCGTCTCTCCCAGAAGCACGAGGTCTCGCTGATAACCCTGGTCGAGTCAGCCCAAGAGGGGGCCCGGGTCCAAGAGATCGCCCCTTACTGCAAGGTCGTCAAGCCCATCGAGATCAAAAAGTGGCAGTTCTATGGCAACTGCCTCCGCTACCTGCCCACTCTGACTCCCTTGCGGGCTGCCTCTTGCTTTTCCCCCGAGGGAGATCGCACCATCGATGCTTTGCTGCGGCAGGAGCGCTATGACATCGTTCAGGTGGAGCAGATTCGGGCGGCCCATTTTGGCGCCCGGTTGGAGGGGGTTGCCACCGTCTATGATTCCACTGACAGCATTACTCTGCTCCTGGAGCGGGCATTTAAGAACAGCAGGCGGCCGCTGCAAAAAGCCCTCTTCTGGGAAGAGATGGTCAAAATGCGGCTTTACGAGCCCCGCATCAGCGCGCGTTTTGACCGCATCCTGATGTGCTCCCAGGAGGATGCCGACGCGCTGCTGGTCTCTCATCCCGGACTGCCCATCTCTATCGTTCGCAACGGGGTGGACCTCGATTACTATGTCCCCCAGCAGCTGGAGCCGATACCGGGGCGCGTCGTTTTCACCGGCCGGCTCAGCTACTATGTTAACTCGGACTCGGTCCGCTTTTTCCTGGACGAGGTCTTTCCCCGGGTGCTGCAAAAGCGCCCGGACGCCACGCTGGATATCGTCGGCAGCGGCCCCTCTCAGGAACTGCTGGCGGAGGCCTCGGAACGGGTGCGGGTGACCGGTTTCGTCCCCGATCTGCGGCCCTATATCGCCCAGGCCAGCGTCTCTATCTGCCCGGTCCGGCTGGCGGTGGGGACCCAGAACAAGATCATTGAGGCCATGGCGATGGGCACTCCGGTGGTGGCCTCGGTGCCCGGCAGCACTGGCCTGGCGGTGGAGGACGGCAAGGAGTTGATGATGGCGGCCGACGCGGCCGAGTTCGCCGACCGCGTGGTTGAGGTGCTGGACAATCCTTCCCTGGCGCACGAGCTGGCCCGCAACGGCCGAGCCTATGTCCAGGAGCACCACCATTGGGACCGGATCGTTGGCCAACTGGAAGGGATATACTGCGAACTGGTCTAGCGGCCGGGCTGCTTTTTTCCTCGAATCTTGACTCCCACACAGCAAGCTTTTCCGCCCGCTGTTATGAAGAAAAAGTACTGTTGACCGAGTCCCTGCCTAAGGTATAATTGTTTTGGGTAGAAAGATAAAGCTGCGTCCTGTCAGATCTTGCCTGTGGTCTCGGTTCCTGGGTTGAGAAAGCATCAAGCTGGCTAAAGGACGAAAGGGCACATTAAAAGGGATCGCTTGCATTTGCTGTGTTGGGGTCCTTATCGACTGTATGATCATACGCTCTGTCTGGCCTGTCTCCCATGATGTGGAGCAGGGTGAGCGAGAAGCAAGCGTTCTTGCCCTCCCTGACCGGCCTGGACAATCTCCCTTTGGCCTGTAATCTTGATACTTTTCTCGCATGCTCTTTGCGGCCGTTCTGCTCCGGCCGCCCTGGATGGTATTGCCTGAACCCCTGCGGGTTCGGGCTCGATGGTGATGATGACTGGACCAGACAGACCGGCGAAAAAAGGACGCTCATTGCAGAGAGGGGGGCTCCTGCTCGGCCTCTTGCTGCTGGGTGCGGGCGTGCTGCTGGCACCCCGCCTCTACGCGGCGCTCTTTGGCTATATCTACCCGGCCGGCCGCCAGATTGTGATCGAACGCAGTTACCAGCCGGCCGAATTCTCTTCCATCGGGCCGGGCGGGTGCATTACGGCAACCTTGCTCATCACCAACCAGGAAAGCATCGGCCTGCGCGGATTCTACTATTCGGACCAGGTGCCCACCGGTTGGGCGATGGAGACGGTGGGAGTCTGGATAGACGGGGTGCCGGTGACCGATTATGACTACCGGCCGGGCAGCGCCGGGGGGATCTATCCCGGGACTACTGCACACCGCTGGTCCCTGGAGCTGCCCCAGGGTGGGGGCAGCTTTATCCCCGCCCATCCCATCTCCGCCTTGGGGGGCACCGCGCGCATTGTCTATCGCATGACCGTTGCCAGCGGGCAAGGGGATGACTATCAGCCTGGCTACGAGGCCTGGGCCGGCTGGCTGGAGACGCTTCCCACTGGTTCGGCCATTTTTGGCTACCAGGGGCTCCCCGTCCCACCGACGGTGACCTCCACGCCGCTGTCCCCCTCGCCGACCCCCAGCCATACGCCCGTCTTGCCCAGCCCGACCCACACGCCCATGCCACCGAGCTCCACGCCCACCAACACCCCGGGTTCACCCAGCCCTACCCATACCGGCACGCCGGTGACGCCTGCGCCCACTGGTACTGTTCCCAGCCCACCTCCCACGCCCTTGCCCTCCCTCACCCCTTCAGCCACACCCACCGCCACCCCAGCCCCGCCTGAGGCCGATTTTGATGCCTCGGATCGCTTGGGTGTTTATCCCTTTTTGGTCTACTTTACTGACGAGTCGCATGGGATGATCGATTCCTGGCATTGGGATTTCGGCGACGGGCACACCGGCACCGACCAGCATCCAGACCACACCTACCGTTATGCCGGGCAGTACACTGTAAGCCTGGTGGTTCACGGGCCGGGCGGCGTTGATACGTTGGTGGAGCCCCGCTACATACGGGTCTATGACGAGTTGCAGACCATGTTCTTTCCCCAGCTATTCAGGGGGAACGCCCCCTGAGGGCTTGGATTATGATGGAGTACGAGACTGATGAGTGAATCGAGTGATGCCAGGTACCGGGAGTGCAAATCCAGATCAATCCGATGGCTGCTTGTTCTTCTGGGCCTCTTGATTGGCGTTGGCCTATTGCTGGTTCCCCAACTCTATGCGGCGCTCTTGGACTATATTTTCCCGGCCGACAAGCAGATCGCCATCGACCGGACC
>JAFGKG010000185.1 GCA_016928715.1 Chloroflexia bacterium
CGGCGACCCCTTGACGTTCAGCGTGGTCTCCAGCCCCAGCCAGGGGCTGCTGGCCGGCCCGCCGCCCAGCCTGACCTACACGCCGGCCGCTGACTATTACGGTGCGGATGTCTTGAGCTTTGTAGCCAGCGATGGCCTGACGACCTCGGCGCCGGCCGTTGTCGACATAAGCGTGCTGCCGCTGAACGACGCGCCGATCGCCTACTCGCAGGCGCTGACCACCGCGCAGGGCCATACGGTGGCAATCACACTCAGCGGTTCGGACATTGAGTCGCGCGCCCTCACTTACCATATTATTGCCGGCCCAGGCCACGGCACGCTCGTTGGGACGGCGCCGAACTTGGCCTACGTACCTGTCAGGGGCTATAACGGCTGTGACAGTTTGCTCTTTATCGTGAATGATGGTGAGCTGGATTCAGCACCGGCCTTGGTGAGTATCACGATTCGGGCGGTTGTCTACCTGCCGGTGGTCATCAAATAGCGTTGACATAACATGCGTACAACGAGCCGACGGACCTCAATGATTGTAATGATTGAGTGGTTTTCCATATTTCCTGATGGGCGCGCGTGCATTGCCTGTACGTTTTGAGTGTTTTAGGGGCACTTTGGCCAAGTGCCGCTTAACCTCAATATAATTCCGATAAGGGTCCTTATGTGGGACCCAGAGCATCTTTAGGGCCTGGGATTGACATAAGGGGGTAAGGGAAGGGTGGGGGTCTAGAGAGGAGCGGTCACGAGCCCGGCGGCAGGCAGAGCGCATAGGAGCATCATCTGCACGGGATTTGTACTGTGATGAGGGTTGAACCGGGCCGTAATATATGTCAACTCTGTGTATTGAATTTCTTGCTGCTTTGCCGTATAATGAAAGAGATCCCAACACATCACGCGAGCCTCGGTATAGAAAGCGCGAATAAGGAGGGATCGGAATTGCGAACAGTGCTCGTTGACAAGGACCCTGCTCTGCCGTATAATAGACGTGGAGTTTCCTTAGTGGCAACGAGGAGGACCGTGCGATGGACGAAGGCCGGCCGCGCCGTCACTGCCCGCACCTGGGCTTGAAACATACCAAGGCCATTCGCTTTTCCAGCCCGACCGAAGAGCACCGCTGCTACATTTTTGGTGATCCCTTGCCCATTGAGGTCGATCAGCAGAAATTCTGCCTGAGTGAGGGCTATGTCAACTGCCCGCGCTTTACAGGTGCCGAGCCCCCGCCCTTGGACACGCTGCAGCACGCCGCCGGGGAGCGAGGCACCGCCCGTTCTACAGCCTCCAGGCAGCGCCGGCCCCGCCAACCCTCCGCCCTGGCCCTCTTTTGGCAGCAGTTGTCCCCCGTCAACCGGGCGCTCTACCTTTCCCTGGTGGGTTTTCTGCTGCTCATTCTGATCGCCTATGGGGTGATCATTGGCATTGTCCTGCCGGCCCGCGACGGATCCGGTACCCCGACCCCCGCGGCAACCGCCATACCACCGACCTCGCCAGGAGCTACTTCACCCCTGGTCGCGCCGACCCATACACAGGCACCCACCAGTGTCATCCAACCCGTGACCCAGCCACCGACCAGCCCGCCCACCAGCGGGACGCGGCCGGCGACGATCGTCCCCGGCTCCCCCCTGCCGACGGAGCCTACCGCGTCCCCGCCGACGGATACGCCGGCTGCGCCCACGCATACATCCGTTCCTCCGACTCCGCAGCCAACGGACACGCCCGTAATCGTTCCCCCCACCAGCACCGCCGTCCCGCCGACGCCGTATCCCAGCAGCACGCCGGCCACCGATACCTGGTCCGTGCTCTATTTCCTGGATGCCAGTGGGACCTATTATGTCCCCGTCACCCGGCGCAGCGACTATACGCCGCAGATCGCCCGCCGGGCCGTCGAGGAAATGATCGCCGGGCCCCGCTCGGGCAGCAACCTGCTCCGCACCATCCCCGCCGGCATGGACCTGCTCGATATCTGGATTGAGGGCAGCACTATTTATGTCGATTTTGACCAGAGCTTTGAGGCGCTGGGGGCCGGTTCCAAGGAGGCCATGGCGGTCGTCCTGGCCCTGACCGAGTTCAGCACGGTGGACCAGGTGCAATTCCAGGTCAACGGGACGAACGTGGGCCTGCCTGGCAGCGGCAATACGAACCCCGTCGGCCGGCCGGCCTATGTGAATTTCGAGAATTCCTATGGCCTGGAGCCCGGCACGGACGTGATCCATCTGGAGCTCTATTTCGTTACGGCCGACGGGCAGCACCTCTTCCCCCTGGTGCGGCGCGTCCCCTTTACCCTGGGGACGGCTCGGTCGACGATCGACGAGATGATCCAGGGGCACAGCAATCAGTTGGCCCGTTCGCCACTGCCGGGAGATCTGTCCATCCTTTCCATTGATCGGGTGGGCGATACCATCGTCGTCGACTTTTCCGCGGCCTTTTGGTCTGTCGATCAGGGGCTGGCCACCGACGCCCTGGCCCTGGCCATGACCAGCCTGACCCCGGGTAGTTACCAGGGCGTCACGGCCGTGCAGATCTGGGTGCAGGGGGGCCTGGTCGGCACCTTTGGCCGGCCCTGGATCAATCCGGAATAAGTGGCTTCCAAATGACCACCTCTAGAGAGAGCCGCTGCAGCAGGTCCGCCGGTTCGCTCTGTTCGTAGACGGCTTTCCGCACGATAGCCTCTAGACGTAGGCCGCCGCTCTGCAGGACCAGCAGGGGGGCGGCCAGGGTGTGGATTTGAATTTCGGGGTAGCTGCCGCTCTCACCGATCCGGGCGAACATCCCTGGAGTGAGCAGCAGGGCCTGGGCCTCGACGGGTGGGTCCTGTCCGGCCAACTTTAGGTAAATGCCGTGCACGCCCGTCGAGGAACTCAGCGGCTGGTCCAGGCGGCAGACTAGGTTGCGGTCGGCTGCCTGCAGTTCATTGTCCTCCCCCCGGTCATAGAGTAGGAAACCCCGTAGGACCAGGTGTGCCTCCGTCTCTGTGGGTAGGTGGTGCCAGAGCGACTCCTGCCATATCGGCATGGCCCTGCTGGATCGCTCGGACGTCTGTGTAGATTCCTGTAGTATTCTGAGCCACTTTGGCCGGGATTGGTTCCTTTTGGAGCACAGTGGCGGAGACATCTAGACAATCTCCAGGATTAATTTGCTCTCTGGTACGGATTCCGCTTGAATGGAAAAGGCCTCTTGGAGTACGCCGCGGGCGGATTCCAGTTTTCGTGCGTCGTTGGCGTGGATTGTGCAGAGGGGTTGGCCCTTGTGCACCATCTGGCCCAGCTTGGCCTGTAGGACGACGCCGACCGCATGGTCGATGGGATCGTCTTTGGCCGCACGGCCGGCCCCCAGCACCAGGCAGGCCTGTGCGACTAGCCGGGCATCCAGGCCGGCCAGGTAACCGCTGGTGGGCGCAGACAGTGTCTCGATCAAGGAGGCCCGGGGCAGTCGTTCCGGTTGGTCCACAAATTGTACGTCCCCCCCTTGTTGGGAGATGAATTCACGGAACTTTTGCCAGGCGGCCCCAGAGTCCAGCTTTTGGTGCAATACTTGTCGGGCCTGTTCCACCGATTTGGTTTGACCAGACATCTCTAACAGCAGGCTGCCCAGGGTCAGGCACAGTTCGAGCAGGTCCGGGGGGGATTGCTGGTCGCGTAGAGTGGCAATGGCCTCCCGGACTTCTAGGGCATTGCCGATAGCGAGACCCAGCGGCTGGTCCATATCCGAGATTACTGCACGCACCTGGCGGCCGGCCCGCTGTCCGATCTCGACCATGGCACGGGCCAATTGCTGGGCCTGTTCTTCTGTCTGCATAAAGGCACCGTGACCGCATTTTACGTCAAGTACAATGCAGTCGCTGCCGGCGGCGAGCTTTTTGCTCATAATGCTGCTGGCGATGAGGGGGATGCTGTCCACGGTTCCGGTGACGTCGCGCAGGGCGTAGAGCTTTTTGTCAGCCGGGGCAAAATCCAGCGACTGGGCGGTGATGACCAGTCCAGTCTGGTGAGCGGCCTGGCAGAAGGCCTCTTGATCCAGCTCGGCCTGAAAGCCGGGGATGGACTCGAGCTTGTCGATCGTGCCGCCGGTGAAACCCAGACCGCGCCCGCTCATTTTAGCCATGGTCAGGCCGCAAGAGGCGACCAGCGGGCCGAGCACCAGGCTGGTCTTGTCGCCCACTCCGCCGGTGCTGTGCTTGTCCACGCGTGTGGAGCTGAGATCGTCGAGGTAGAGGGTGTCGCCCGATTGGGCCATGGCCAGGGTCAGGTTCGTGGTCTCGCATTCGTCCATGCCCTGCCAGCAGATGGCCATTAGCCAGGCGGCGACTTGGTAATCGGGGATTTTGCTCTCGGTATAGCCCTGGACCATAAAGTCAATCTCCTCTTTATCCAGGGCCCGGCCGGCCTTTTTCTTGAGGATGATGTCAACGACTCGCATGGGATTATAGTCCTCCTATTCGTATTTATCGCGGTAGCCTTGCGCTGGGTCTGGCCTGGTCGGGGACAGTATGGGCAGAGGTCCTGAGGTCGGCCCTGCAAAACTGCCTATGTGCAATATACCTTGACAGCAAAATAGTCTTTGCTAATCTATCAGGAATCATATTTGCACATAGGAATGGCGCGCCCTGAGGCTAATCCCACCACCCCAACCACTGCAATTGCTCAAGAACCCTCACCTCTCCGACAAAGCCCGCCTCGCGGATTCGCCGGCGTAGTTCCTCTTCCACTACAACGTAAGCGGGATCATAGTGCACAATCCCAACCTTGCTGACCCCAGCCTGCAGCGCCGTTCGGGCCACGTCCTCCGGCGTACTGTGTCCCGCCATAGGCTTGGCCACCGTGCACTCGTGCAGCAGCCAATGTGCCCCCCGCGCCAGGCCGACAACACCTGCACAGGGACCCGTATCCCCCGAATAGGCCATAATGCCCCCGTCCTGCCCTTCCATCCGTACACCCAAAGCCGGCCGAGAATGGAGAACCCGACCGACGTGCACCCTGATATCCTCGTCAAACAAGCACTCCTGCTCGCGCTCGCGTACGGCCACAATGTTCCAACGGTGCGCGGCACAATGAGAGCCCAGGGTAAAGGACTGCACAATCTGCCGGGCAACCCGCAGTGTTTCAAGCAAGCCATAAATCTCCAGACAGCCGCCATATCCCGATAGCGATAGTTGGAACAGCAGCACGGCTAGACCATAGATGTGATCTGGATGGCTGTGGGTCAAAATCACCCCACGCAGCCTCTCCGGAACCAAGTCCCCACACAACAGGCCTTGATAGGGCGCACTGGCACAGTCAATCAACCAAACCCCCGATTCGCCGGCCAGGGCCAGATAGGTGTTGTCCCGCTCGCTACTGGGCAAAGCTGTGCCCGCACCCAAAACCAAAACGCGCCATTTCCCCTGTCCAGCCATCTAGACCTTCTCCCTGAGCTGTGCAAGAACCTGCGGCAAGTAATCCAACAGTTCGCCCGCCAATCCCCCTGCCAGGCCCCACTCCTGCCGCAAAAGATCACCCGCCGCAGCATGCACGTATACCCCCAACAGGGCCGCCTCAAACAGGGGGAGTCCCTGGGCGATGAAACCGCCAATCACCCCGGCCAAGACATCCCCCGTCCCTGCCACCGCCAGGACAGGATTGGCCATGGGGTTGACTACGGCCCGCCCATCCGGATGTGCGACAACGGTATAGGCTCCCTTTAACACAACCACCTGCTGCCAGGTCCCCGCGGCACGCTGCGCTACCGCAATCCGCGAGGCCAATACCTCCTCACGAGAGGCTATCAGCAAGCGCGCCATCTCACCGGGATGCGGGGTCAATACTGCGCGCAGCGGGGGCAGCGCTTTCCACCATTCGGGAATGCTGGCCAGGGCGTTGAGACCATCCGCGTCCAGCACCAAAGGGGGCAATTCCCAGGCCAATTGCTCCCTCGCCTCCTCAAGCTGGGAAAGGAACCCAATGCCCGGCTGCATAGGATCGCGTGCGCCCAAGAGGCGGCGGACAAAACCAACCGTCGAATCCTCCTGCCCCAAGCCACAACCCAACACTAACACTTGGTATTGGTCCAAGGCCTCGGACAGAACCCTAACGGCCTCCTCGCCAATCGCGCCCCTCTCACCCTCGGGTAGGGGTAAAAAAGTTGTCTCTACAGCCTTGGAGGCCAGAATCGGATAGATCGTGCGCGGCGATGCCAACGTCACCAAGCCCGCACCCGCTCGATACGCCCCCATCGCCGCCAGATAGGGCGCCCCCGTGTAGTAAAGCGAGCCGGCAACGACGAGCACCCGTCCAAAGAGGCCCTTGTGCGCATCCATCGGGCGTGACGGTAACAAGACGTGCATTGACGCTGCCTCCAATGTACACACCTGCACACCCCGCAGAAATTTGTCTGGAATGCCAATATCCACCACGACAACTTGACCGGCATAACCCGCTCCCGGATACTGATATAGCCCCCGCTTGGCCTGGCCCATAGTCACCGTGACGTCCGCCTCGATCGCCACCCCCAGAATTTGGCCCGAATCCGCATGCACCCCAGTGGGCAAATCGATGGCCAAGACCAACCCCACGCCGGCCTCGTTCGTAATGTGCACGATCTCCGCCAGGTCTCCGGACACCGGGCGCTGCAGGCCTAGGCCCAAAAGGCCATCAATAATCAGGTCCGACCGGGCGACCTCCTGCCCCAAGACGGCCCAACCCTCGTCCTCCTCGGCCCGCAGAAAGCGCACGCCACGTTGCTCCAACGGAGCGACCAGATAGTCGGCCGGATCTGTCTCTCGTTTCCACAAATAGACCACCACACGCAGTCCGGCGTCGTGCAAATGGACCGCCGCCACCAGGGCATCGCCCCCATTGTTGCCAGGGCCCACTAAGGCCAATGCCCGCCGGCCCTCTACCTCCCCAACTGCACGCTTCAACTGGGCCAAGCCCTCGTCCGCCACCGCCTGGCCTGCCCGATCCATCAGCGCCTCCCAACTGTCCCCCGCATCCACCGCGGCCTGCTCCGCTAGGCGTATTTCCTCCGTGGTGACCAGCTTCATCATCGCCCTCCTATCATCTCCTCACTTATGTCAATTCTATAACCTGTCCCTCTTGTGGGATAAAGGCGTTGCGCACACCGAACTCGAACAAGCCCTCCGCTAGAGACTCGGCCGAGGATAACTCGCCGTGGACGATAAAAACTGCGCGCAACTGCTCCACCAGCGGCCGCACATAGTCCAACAACTCCGGCCGGTCGGCGTGAGCGCTGTAACCCCCAATGCTCTCAACGCGCGCCCGCACCTGGTAAGGCTCCCCAAAAATGCGCACCTCCTTTTCCCCATCCACCAGCCGCCGCCCCAGGGTGTGCTCCGCCTGAAATCCGACGAACAACACCACATTGTCCGGATCGTGCAAATTGTTCTTCAGATGGTGCAAAACGCGGCCGGCCTCACACATCCCCGACGCGCTGATAATCACCGCCGGCTCGCGCAAAAAGTTCAACTCCTTGGACTCGGCCGCCGAACGGGTATAACGCAACTGCCGAAAGCCAAAGGGGTCCTCGCCCTCGGAGATCAAGGACTCTGCCTCCTCATCGTAACACTCGGGATGCAGGCGAAAGATCTCGGTCACGTCGATGGCCAGAGGACTGTCCACGAAAATGGGCAGGCGGGGAATACGCTGCTCGCTGGCCAGCAGGTACAGGTCGTAGACAATCTCTTGTGTGCGGCCCACCGCAAAGGAGGGGATGATGACCTTGCCCCCACGATCATAGGTCTGCAGAATGATCCGGCGCAATTTCTCGCTGGCCTCGACCGGCGTCTCGTGGGTGCGACTACCGTAGGTACTCTCCATGATCAAATAGTCCACCGGGGGAATGCGCTTTGGATCCATTAGGATAGGCAGATCCCTGCGCCCTAAATCGCCAGTGAAGGCCAGGCGAATGGTCCGCCCGTTCTCCTTGATTTTGAAATAAGAGATGGCCGAGCCCAAAATATGTCCGGCGTCGTAAAAGGTCAACTCCACCCCAGGGGTAACTAACAACGGGCGCTCATAACCAACACCCATGAAATAGCGCAGCGAGGCCGTCGCATCCTCAATGGTGTAAAGTGGTTTCAGCGGGGGTTCCCCCTGCCGGGCTCGCCGCTCGTTCACATAGGCAACGTCTCGCTCCATAATATAGGCGCTGTCCCGCAGCATCGCCGAACAGAGATCACGCGAGGCAAAGGTCGCATAAATATTGCCCCGAAAGCCCCGCTTGACCAGGTTGGGGATGTTTCCCGAGTGGTCAATGTGGGCATGGGATAGAATGAGCGCATCCACAGCAGCCGGCTCGAAGGGAAAATTCAGGTTGCGCTGATAAGTGTCCTCCCGCCGGCCCTGGAACAGCCCGCAATCCAACAGCAGGTTCTGCCCATTGACCCGCAGCATGTGCCGCGAACCGGTCACCGTCCGCGCTGCACCGTAAAATCCTATCTCCAAAATGCCCTCCTCGCCCAATCCGAACCCAGAAAATGCCCCAGGGTCAAAGAACGCCATTCCCAAAAAGCACCCAAGTGGGCAATGAGCAGAAAACGAAGGCTCTTGCCCGCCAGGGCCACCAACAAAAACTTCCACAAAGACACCCGCGCAGCCCCCGCCACAATGCCCGTCAGATCAAACAAGGGGTTCGGTACAAGCGCCAATAAGAACACTACCCACAACCCATAGCGGTTCATCAAGCCCTGCACCCGCTCGTAATGATCCGAACGGACTAACAGGGCACTCCCCCCATAGCCGGCCAGGTAGCCCGTGATCTCGCCCACCGTCGCCCCCAGGCCCGCTACCAGGCCCACCAACCAGGGGTTGAGAAAAGTCCCGGCAATCCAGGCCGCGGCCAACGTGGGGCTGGGGAAAATCACCGTGGCACTGGGCAGCATCGTCATCAGCAGCACGCCCAGATAGCCATAGCCCCCTAAGGCCTGGTAATCCAACGGCAGCCACAACAAAAGGACAGTCAGGAGGACCGAGGCTACAATGGAAACAATGTAGCGTCCATTGGCCCGCAGCATAGAGGCCGGACGCCGCATGGATTGCCTGGATGCTTCAGGCATAGATTTTTCAGGGATTGTAGGGTAGGACACCGATTCCTCTCAAATTGCCAAGATGGTTCGACCTATGTCTACACATCGCAGCTTACTCTATTGTAGCACGAATTGGCCCTCTTGTGCAACAATCCAACAAGCGCCAGCGTCCTATGAACACAAGGCTTGGTAAAAAAGCGCGACGGAACGAGAGGTGAACAGTGAAACAGCGACAATGGATACTCGTCATCGGCATTCTACTCATCGCCAGCGGCGTGTTATTTCTCCTGGGAGAGCTGAACTGGCTGAGTTTTTTGGGCACGCTGATTCCCCTTTTCTGGGGCGGCATTTTCGTCGTGGGGGCGACGCTCTTTCTCAACGTCTTTTTGCGGGACCGCGAGCAGTGGTGGGCCATCATCCCCGCCGGCGTCCTGGCCTCCCTGGGCGCGACTATCTTGACCAGCCAAATCCCCTTTCTGGACACGTTCAGTGGATTTGTCTTTCTGGGCGGAATGGGCGCAACATTTTTGATCGTCTATCTGTTCAACCGCCAGCACTGGTGGGCACTGATTCCCGGCGGAATCTTGGCCCTGCTGGCCGGGGTGGTCCTCGTCGGCGAGATTCCCTGGATCGGCGGGGCGCTGCAGGGAACCATGTTCCTGGCCGGCCTGGGCCTGGGCTTTCTGCTGCTCTACTTTTTCCGGCGCGAGCACTGGTGGGCCATCATCCCCGGTGGGGTTCTCCTCGTGTTGAGCCTGCTTCCGCCGGCCTCTGAGATTGGCTGGCTCAACAACCTGATCCCGCTCATCCTCTTTGTGGGCATCGGCGCGGTCTTTTTCGCCCTGTACTCCGTCACTCAAATGCGCTGGGCCCTCTGGGTCGCCCTGGGCACTGCCGGCTTTGGCCTCCTGATCCAGTTGGCCAGCAGCCCCGCCGCCCTCAGCAGCAGCCTGTTCGCCCTGCTGCTCATCCTCGGCGGCGGCTATATGCTGCTGCGAGGACGCCAACGCGACTAGAGCAAAACAGTCCGCTTCTTTGAGGGGTACGGCATGCCGCCGTGCCCCCTTTTCCGTCAGACCCAAAAAGCCAAGTCTCTGAAAGAGCCAGGTTTTTCTCCTTTACAACAACCTTGTCCGGACTTTGAACCCCTGCCTTTTCCACATAGGAAGCAGATGCAGCTCCCTCACGGCTGCAAACGCACCACACCCACCAAAAGGCCCGCCGCCCCCCCCTCCCAGGGCAATGCCGCCCCGGCCTCCAGTAAATTCAGCTGCAGCGTATAATCCCCCGGCGGCAGGTCGGGCGAAATGAGCAGATTGTGGTGGTCCTGATACACCCAGCCCACCTGCCACTGCTCCACGGGTGGCTCCCCAAAATGCGGCAGCTCGCTCAGACGGGCCACCACCTCGCCGGCCCCGTTGCGTAGCTCCAGGCCCACCTGCAGCGCCTGCCCCACGCTCCGCTCTACGTACCAGTAGAGTGAGAGCTGGGCGACCTCGCCGGGCACTAAGCACAAGGGCTCTCCTGCCCCCACCGCCGGTCCCTCCCCCGCCGCCGTCAACGGGCGCATGTTCAATCCCCATAGGGCCAGCCCGCTGCTGTGCCGCCCCAGAAACGCCTTGTCCTCCACCGCAAGCGCCGCCGTGTAATGCTGCCAGAGGATCTCCCGACCCCGCGAGGTCAAAAATTCCTGCGTCTGCGGGGTCAGGTCCTCGGCAGCAATGCGCGGGTCGATCACCACGGCGTCCGCCCACCAAAGCGCCGACAGAACCAGGTCCTGCGCCTCCGGCTGGTGCAAGACCGCCTTGGGCGCGATCTCGCGGCCGGCCTCCCGCGAGGCCCGCCAGATCTGACCCGGCGACATCAACTCCAGGCCCAGCACCCGATACACCATAGCCCCCGCCCCATCCACCAGGTAGCGGCCGTCGGGCAGAGAGGCCGGCCGGCGATCGGCCATCAGGGCGTAACCAGGATCCAGGGCCAGGACGACGGCGTCACTCGAGAGCGACTCGCTCAATGCCCGGCCAATCGGCCCATAGGAGCCGTCGTAACGCACCGCCTGCGCAACCACGCACTGCTGCTGCAGGTGAGGAAAAAAGAGCAGCGCCAAAGCCACGACCAGCAGCCCGGCCAGGGCCCGCCCCCACCAGGCCCAACGCGAAATCCGCCCCCAGCCAGCCCCCCAGGCCGCCGCTGCCAACAAGGCCAGCAGAGGCACCACCTGCACGTAATAGCGGGAATGGTAGGCCCGGCCGTAGGAAAAGAGCAGCAGCAGCGGCAGCACGCCCAGGGTCAAGGGCAATACCCAACCGTAAACGCCGGCAGATCCCGGCCCCAGGGGCCGCAGAACCGGAGCGGCAGCCGCCCTATCCTCCCCTACGGCACCCCGATCGCGCCGCCGCAGTACATATCCCCAGGCCTCGGCCAACAGGCAGCCTGTGAGCAGCAGCACGCCGGCCAGCAGCAGCAGCATGGTCAGGCGGGAACTCGGATAGTCCGCCATGCGGGCCAGGTGGTTGCGCCCATAGAGCGTCTCCTGGGGGCGCAGCATCTGAAAGCCCACCACCTGGCGCAAAAAGGCCAGCGGCGCCGGCAGCGCCAGCGGCGCCAGCAGCCCCAGCGCCGCGACCGCCGCGCCCAGCCCTCCCACCAACAGGTCGCCCCACTCCCAGGCCAGCAGCGCCAGCAGCCCCAACAACAGCAGCACCACCAGGGCGGGCACCTTGGTCAGCGCGCCCAGCGCGGCCAGGACGCCGGCAGCAAAGACAAACAGCCAACGCAGCGGCCGGCCCTCAGCTTTCAGCCCCGCCAGGTACAGGCCCAGGGCCGCCAGCGCCGCCAGGTTGGCCGCCGTCTCCAGGGGCGCTACCTGCACAACCTCCACGTCCAGGGCCAGCACCAGGGCCGCCAACAGCCCACCCCCACGCCCGCCCACCTCGCGGCCCACCAGGTAGAGCAGCAGCACTGACAGCAGGCTCAAGATGAATTGCAGCCAGCGTCCGGCCTCCAGCAGGGCCGCGCCCCCCCAGGCCTGGCCCGCCCACACGGCCGGCCCCAATACGTAGAGAATGCCCGGCGGATGGGCCAGGAAAAAGTCCAGGTAGGGCTGCAGGCCCCGCTGCCAGAGCAGGGCCGCCTCTAGATAGACCATTTCGTCGTAATGGGAGATGGGCAGACTGCCGTCGGCCAGGGGCAGCAAAAAACGCGCCCGCAGGAGCCAGCCGGCCACCAGTACGGCGGCCAGCAGGCCCAACACCAGCGCGTCGCGCCCGTCCAGCCCCCGCCAGGAACGCCGGGCCAGTCCAGGCCGGCGCCCCGCCGCCAACAGCAGCAGCAAAACGCCGCCGCCCCAGGCCAGCCAGACCCAGTACACCGCGGCGTCGTAATGGCCACTCAACGGTTCAAACATGGCCAAAAACCAGGCCGGGGGGTTCCAAACGTAGGGGGCCTCGGGGCCGGGCCAGAGCCCCGTGGAGAAAAACTGCCGCCAGAGGTCCAACGCCTGGGCCAGGCGCTGGAACAGGTGCAGGTTGAATAGCAGGCCCAACCCCCCATAGAGCGCCAGCAGGGTGCCCCCGATCAGCAAGAAAAGGCGCGCCGGAATCTTGATGTGCCTTGTGGTTTTGTGTTCCTTCGGCAGGCTCAAGGACAAACCTTGGTGGTTCTTTACTCGCCGGCCGCGCTCTGCACCGCCGGCTCCTCCCCGACCGGCCCGACGGGCTTGTTCCATATCCAACGCCGGGCCACGATGAACAACAGGCAGACCAGCAGCAGTCCCAGGCTGACCACCTGGCCGGCGGGATAGCGGCCCAGGTACAGGCTGTCCACCCGCAGCGCCTCGACCGCAAAGCGCCCGACGGCGTAGAGTACGCCGTAGATAAAAAAGAGCTCGCCCCGCACGATGCGCTGACCGAAACGCCGGGCCAGGAAAATAAGGAATAGGCAGACGGCCACGTTCCAAAGGCTCTCGTAGAGAAAGGTCGGGTGAAATCGCGTGCTCTCAAAGGGATAGTAGGAGAGATTGCGGTAGCAGGCCAGGCCGATCCGATCGCAGACGGGCTCCCCTAGCCCTAACTTGGTATACTCGGGCAGGACGTTGCCCAAATAGCTCAGGGCGTCAATGCGGAACTCGGGCGCGATGCGCAGGCCCCAGGGCAAGCCCGTGCGCCAACCATAGGCCTCCTGGTTAAAGAAATTGCCCCAGCGCCCCACGGCCTGCCCAATCACGAAACCAATGACCCCGACGTCCAGCCAGAGCCAGAAATGCAGCTTTTGCCGCCAGGTATAGAGGATCACGGCCAGCACCGCCCCAAAGAGGGCGCCGTGGATCGTCAGCCCGCGCAGGCCAACAAAAGTGCCGTTCTCGACGCCAATGATGCGCAGGGGCTGCTGGAAATAGTACTCGGGATTGCCCAGAATGTACCACAGGCGCGATATGCCCACCCCCAGGATTAGCCCCCAAAGCAAAATGCTCCAAATGTGATCGCTGTTCAGTCCGCGGCGGCGGGCCTCCCACTCGCCCAGCAGCGCCCCCACCATGGCCCCGCTCATCAGCATAATGCCATACCAGGGTACCCTCAACGAGCCCAGACGAAAGGCCACCGGGTTCGCCTCCCCCCGCCAGTTGGGGATCGCCTGGCTGAGCATATAACCAAAAAGGGCCAGCGCTAAAAGCGCGAAAATCACCGTACCGATCGAAATGCGTCTGGACTTGGCTTCGCTCAAAAAAAGCCCCCTTTCAGGTGCAGCAGCAAGAATTCAGCCTTTCTCGAAGGGGCGATGCAGGCGTCGCCCCTGCCAACATGACTTTCGTACCTCACCGTTTCAGCATTTCAGGCCTGCAAGAGACGAGGAGCAGGATGCTTCGTCCCTGCTCCACCCCAAGAGTCGGGGTGGCCCGATTTGAACGGGCGACCCCCTGGTCCCAAACCAGGTGCGCTACCCCTGCGCCACACCCCGAATCGAGGCCATTGTAGCAAAGGGGCGGGGGTTTGTCAAACCCAGGCCAGGTGACAAATTGCCAAAATGCACGTATAATAGGGCCTGGCACGGCCGGCCCGGATATACGCAATACTTGAGGAGAGGCGCATGGAGAACCAGCCCGGCTATTGGGGCAAAATCCAACTCATCCAGGGCAACGCCCGCCTGTACATGCTGGGCATCGTCATCAGCGGGCTGGGGCTGGGCGTGCAACGCCTACTGTTCAACTTTTACGTGCTCAGCCTGGGCTACAGCGAGACCTTTCTGGGCACCCTGATCAGCACCAACAGCCTGGTGGCCATACTGGGCGCGCTGCCGGCCGGCTACGTCTCGGATATGCTGGGGCGCAAGCGCTCCTTCCTGATCAGCGCCGCCGTGAGTGGGCTGGCCATGCTGGGCCTGCTCCAATGGCACCAGCCGGCCGGCCTCATCCTGATGAACGTCGTGTTGGGCCTGGCCAACAGCCTGCTCTGGGTCAGCGGCCCGCCCTTTATGATGGAGAACAGCAACACCGAGGAACGCAGCTACCTCTTTAGCTTTAGCTCCGGGCTCCAGACCGTGGCCGGCTTTCTCGGCAACCTCTTTGGCGGCTTTCTGCCGGGCTGGCTAGCCGCCCGCGGCGATTTCCATCCCGAGAGTACCCAGGCCTACAGCGGCGCCCTGCTTTTCGTGACGCTCTGCTATTTCCTGACCCTGCTGGCCTTTGCACCCATCAAGGACCGCCCCGTGCAGCAGCAGAGTCGCTCCATCCTGGCCCCCTTCCAATTCGCCTGGCGCCGGCTGCCCCTGCTGGGCAAACTGCTCGGGCCGGGCTTTATCATCGCCCTGGGCGCGGGCCTGCTCATCCCCTTCCGCAACATCTTTTACCGCAACGTCTATGCCCGGACCGACGCCGAGGTCGGCCAGCTCTTTGCCCTCGGCTCCCTGGCCATGGCCGCCGGCTTTCTGCTGGCCCCGATCCTGGCCGACCGCCTGGGCAAGATCCGCCTGGTCGTCCTCAGCCAGTTCCTCTCCATCCCCTTCCTGCTGCTCATGGGCTTTTCCCCCTACTACTGGCTGTCTGCCGCGGCCTTTTTGGCGCGCGGCGCGCTGATGAACATGTCCAACCCCATCTACCAGGCCTTTCTGATGGAACACGTGGAGGAGGACTCCCGGGCCATGGTCACCAGCCTCAACAGCATGAGTTGGAACTTTGGCTGGACCGTCTCCCCCCAGATCAGCGGCTGGATCCAGGAGAGCTATGGCTTTGGCCCGGTCTTTGCCGGCACCACCTCCACCTATGTGATCGGCACACTGCTGACCCACTGGTTCTTTGGACGAAAGAAGGCGGAGAGTGAAACAAGAAAAACCGCAGGCACTGCTCTTTGATTGGGGCAACACCGTCATGCACGATTTCGGCTACCCCGGCCCCATGGCCCACTGGAACCGGGTCGCCGCCGTCCATGGAGCCGGGGCCGCGCTGGCGCAGCTCGCCCCCCACTACCGTCTGATCCTGGCCACCAACGCGATCGACTCGGGGGCCGACCTGGTCCGGGAGGCCCTGCGCCGGGCGGAGCTGGCGGAGTTCTTTGAGGCCGTCTTTACCAGCCGCGAGCTGGAGGGCCGGCGCAAGCCCGAGCCGGCCTTTTTTCTGGCCCTCCTAGAGGCACTGGACCTGCAGCCGGCCCAGGCCGCCATGGTCGGCGACAATTATCGCACCGACGTCACCGGGGCCAAGCTGGCCGGCCTGCAGGCCGTCTGGTTCAACCCGGCCGGCGCGCCCTGCCCCCTCACCCACCCCCTGCACGACGCCCAGGTCGCCGCCCTGGCCCAGCTCCCCACCGCCCTACAATCACTGCCCCCGGACCTGCTGGCCTGCCTGCGCCTCCTGCAACAGCAGGGTGTCGAGGACAACCTGCTGCGGCACGTAGAGACCGTGGCCGCCGTGGCCTTTTACCTGGCCCAGCGCCTGCGGCAGCACGGGCGGGAGCTGGACCCGCTGCTGGTACACCGCGGCGCCCTGCTGCACGATCTGGACAAGTTCAGCGCCCGCCGGCAAAAAAGGCAGCACGGGACCTTAGGCGCCGAGATTCTGAGCGAACAGGGCTATCCCAAGCTGGCCGAGATCGTGCGCCGGCACCCCATTTTTGCCCTGGAGGACCCCGAACTGCAGCCGCGCACCTGGGAGGAAAAGCTGGTCCACTATGCGGATAAATTGGTGGAGGACGACCGCCTGGTCAGCGTGCGGCGGCGGGTGGCCAGCCTGGCCGAACGCCACCCCCAGCACGCCGCCAGCCTATGGGGCACGCTGCCGGCCCTGCTGGAACTGGAAAGGGAGTTCTGCGAGCATTTAGGGATAGAAGCCGACGAGCTCATGGGCGAGCTGAAAACCTGGCTGGAAAATGCCTCACCCCATCCCCCACTGGGGTATGAAAATCATTGAATTCCAATCCAGGGGAAAATATAGCCAGATTAACTGATTGCGCCTGGGCGGATTTCCCCCTAACGCGCCAACTTTCCAACGTGATAACGCGTCAACGTTCAACGGTCAACCGATAACGCGCCAATGCCCAACCGTCAACTTGTCAACGTTCCAACCGTCAACCCGTCAACTTTTAACCATAGACACCCCTCCCAGCACAATCGCCGGCGTGTGCAGCCAACCCCCGACCCACTCGGGCTCGTCCCCCAGGGCGATCAAGCCGTCCCGCAGCCGATCATAGACATTGCCGGCAATCATGGTGCCCTTGACCCGCCCGACGACCTCGCCCCGGCGCAGCAGGTAGCCCGAGGCGATGGCGTTGGAGAACTCGCCGGCCACCACGTTGCCCTGACCCAGCCCCAGCACGCGCTCCACCAACAGCGCCTCCTCCATCCCCTGCAGGACCCCCTCCAGACTGCGCTCGCCCGGCCGGACCAGCCAGTTGGTCGCGTCGATCAGCGGGGGCACCTGATAGTCCCCACCCCCAAACATCTCCCGCTTGAAGGCGTTGCCGGTGGGATGGGCGCCGGCCTGCGCCGCCGTCTTGAGGTCGTAGAGGAACTGCCGCAGCACGCCCCCCTTGATCAGCGGCTTGGCCGCCGTGGGCGTGCCCTCGTCGTCGTAGGGGGCCGAATAAGGACGGAACGCCAGCCGGCCGTCGTCGATCAGCGTAAAGCGCTCGTCCAGCACCCGCCGGCCCAGCTTGTCGCCCAGCGGCGACAGGCCCTGAAGCACCTCCCGCCCGCTCAACCCAAAGAGCAGCGGGTAAAAGAGGCACAGCACGGCCTGGTCCCGCAGGACCACCGGAAGATCCCCGCGCTCGACGGGCACGATGCGCTCGGCCCAGCGCAGGCGATCGAGCATACGCTCGGCCAGGGCCGGGCCGTCCACGTCCTCCCGCCGGCAGGCCAGGACCTGCCCGCGCGCGCTGAATATGTCACCCTCGCGCGCCCGCTCCACCAGGACCCACAGCTCCAACACCGTCCG
This sequence comes from Chloroflexia bacterium, assembly GCA_016928715.1. Classification (GTDB taxonomy): domain Bacteria; phylum Chloroflexota; class Chloroflexia; order DTKN01; family DTKN01; genus JAFGKG01. The sequence goes on from JAFGKG010000185.1 coordinate 17,436, forward strand.
CCGGCTCTCCACGTCCAGGCCGCTGCTGTTGAGCAGCCGGACCTCCTCGCGCAGCCGGCGCACCTGGACGTTGACCATACCCCCGCCCTCATAGGCCGAAATGCGCTCAACGATCTCGCGGCCCAGGGCGATCAGGTCCCCGGCAGTGAGGCGCTCCACGGCCTCGTCATAGCCCGGCACCTCCGGCGCCGGCTGCGGGGCCGGGAACCGCCAGGCAGCGGCGTCGCCGAACTGGGCCGCCTCTAGGGCATTGCGCACGACGGTCGCACCGTCGGCCAGGTCCGAGGTGGTCGAGTAGCCCAAGCGCCCATCCTTCACCAGGCGCAGGGCCCGGCCGGCCGTCTCGACACTGCGCACCGACTCGAGGCTGCCCCCACTGAAAATGGCCGGCATCTCGACCCGGCGCAGTTGGTAGACCTCGGCCGCCTCGGCCTGCCCGGAGGCCCGCTCCAATAGCTCGTTTAACGGAATCTGGCTGCTCATGCGCCGCTCCCTCCTATGGTTACGTTCTGAATGCGGACGTGCGGACCCCCGGTGGCCACCGGCAGATTCATCTGCTCGATCTTGCCGCAGCCGCCAGCGCCGCTGCCCTGGACCAGCAGGTCGTCACCAATACAGTCGATGTTCTTCAATATGTCAAATACATTGCCTGTCAGGACGACGTCGCGCAGCATGCCCCCGATCTGCCCATCGACGATCTCGTAGGCATAGGCAGCGCTGAAGGTAAATTCCTCCATGGCCGTGTTGCCGCCTATGGCGCCGCAGGCATAGATGCCCTGCTCGACGCCCTGGAGCATGTCGGCCAGGCTGGAACTACCGCGGTCGATGTAGGTGTTGCGCATGCGCACAATGGGCTCAAAGCGGTAAGAGACGGCGCGGGCGTTCCCGGTGGGCCGCGCCCCCATCCGTCCCGCCGTCTCGCGGCTGTGCATAAAACCCTGCAGGACGCCATCTCGGATCAGGTGGATGCGCCGGCGGGGCGTGCCCTCGTCGTCGTAACGATAGTTGCCACTCACCCCGGGGAGGTAACCGTCCTCGACCACATCGAGATCGGGCCCGCCAAAAACACGGCCCGGCCGCAGCACCTCCTGCATACGGGGGTTCTTGGCGATAAAGTCGGCCTCGCAGAGGTGGCCAAAGGCCTCGTGGATGAATACGCCGGCCAACTTGGGGTCCAGGATAACGGTGTACACCCCACCCTGGACCGGCCTGGCCCGCAGCAGGTCCAGGGCGCGCCGGGCGGCCATCTCGGCCCCTTCCTCAAAACCCTCCACGACCTCGAAACCGGCCGCCCGGCCGACGTCCTCAAAGGCCATCTGCACGTTGGTCTCGCCGCCGCTGGCGATCGCTCCCACCAGCAAGCCCACGTCGGGGCGCTCCTCCAGGATGTAGGTACCCTCCGAGTTGACGATGATCACCTCGCTAAAGGTGTCGGCGTAACGCGACATGCTGGAGACAATCCCCTCGTCCTGATGCCCCAACACGATCTGGTTGTAGCGCTGCAGCAGGGCCTGCTTTTCCTGCAGCGAGACCTCGCGGGGGTCCTTTTCCAAGGAGATGCGCACCTCGTCCTGAACCGGGGTGACCGGGGCCAGCTCCACCTGCTCAGGGACCTCGGCGCCGACCACCCGGGCAATGCGCCCGGCCTCCTCGACGCGCTGCTCCAGGTCCCCGAGGTCATTGAAAACGGCAATGCCCCAACCGCCACCGACCAGACAGCGAACGATCCCCCCGACCTCGGAGGAGGCCTCCAGGACCTCCAGGTCGCGGCCGCGGTAGATCACCTGCGTACGCCAGGTCCGCTCGACCCGGACGTCGGTGAAATCGGCGCCGCTGCGCCGCAGTGCCTGCATCAATCGATCGCGCATAGCATACCCTCCTGTAAAGTAATTGACCTCAGCCCTCCACCACCCCTCGCCGCCAACCGCCCTCGCTTTTTCTGCCCGCCCCCACCCTGGCCCCAAGAACGTTTAACTGTCAACCGTAAACCCCATCTACCCTGGCAATGATTCAACCCCCCAACAGAGCCAGCACCTCCTCAACACAGGCTACCGCCCGGCTGTACCGGCCCACCTGGCACAGGGTGGCCCCCAGGCAGCACCCAGGAGCGGGCCACCTCGTCATCGAGCGGTTCCAGCTCCGGCCAGGGGCGCTCCTTGACCCTACGGTTCAATCCGGCGACGAATTAACCTCCCCCCTCCCCTCTCCACGGGATGGAGATAGGAGCGGGAACGTATCCGTACCGTCCATATTCTACTTCCCGGCCAGATACCAGGCATGGGCGGGGCTCCTTGTGCAATGCTTGTCCTACCCTACGCGTTAGCATAGCACAACTCACTCTGGAGAGCAAATCGAATCGTACTGGAGAGCAAATCGAATCGTACTGACCGCTGTTTGAGCAGGATGAACGGCTACTCATTGTAATCTCGTTGTCAGCCGGCCGGCTTGACAAAGTGCCGGCCGGCTGGCAGCATGGGCGTATGAGAGAAGCACAAAGGACAAAAAGGTCACAAATGCGCCACCACAGCAACCGCCAACACGTCCTGCGGCTGGGCGCGGGTTACCTGCTGGCCATCGCCGCCTGCGAAATGCTCGGCCGGCGCCTGCCCGACGGCCTGGGCCTGCTGCCCTGGGTCGCCCTGCTGCTGCTACTCCTGGCCCACACCGGACTGTCCCGGCAGCAGCGGAGCTTTCCCATTCCCGCCCTGCTGTCCCTGGCGCCCCTGCTGCGCCTGTACCTCTGCCTGCGGGGCGACGCCACAACCCTGCAGCGCGGCCTGGCCCTGGGATTGCCCGTACTGGCCGCGGCGGCCGCGGCCCTGCACGCGCTGGAACTGTCCCCCGCGCGTTTCGTCCCGGTGCTACTGCAGCGCCTCCGGGCCTGGGCCGGCCGGTGGTGGGAGTCGCCGGCCCAGGGCGTGCGGGCGCTGCGCCGCAACCCCCACACCCTGCCCTGCCTGCTGCTGGGACTGCAGGTGCTGGCGTTGGCCTTGCCCGCAGGACAGGGGTTCGTTCCTGCCTCACCCCTCCCCCCTCAATCCCGCGCCAGCTTCGCTGGCGTTGGAGAGGGGAGGGGAAAGGCCAAACGTTGCGTTCGCCAGAACGCGACGTTTGGCGGGGGGTGGGGTGAGGTCAAACTCTCCTCCACCCAACCCCCGTACAAGATTCTCCCGGCCAGAAAGCGGCCCCTGCCGGGCCGGCCGGCGGACGTACCCCGCTTGCCGGCTATAAGGCAGGCCAAAGCATCCTCGGGACAAACCCCTTTTGCACTCCTATTGGAGGAATACCCGAACTGCCCCGCCGGCGGCTACGAAAACAGCTACCACCGGGGCGTCTGCACTTGGTACGTCCAGGAAAAACGCCCGGACCTGCCCCGCTTTGCAGGGGAATGGGGCCTGGCCCTGAACTGGGCCGAGGCGGCCCGGCACTGCGGCTTTCGCGTCGACGGGGAGCCGGCGGCGGGCGCCGTGCTGGTCTTTCCGCCAGGGGCCAATGGGGCCAGCCCCGGCGGGCACGTGGCCTACGTCGAGGCCGTCGAGGGGAAGGGCCTGCTGATCTCGGAATGCAACGTCAACCACAACTCGGGCGCCGCCATCGCGCCACTGTGGTGGGAGTCGGGCTATGCCTGCGCCTTCCGGCGCATCGCCTGGTCCTGGCTGGACGCGCGTGTGCAGTACATCCACAGCCCCGTAGAGGGGCGGCTGCGGTAGTCCTGTAGGGACGACGCGCGCGTCGCCCTTACTAACGGTTCCGCTCTATCCAGCCCACGGCGTAATCCACCAGGGCTCGCTGGGGCATGAGCAGGGCCAGCGCCTGGGCCACCCGACCCTCCCGCTGCAGGCCCGTCTCGCGGGCAAAATCCGCCCCGATGCGCGCCAAGTCGTCCGCATCTATGTCCACATCCTGGTAGCGCACCCAACGGCGCCGGCCCTCCCACAGCACGGGCGAGCCCTGCGGCACCACCTTTTTGCCGGGAAACGAGGCCCGGTACTCGGCCAGGTGGATGGAGGTATTGTTGGCGTGGCCTACACCCAGCAGGAGCACCCAGCCGTGCCGCTCGTAGACGCGGGCCAGGGGCGAACCCTCGCCCAGGGAAAAGTCCAGCCTGTGCCCGCGGGTGATCTCCTCCGCTGCCGCACCCCAGGCGGCGAAGGAACTAAGGGGATGGTCGCTGCGCAGCACGCCGCGCTGCTTGCGAAAGCATTCGGGGATGGCGCCCATGCCGCGGCTGGGGGTCAGGTCAGGATCAAAGGCCGGCATGGTCTCCCGGATGGTCTCCACCCAGGAGGTCGGTACGGGGGGATGTTGCCACTCGGCCGGGTCGGAGAGATCGCCCGAGTGGGTGGGCATGACCAGAGTGCCCCGCGGCCCCAGCACCCGCTCCAGGGCCAGGATCACGGCCACCGCCCCACCGCAGACCCAGCCCAGGGCGCTCAGGGAGGAGTGGACCAGCAGGACCTGCCCCGGTTCGATCCCCAGATGCTGCAGATCCGCGGCCAGGGAGGGCAGCGTGGCCGGCGCCTGGCCGGCGCGCTCGATGGCGGCATGTTCTCCAACTATGGACATGCTTCCTCCTCCGCGCCGGCCGGCGCCAGGACGTCCCGGATCCAGGGCAGGGCCGCCCGCAAAAAGGGCGCGCAGCGGCCCGTCTCGTAATGGCCGATGCCCTCCAGGGGGACAAAGCGGATATCCGCGCCCCGCTCCCGCAGTTCGCCAATGGCCCGCTCCGTCGGTTCCAGGGGGACCAGCTCGTCCTGCCGGCTGTGGATCACGTATAGGGGACGGTCATAGTAGGCCGGGTGGGGTTCCGCCGGCTCCAGCCAATCCTCCGAGGGCCAGCCGGCCAGCACGACGCCGGCGCGGAAGCACTGGGGCTGCCGGGCCAGCAGGTGCCAAGTGCCGGCGCCGCCCAGGCTGTAGCCCAAGAGCAGGACGCGGCGCGGGTCGAGGGCGTAGGTGTCCAACAGGTGCCGGCGCAGGGCCAGCACGGCGCCCTCGCTGCGGAGGTCGGTCCAGTCCGGCCCCGGGCAGTCCGGGGCGGCCAGGACGGCGCCCAGTTCGGCCAGGGCCGGATAGACCAGGCCCTGCAGCAGTCCCAGGCCATAGTAGGCCGGGGGAGCCGCCGCGCCGGGATCCCAGCCATAGTGCAGGGCCAGGACCAGGGGCCGGCCGGCCGCCTCCTCTGGCGGGCCGGGCAAGAGCAGGCTGTAGCGCAGGGACAGACCCTGCCAGGGCAGTACGTCTTTTAGCAAGCGCGCTTTGGGGGACACGGGCATCCTCCTCTGTGCGGTACCGCACCCCCGCCCCTCTCCACGATGCAGAAAGGGGCGGGGGCAAGGAAAAAGAGGGGAGATCAATCCCCCCAAGCATTCAAGACCAGCGGCAGGTAGATTTCGTACATCATCCCTGCCTCGCCGACCACGACCTGCACCCCGTCGCCGATGGGCGCGGCCATGGCGCAGTTCCAGACCTCGACCGTCACCTGGTAGGTGCCGGTGGCGGCGTAGCTGTGGGTCAGGGTCAGCGGGTCCAGCCCGCTGACGTCGGTGATGACCGTGCCGTCGCCATAGTTCAGGGTATAGTTGTAGGGCGGCGAAAAGCCATCGGGCAGCAGGTCCAGCAGGAAATCGACCGGCTCGCCGGGATAGATGGGGCCGGCCGTGAGCAGGCTGAGCGTGGCCGTGCTGAGCTCGACGCAGGCCTCCTCCAGCACGTTGAGGGTCACGGTGAAGACGTCCGAATCCAGGGCGCCGTCGTAGGCGTGGTAGCCAAAGCTGTCCAGGCCGTAAAATCCGGCCGTCGGCGTGTAGACAAAGGAGCCGTCGGCGTTCAGGACCAACTCCCCGTTGGCGGGGCCACTGTCCCACAGCGCCTGGAGCGTGTCGCCCTCGGCGTCGTCGTCGTTGGCCAACACGCCCGGAGCCGCCACCATCAAGGGGGTGTCCATATAGGCGGTATAGGCGTCGCTGTAGGCCAGGGGGGCGTCGTTGACGCCGGTGACGGTGATGACGACGTTGGCCGTGTCGGTCAGGCCCTCGCTGTCCGAGATCGCGTAGGTGAAGGA
>JAFGKG010000022.1 GCA_016928715.1 Chloroflexia bacterium
CTATACACTACGATCAACCAACGTCTGCAGTATACCAGAAATCAGCGTAAAACACCATGATTTACCCCCTTTTTTCAGGGGAGCCAATATTGTAGGAGCGATGTCTAGGGGGGTCTTTTTCTGTAGGGGCGAGGCACGCCTCGCCCCTACAGGGCTATTTTCATCATTGGCGCCGGCCTGGGAGCAGCCGCGCCAGCCACGACAGCCGCCACCCCCCCTCCCCGCCCACGCGGATATCCCGGCGCTGAAAGCACCACCAGGCCAGGACGGCGAAAACCACCGCCGCTCCAAGCAGGCCGGCGAACCAGGCGCCGTTGAGCCCCTGGAAGGCCTCTTGGGTCTGGTAGTAGTTGAGCGGGGACAGCTTGGCAAAGGGCTCCAGGTCCTGGTTGAGCTGGGCCAGGCCGGTGATAAAAAAGCTGGCCACCAGCAGCAGGCCGGCCGTCATTGAGGCCAGCCGGCGCGACGGCAGCAGCATGCTCAACAGCAGCGCCAGCGTGCCAAAGAGCAGCAGTTCCGCCAGCAGCGACAGCAGGGGCAGCCAGATCTTGCCCCAGCCGATCTCTAGCAAAGACCAGTTCATGGGCAGGACGAGCCCCAGCCAGGCGATGGCCAGGATGGCCACGGTGGCCAGGACAAAGGCCAGCAATCGGCCGCTGAAAAGCGCCGTGCGGCTGATGGGGTGGGCCATGATCAAATCCAGCGTTCCCTGTTCCTCGTCGCCGGCCAACAGGCCGCTGCCCGCAAGCACGGCGAAAATGCCCAGGATGAGCGGCATGTAGGAAAAGAATTCCAGCGAGAGGAATCCCTCCGGCGTGGCAAAGGTGCTCATGTCGCCGAGGAAGGCGGTGAACTCGGCGGGATAGATATCGATCAGTTCTTCAAGCTGCTCCTGCTGCGCGGCGATCGAGTCGTACACCGAAACGATCAGTAGGCCCAGCAGGGCCAGGGCGATGCCCCAGCCCAGGATTTGGCCCCGGAAACGACGCAGCGTGTAACGGAAAACGGTTGCCATTCTACTCCTCCTTCGGATCCCCCTCGTAGTAGGCCAAAAAGATCTCTTCCAGCGAGGGGCGTTCGGTCTCGAAATCGCTTACGGGGAATGAGGCCAGGGCCTTGATGAGTTCGTCCATGGCGCCCTCCACCTGCAGTATCACGATGGTTTCATTTCGCGACAGGATCGTCACGCCGGGCACGTTGGCCAGCGAATCGACGTCCACCGCCTCCCGGAAGCGGATTTTGGCCCGGCGTAGAGCGCGGTTGATGAGCGAGCTGGTCTCGGCCACCTCCACGATCGCACCCTGGCGAATGATGGCCACGCGCTCGGCCAGGGTCTCTACCTCGCCCATGATGTGGGAGGAGAAAAAGATGGTGGCCCCATGGGCCTGGGCCTCCCTGAGCAGGCGGTAGACCTCCTGCTGCATCAACGGATCCAGGCCGAGCGTCGGTTCATCCAGCAGGATCAGTTCGGGGCGGTGCATCAGGGCCTGTACAACGCCGACCTTTTGCTTGTTGCCGTGCGATAGGTTCTTGAGAGGCCGTTTGAGGGGAAGGTCGAGACGCTCGACGAGTTGGTGCACAAAGCCCCAATCCACCTGGTTTCCACGCAGGGCGTTGAAATATTGCAGCGCGCCCTGGGCGGTCAGATTGGGATCGAGTTGTAGTTCGCCCGGCAGGTAGCCGGTGCGGGCACGCACCGCTACCGGGTCGGCCTGGGGATCCAGGCCCAGCACCCGCACGGTGCCCTCGTCGGGACGGATGAGGTCCAGCAGACAGCGGACGGTCGTCGTCTTGCCCGCCCCATTGGGGCCGAGATAGCCCAAGATCTCGCCGCGCCGTACTTCCAGGTCCACACCCCGCAGCGCGTGGACCCTGCCGTAGGATTTGACCAGGCCCTCGGCCATCAATGCAATTTTCTCAGACATCGCTCACTCCTTTGCCCAAAGGCGGTGGATCAATCTTTTATCCGGCTCTCCAGGGCGCGGGCGAACAGCTCCCGGTCGCTTTCGTCGATCAAGTCCAGGGCCCGATTCCCCAGTTGGGCCAGGATTTCGGGCAGGTATAGGTCGGTTCGCAGGTGATGCTCGGCGATAAAGACCAGCAGCGGGCTGCTGGTCCAGGAGGCCCGGGCCTGCTCGGCGGTCAGCCATTCCCCCACCAGGACTTGCCGGCCGTCGATCACCAGGATCAGGCCCAGGCCGCGGGCCTGGCCCAGGGTCTGCTCGGCCACGTGTGTGACGACGAGGCGGGCGCCGGGCAGCTCGATCTCCCCGGTGGTATAGATCACTGCCTGGACCCCGCGTTCCACGGCCTCTTCCAGGGGGTTCTGCAGTGCGGGGAAGGTGCTGGGCCGCAGGGCCAGATAGACCCGCTCGCCGGCCTGTTCGATCATTTCGGTGGCCTTGGCCAGAATGCTTTCGTGGCCGTCGATGTTCCAGACATAGTCCAGATCGGGCGTGGTGACGAGGGTGCTCAACTCCTGCCGCAGGGAGGCGATCAAGAGCTGCTGCTCTCGCTGCAGGTGATCGAGAAACTCGTCCGCCGGGATGGGGGCATATTTTGTCCCCCCCTCCTTGGGCAGGGTCATCGCCGCGCCCCGGGCGGCGAGTTTAGCCAGAACCTCGTAGATCATGGAACGGGGGACGCCCGAGAGCTTGGAGATTTCGTAGCCGCTGGCCGGATTCCGCTGCAGCAGGGCCAGATAGGCCTTGGCCTCGTACTCGGAGAAGCCGATCTGGACCAGTTTCTCCAAGGGATCGATCGTTATCATGGTTTACCTCGCTCGCGGCCGGCCCGGCCGTGGTTATCACGATAACCTAGACGTTGGTACTATAACTACGCGCATTGTAGCCAATCACGTCTCGCTTGTCAAGCGGGCCGCCCCAACAAGTTGGGGCTGTGCCCGCCCGGCCGGATATTCAGGATTCGCCCGCGTAGAGCCTGCCCCCGCGTAGGCGTAGGCGGGGGCGGGCGACCGGCGCGTAGCGCCCTCCAGCAGCGGCTTTAGCCGCCTGGGGAATTCAAGCGCCGGCTGAAGCCGGCCCTGAGGGGCCTTTGGCTTACGGTCTATTTTCAGAGTAGCACACATGCCCGCCGAGGCGGGCACCGTAAAGCATGAAAATATCCTCGTAGGGGCAGGCCCCTGTGCCTGCC
>JAFGKG010000186.1 GCA_016928715.1 Chloroflexia bacterium
CGGCCAACTGGCCGAGTGGGACGGCAGCGCCTGGGTCTGCGCCGAGGACGACGTCGATGACGCCGACGCCGACCCGGCCAACGAGCTCAACGTTTCGCTGGTGCTCAGTGGCACCGAGCTGCTGGTGACGGACGCCGGCGGCACCATAGTGGCCGACCTGGGCACCCTGGTCGACGATGCCGACGCCGACCCGGCCAACGAGCTCAACGTCTCGCTGGTGCTCAGCGGCACCGAGCTGCTGGTGACGGACGCCGGCGGCACGCTCACCGTCGAGCTGGGCCACATTGACACGCTGTCGGGCCTGGCCTGCGCCGGCGGTGAGATCGCCAAGTGGGATGGCATGGCCTGGGTCTGCGCCGTCGACGAGGATACGACCTATAAGGCGGGTTTTGGCTTGGGGCTGGCCGGCACGACCTTTAACGTGCTCACCACCACCATCCAGCAGCGCATCAGTGGCGTCTGTGCGCCGGGTTCCTCCATCCAGCAGGTCCATGCCGACGGCAGTGTGGTCTGCGAGCCCGACGACGACACCACCTATCAGGCCGGCTTTGGCCTAGATCTGGCCGGCACGACCTTTAACGTGCTCACCAGCACCGTGCAGCAGCGCATCAGTGGCGTCTGTGCGCCGGGTTCCTCCATCCAGCAGGTCCATGCCGACGGCAGCGTGGTCTGCGAGCCCGATGACGACACCACCTATCAGGCCGGCTTTGGCCTGACCCTGACCGACACCACATTCAGCGTGTTCACCCCCACCATCCAGCAGCGCGTCACGGGTACCTGTCCGGCCGGCAGCTTTATCAGTGTCGTCCACCAGGATGGTTCGGTAACCTGTGAGGTCGCCACGCCGCCCGGCGCGGTCATGTTCTTTGCCCTGTCGAGCTGCCCCGCGGGTTGGACAGAGCTTACCCAGGCCCAGGGCCGGGTGATCGTCGGGCTTGTGCCCGCCGGCACGCTCAGTGGGACGGTAGGGGTGCCCCTGACGGATCTGGAGGATCGCACGCACACCCACGATGTGGATCCGCCGGTCATAAGCTCTGGCGCGGCCGGGGCCCACAACCATGGGATCGATCCGCCCTCGACGTCCACCTCCAGCTCGGGCAGCCATAGCCATAGCATGGGCAACGGAAGTAGTAGCGTTGTATCGGTAGACAGCCCGGATGGGGGTGCCTCTACCTCCGCCTCCTATCCATCCCATGTCCACACGGTGTACTCTTCCGGCCTCCACACCCACTATGTCGACATTCCCACCTTTGGCTCGTATAGTGTCGGAGACCACACGCACATTGTCGATGTTCCCAACAAAACGTCGACCTCCTCCTCCACGAGCCAGGTTATTCCCTACATGCAGCTCCTGGTCTGCGTGAAGGACTAGCGAAACGGTCAAGGTGGCCTGGAGGTGGAAATGAAAGGAGGACGCTCGATGATAAAGCGATTCGTGCCGGCCGGCCTGGTGCTGGGTACGTTGTTGCTGGTCCTGCTGCTGCTCTCGCCGACGCTTACGGCGCAGTCCGCGGCGTACAGTCTCGATTGGTGGACCGTGGACGGTGGGGGCTGTGCTTTCAACACGGCCGGGGGCTATCGGCTGGGCGGCACGGCCGGCCAGCCGGATGCAGGACCGCTCCTCAGCGGCGGTGATTATACGCTGGCGGGAGGCTTTTGGCACGCAGCCGCCGAGACGGGGTACCAGATCTATTTGCCCCTGGTTTTGAATCATTACGGCAACTAGAGAGGAATTGCCAGGTCCGACAGTTTCTGGCAGAGGCCGCATAACCAGTGCCCGTTTTCGAGTCCGAGGATGAGTTAGCGGGCTACCTGGTCCTGTCCATCGCCGTGGCCCCGGACGGGGCGCTCTGGTTCGGCACGGATGGCGGGGTCTCGCGCTTTGACGGCACGAGCTGGACCACCTACACAACCGCCGACGGCCTGGCGAACCATGTCGTCTGGCCCATCGCCGTGACCTCTGCCGGCGCGGTCTGCTTTGGCACCAATGCGGGGCTCTCCTGCTACTTGCCCTCCGACTGAGCGAAGGGCCGATTTCGTTTATTTCTGCAGCGTCTCCAGTAGATCCTGGATCCGCTCCAGGCCGGCCCGCAGGTAGACCTCCGGCAAGCCAAAGCTGATGCGCAGGTAGCCGTCCAGCCCAAAGTGGTCGCCGGGCACGACAAAGACGCTCTTTTCCCTCATCAGGCGCGTGACCAGCTCGGTTGAATTGATCGGCAGGTGGTAGCGGGGAAAGGCGATGGCCGCGGCCTGGGGCGGGACCAGTTCGAACAGGCCCTCGTTGCCCTCCAGCCAATCCTGCAGGATAGCATAGCCCTGCCGGATGTAGCGGCGCCCCCGCTCCAACAGGCGCGGTCGCACCTCCGGCGAGAGGGCTATGGTAGCCAGTTTGTTAGCGAGCATGGTGGCGCTGAGGGTGAGGTATTCGTGGCGGGCCCAGAGTGCGTCGATGGTGTCCACCGGTCCCACCACCCAGCCCAGGCGCAGCCCGGGCAGGCCGTAGGCCTTGCTCAGGCTGCCCATGGCCAGCACGCGTTCGCAGCGGCCCCAGAAGGAGGGCGTCGCGGCCTCGGCCAGGCGCTCGGCCCCCGTATAGACCTCGTCCGCCAGCAGCCAGGCGCCGGACCGCTCGGACGCGGCCACGATGGCGTCCATCTCGTCCGGGGTGAGGATGCGGCCGGTGGGGTTGTTGGGATTGCAGACGGCGATGAGGCGGGTGCGAGGCGAGACGACGGCCTCCAGCTCGTCCAGGTCGGGCGCCCAACCCCGCTTCGCGCGCAGGTGAAAGGCCCGGCGCTGCAGGCCCAGGTTGTGGGCCTGCCCCCATATCTGCATATAGTTGGGCAGCATGACCGCGATCTCGTCGCCCGGCTGCAGCAGGGTCTGCAGGGCGATGAAATTGGCCTCGATGCAGCCCACGGTGACCAGCACGTGCTCCGGCGTGGCCCCGGGGTAGAGGGCGGCGATGCGCTCGCGCAGATCGGCAAAGCCGTTGGCCTGGGCATAGTTCAACTCGGTGTCCAACAGGCTTTCGATGACCGCGGGATCCCGCACCAACTCGCGCATTGTGATCGGGTGTACGCCGCTCTCGGAGAGATTGTAATCGACGGCGTACTCCCACTTGGACATCATCCGTTCCATGGCAAAGGGTTCAAAGTTCGTCAAGGCTGCCTCCTGATTCTAGCACAATACGATTCTTGGCCACAATAGCTTGCAGTACTTTTTCCTTTACATTCCCCCCGCTGATCACCACGGCGACGTGCTGCCCCAGGCCCGCGACCTTGCCTGCTAGCAGCGCGGCGAGGCCCACGGCGCCGCCCCCCTCCACGACGAGCTGGTGTTCCTGCAGCGCCCAGGCCATAGCATGGGCGATTTCCGGCTCGCTGACCAGGACGGCCTCGTCCAGGTAGCGCTGCACCAGGCGGAAGGTATAATGGTTGTCCCGGCCGATCCCGCCGACCAGGGCGTCGGCCAGGGTGGGCTGCTCGGGCAGTTCGCTGGGCCGGCCAACCCGCAGGCTGTATACCATCACGGGGGCGCGTTCCATCGAGACGCCGATGATGCGTGTCGTCGGCCTGACCGCCTTGAGCGCCAGGGCGATGCCGCTCAAGAGTCCGCCCCCCGAAAGCGGGATCACGGCCGTGTCAATCTGGGGGAGTTCCTCCAGCAGCTCCAGCCCGATGACGCCCTGGCCGGCGATGATTCTGGGGTCGTCAAAGGGCTCGATGCGGCTCAGTCCACGTTCCTGCTGCAGGAGGAAGGAATGGGCCTCGGCCTCGTCGTAGCTCGATCCGTGCACGAACACCTCGGCCCCCAGGTCGCGGATGGCCGCGACTTTGTACGGGGGAGACTGCCGGGACAGGCAGATCAGAGCCGGCAGGCCCAGTTGGTTGGCCACATAGGCCACGGCCCGGCCGTGGTTGCCGGTGGAGACGGTAATGACACCGCGCTGCTGCTGTTCCGAAATGAGCTGCTGGATGCAGTTGGCCGCGCCGCGCACTTTGAATGATCCGGTCTGCTGGAGGTTTTCCAGCTTGAGATAGGCGCGGCGGCCGCTCTGTAGGCTCAAGGACGGCGAGAAGCACAGCGGTGTTCGCCTGGTCAGGGCGGCGATGCGCTGCTGGGCCAGGTGGATGTCGCGCTGGCTGATGGGGTCTGATCTTGTTTGGGACATGGCACTCTCTTGGCACAATCTGTACGTGCGGTCTATTGTACCATGGGCTGCTCATAGGGGCAATTCGATTATAACCTGTGTTCCCCTTGTGCGGGTCTACCGGTCAAAGGCCCTCCAGGGCTGACTTGAATCGGCCCTGGTCGGTTCTGGGCATTCCCCCCCCCCTCGGTGGCCGACAGTTGAATTTAGCAAGCGTTTACAGTATAATCAAATATAGGCTGGAGCAACATAAAAAAGGAGGAAAAGAAATGTCCGCAATCGCGAATAGGGGCTTGCTCCTGGTTCTCGCATTTCCTGTCCTGGTCAATCAGCAACAGGGATGGCCCTGGTGGGTCTGGCTGCTGCTCATCATCGCGGTGATCCTCATCCTGCTGCTGCTGTGGTGGTGGATAGGACGCTCTCGGAAGCAGGATGATCTCTCTGTCCCCACCGCGTCGTCGGTGGCCCCCTCCCCGCTGCCTACACCAACGACCACCCCGGAGCCTTTTGCGGGGCGTCTGACAGAGTCCGCCGCCTCTCCGCCGCCCCCACCGGAGCCAACCCCTGCGGCCAGCGCACTGGAGCCCGTCAAACCGATCGCCGTCACTCCGGCCAAGCCAGAGGACCTGACGAGGATCGAGGGGATTGGCCCTAAAATCTCTGGCCTGCTGCGGGACGCCGGGATCGTCACCTTTGCCCAGTTGGCGGGAACCGCCCCCGAGCGGCTGAAACAGATCCTGGGGGAGGCGTTGCTGCGTTTGGCCGATCCCCAGAGTTGGCCCGATCAGGCGCGGCTTGCTGCCGAGGGCAAGTGGGATGAACTCCAGGCGCTGCAGGAGGAGTTGAAGGGCGGCCGCCGCGTAGAGTAGGGATTGTCCTGTAAATATTCGTCAGCACTGATTAGTTCTGGTTAAAAGGTGTGGGAGCACTTGGCCACCCAGCCCGAGTTGGTACAGATGTAGAGCAGGTCGTTGACCACGTCCACCCCAGCGGTAGATCATCGAGTCGATGTTGTAGGAGGAATCATTGCGCTGGTTCGCCACGGCCAGGTAGTGCGTGTCGCGGATGGAGAAAAACTCCCAGTCCGCGGCGCCGCTGGTGGGGGTGGCCTGGTAGGGGAAAAAGTCTGTGCCATCCCAACGATAGATCATGGAATCGGTGTTGTAGGAGCTTTCGCTGAAATGATTTGCCACGGCCAGGTAGTGGTCGTCGTCTATGGTGAAAAACTCCCAGTCATAGGCGAATGAAGGGGTCAGGGCAAACTCCTGCTGAAAGTATTTGAGCCGGGCTGTGCTGGTCAGGCTGTGGCTTTGGGTGAAAAAGGCGACTTGAGTAAAGTCGACCGCGAGTCGGGTCCCAGTTAGCAGCAGGCCTGCTCCCGCGGTATAGGTCGTATTGTCGTCGTCCCCACAGATCCAGAGGGCCCCATTCCACTCGGCGATCTGGCCGTTGGCGCAGGCGATGGGCATTTCCAGTTCGTTGCTGGGGTCGGCGTCGGCGTCGTCCACCAGGCCGCCTAGTTCGGCCGCGAGCGTGCCCCCGGCGTCATTGAGCAGCAGGCGGTGCCGCTGAGGGGCAGGCCGGCATTGAGTTCGTTGGCCGGGTCGGCGTCGTCGACGTCATCCACCCCGTCGGCAAAGCCGGCCGGCACGCCGGCCAGCCCGTCCCAGGGCGCGGCCAGGCTGTAGAGGGCGTAGGGCGCCGCCGTGAGCGGCTGGCGGGGCAGCGTGATATAGGCGCCGTCGCCCGGGCAGCGCACCGCGACCTGGAGCCAGTGGGCCGTGCCCGTAAAGACAGGACCAAAGTCGAGCAGCGCCGTAAAACGGCCGGCCCTCGGGCCCTCGTTTTGGAGGCCATGGAACTGCACCTGTACCTGCTGCTGCGGGTGGACCCGGGGGCCGGCCGGCGCTGCCTGCGGGCGATGGAGGAGGTGATGGAGCGGATGCGGGTGGAGATCCAAGTCTGAGCAGAGGTCTAGATCCCCTACTCCCACTCCCGCCGAAGCATTCCATAATGCACGAAATCGAGGCGCTGCCCCTGCCACTCGATGAGTTCCCGTTGGGCGCCCTTGTAGACAAAGCCCAGTTTCTCGGCCACGCGCATCATTCTGGGGTTGAAGGACCAGGTGTCCAGGGCGATGCGGTGGATTTCCGAGTTGCCGAACAAATAGTCGACCCACAATTGCAGGACCTGGGTGCCGAGGCCCTGGTTCAGGTGGTCGTCCTCACAGATATCGATGCCGACGTACCAGGTATCCGGAAAGCGCTCGTTCGCGTAGCGGTTGACCCAGCCCAACGGTTTATCTTCCGGGGTCGTAATGACCGCCCCGGTGCGCGGCACCGGTCGTTCTTGTTCGCATCGTTCCCGAAAGCGCTCCTTTACCTCCGCGATCTCTTCCGCCGTCCTGGGGCTGAAGGTCTGTTCCCAGGGGGCGTCGTATTCTCTCCACTCTCCCTGGCCCCGCCAGCGAATAAAGTGATCCGCATCGCTGGGCCGGTGGTCCCTCAGCACGACGAGATCCCCGGCGGCGACTATGCTTGTGGCTGCAGCTTTTTTCCCCACAAGAACCCTCTTTGCTATGGCGACTGGCTCCGTCTAGTTTTTCCCCGCGGACGCACCGTCGCCTCGGCCCGCACGCTGAACGTCCCTATCTCCGTCCTGGACTCGGCCCACTCCTCCAGGCCGGCCTCCAGGGCGGCGTACTCGGCAGCGTTTTCGGCCAGGGACTGCTCGCGCTGGGTGCCGTCCAGCCAGAGTTCGATGGTCAGATAGTGCCGCGGGTTCTTGGCGTCGCGCAGTACGGTGATGCCCCGAAAGCCCGGACAGCGGTCGAACAGCCTGCTCCAGTCGCCGCCCGGGCCGTAGGCCAACTCGATCCGGCCCCGCGCCTCCTCCTTGACGATAAACTCACAGATGATCTCGACCATGGTAGAGTCCTGCTCCACAATCGCCCCCTACTGTACGACAAGTGGACGAAAAAGTCAACCGGATCAAAAGTTTTATCCATCGCCCTGGGGCGTCAGGTTGTATTTGGCGAGCGTTTACAGCATACATCCGGTTCGCTCAAATTTGGACAAGTTTCGAGAATTGAGGTAAGATCATGGTACTATGAAAGATCTTGCCATAATCTGCGAAAGAGTTGACGACACACCTTTGTTGCTGGCCCACCAGGAGCGCATGGCGGTGCGACCCATGCTGGACGCCCATTTTCCGACGCACGGCAATTGGCAGGGCCTGGGGCTGGGAACGGTAGCCGAGATTTGGTTGAGCCACATCCTCTCGGAAGCCGATCATCGCTTGAGCCACGTTCAACCCTGGGCCGAGAAGCGATCCACGGCGCTGAGTTGTTGCGTTTGACGAATGATTCGAGACAAATACTCTTTTAGAGGATGATTGGTAGCCATAACTGGCTCCTCTCAATTGATTGATTTTGTCCACACCATTATTATATATCAGCTTGGGGGGGAGGGGCAAGGAGCAAACAGGCAGGTCTTGCAGAGCGAGCTTATCTAGGCCATCGACCGTGGCTACCACGAATCGATTGACAGACACAGGATGCCCGTGCCGATGTATGAGATAGTAAGGGGAGGATGAGGCCCGGGCCTACAGATCCCACTAGGGCATAAGATCAAGACTGCTAGCGACTTCGACCATTATAATCGCCGTCTGAAAAACTACGCGTCGACCATCCTTCCAAAGCAATAGGGCGCCCTCTTTTTGTGCACCGTGCTCTTGACGCTGAATCAAGTTGTTTACTTCGCGCCAGTAGTCGAGGAGCGCATCGAGAAAGCCGCGTTCTGTTTTTCCAAGATGCTCCTTTCTGAGATTTAGAACAGCCTTAACAGGACCTTTGACCGGACTTTAACAACTGCATAATTAGAGCTTGCATTTTTTGGTGGTATGGTGTAGACTATCTCTAGATC
>JAFGKG010000187.1 GCA_016928715.1 Chloroflexia bacterium
CGTGCGGGAGGCGCTGCTGGCGACGGTGCCGGCCCGGGCCAGGGAGTCCAACCTGGCCGCCTTTCAGTTGGGTTTGGAGGCGGCGCGGAAAAGCTCCAGGATTTCCCGGTGAAAGTCGACCTCCTCCAGGTAGGAGTGCCGCAGGGCGGGGTCCTCGATGGCCGCGGCCCGTTCCTGGAGGATGGCCTGGGCGCGGGCGAGGATCTCGGCGGCGCGGGGATCGCCGCCGGCCCGCAGGGCCTGGTAACAGGTGAGGTAGATGCGCATAGGCTGGTCGACGCCGGCCAGTCCGTGTTGGTCCAGGATCTCTAGCATCTCTTCGACGGGGGCCGGCTCGCCGCGCTGCAGGGCCAGCCGGGCCAGGCCGGCCAGGGGTGCCAGCAGCCCGCCGCGCCGGCCGAGCGGCCGCAGGATTTCCAGGGCTTTTTTGTAGGCTGCCTCGGCCTCCTCCAGTTCGCCCACCCCGGACAGGGCATGGCCTATGCCGAGACAGGCGGCCGCGAGCATGGGGGTGAGGCCGACCCGCTCGGCGAGGTCCTGGGCCGGCCGCAGGTATGCCTCCAGGGCCAGGCGGTCCTGGCCGCGCTGGTGGGCCAGCGAGCCCAGCGACAACAGAACCGGAAAGTGTTCGGTGGGACTGGATCTGCGGGTTAACTCGAGGGCTTGCTGATAGTACGCCTCGGCCCGATCGAATGCCCCCAGGCGCTGGAATAGTTTCCCCAGGCACATCAGGGCCGTGGCCCCACTCTCCATGCCGAGGCTCAACTGCCGATACAAAGCCAGCGCCTCTTTGAGGCGGTGCTGGGCAGCGGAGAAATTCCCCTCGTGTAGAGCAAGTCGTCCCAGCGCCATGAGCGCATCCGCGGTGCTCTGGAGATGATCGATCTCTTGGGCGATCTGCAGGGCCTGTTCGAAGTAGGATTTGGCCTGGTCCAACTGTTCTTCGTCATAGTAGGTCCAGCCGGTGTAGCGCAGGATATAGCCCTCGCCTGCCCGGTTCCCCGCCCGGCGCCAGGCCGCCAATCCCCCTTGGTAAAGCTCCCGCGCCCGTACCTGGTCCCCGCCGTCGCTATACAGTATGCCCAGGTTCAACTGTACCATGCCCTGGGTAAAGGCAATGCCCGTTTCGTCGGCAATCTGCAGGGCCTGTTCCATATAGTCGCGGTATCCATCAAGGTCGCCCAGATTGCGGCAGATCAGGCCCAGCGTGTTGAGCGCGGCCGCTTCCCCGCCGCGGTCGCCGAGCTCGCGGTGGATCTGCAGGGCCTGCTCGACGTAGTATTGGGCCATCTGTTGGTCCCATTGATAGGAGTAGACGTTGCCGATATTGCGCAGGATCCAGCTTTCCAGCAGGCGGTTTTCCGCCTCGCGGGCCAGTTCCAGCCCCTGTAGAAGCGGCTCGGCGGCCTCGCCGTAGCGGCCCTGGTACATGCACACCCGCCCCCAGACGAAATAGCCCCAGGCCTGGATGCCTGGATCCCCGGTTGCCCGCGCCAGCCGGATGGCCGACTGGGCCTCGCTCACGGCGGCCTCGAAATCGCCCAGCGCCCACAAATAGTTGGCGTGGTGCCAGGCCGTGGTGCCCCGGCGGCGGTCGTCGTCCAGTTCCTCGGCCAGGGCGGCCATCGTCTCCAGGTCCTGGCCCTGCTGCTCGCGCTGCCCCAGGACGTCATAGACCAGGTTCCGGGCCAACAGCAGGTCAAAGCGCTGGGCCGGCGCGTCCTCGGTCAGCAACTCCAGGGCGCGCTGGTAGTACTGCAGGGCCTCGCTGTTGGCGAACTGCCTGGCGGCCAGGTCGCCGGCCCGGCGGAGATAGGGCCGGGCCTGATCGGGCTCCCCGGCGCGGTCCCAGTGGTGGGCCAGCAGTCCGATCAGTGCGTCGCTACGTTCCGGAAAGAGGCGCTCCAGGGCTTCGGCCACCTGGCGGTGAAAGATCCGCCGATCTTGTTTCAGCAGGGTGTCGTAGGCGGCTTCCTGGGTCAGTTGGTGCTTGAATATGTACTCCAATTCGGGATCGCGGGCCTGTTCGCGGATCATCTGCTCCTGCACCAGGGCCTGGAGGTGTTCGTCCAGGGCCTGTTCTTCGTGGGCGATCTCGGCCAGGACGCGGTAGAGGAAGGTGCGCCCGATCACGGCGGCCAACTGCAGGATGTGCCGGGTCTCTTGACGCAGGCGGTCGATGCGGGCCATCAGGACGCCGTGCAGGGTGTCGGGCAGGGTGATCTCCTCCACGCTGCGGGTAGCCCGCCAGCGCCCGCTGGCCTCGTCCATGGCGATGGCCCCGCAGTCCATCAGGGAGCGGATCAATTCCTCTACATAAAAAGGGTTGCCCTCGGCGTGCCGCAGGATGCGCTCCCGCAGCGCCGGCGGCAGGTCCTCCACGCGCAGGAGGTGGCCGACCAGGGCCTGGCTGTCGGAGGGGGAGAGCGGGTCGAGCCAGAGGTCGCGGTGGAGTTCCGGATAGCGTTGGGCCGCGGTCTGGCGCAATTGCCAGCAGCCGTGATCCTGTTCCGGCCGCAGGACGGCCAGCAGCAGCAGGGGGACCTCTGCGGTCAGGGGCAGCAGGTGTTCCAGTAGTGCCAGCGAGGTGGGATCGGCCCAGTGCAGGTCCTCGCAGACCAGGACCAGGGGGGACCGGCGCGCCAGGCGATTCAGCAGCAGCTCCACGGCGCGAAAGGTAGCGGAGCGGAGGGTCTCGCCGTCCATTCCCGTTTCACGCTGGCTTTCCCCAGCCGGCAGCGCGGCGATCAGCCGGGCCAGGTAGGGGTAGACCTGCTCCAGGCATTCGGGGCAGAGGTCCTGCAGCATCTCGCGCAGTGCTTTTCGGACGGTGGGGGCGGGGGCGTCCGGGGTCACGCCGGCCACGCCGCGCAGGGCGTCGATCCAGGGCAGGTAGGCGATGCTGCTGCCGTAAGAGAGGCAGCGGCTCTCCACCCAGGTCAGCGGGCCGGGGGTTTGTTTGCGGACCTCGGCGACCAGGCGCGATTTACCCAGGCCGGCCTCGCCGACCAGGGTCACGATGGCGCCCGGTCCCGATCGCAGGCCCTCCAGGCCGGCCCGCAGGGCGGCCAGCGGCGCAGCGCGGCCCACCAGGGGCGCGCTCAGGCCGGCGATGCCCCGCATCTTGCCCTGGGCTGGCTTGGCCCTCTCCAGCCGGTAGACCGGCATGACCTCGGCCTTGCCCTTGACCGGAATGGGCTCCAGTTCGCTGAAATCAAAGAGTGGCGCCGTCAGCCGATAGGTATCCGGCCCGACGAGGATCTGGCCTCGCGGCGAGACCTCCTCCAGCCGTGAGGCGATATTGACCGCATCGCCAATGACCGAGTATTCCTGTCGTTCGTGTGTTCCCAGGCTCCCGGCGACGACCATGCCGGTGTTCACCCCAAAGTGCAGGGCCAGATCGAGCTGGCGTTCGGCGTTAAAGGCGGACAGGGCCTCTTTCATGTCCAGTGCAGCGTGCAGGGCCCGTTCTGGATCGTTCTCGTGGGCGACCGGCGCGCCAAAGAGGACCATGACACCGTCGCCCAAAAATTTATCCACGGTCCCCCCGTATTTTTCAATTACCGGCACCAGGAAGCTAAAGCAGTCGTTGATCAGGTCGCGGATGGTCTCGGGGTCCATAGTTTCGGAGAGTTGGGTAAAGCCGGCGATGTCGGCAAAGAGGACCGTCACCTGCCGGCGCTCGCCGCGAAAGGCTGCTTTGGCCGGGCTGACTTTTTGCAGTGCGGCCAGTTTTTCCCGCAGCGGAGCCAGGACGGCATCGACGACGGCGTCACCCAGGTCGGCGCGTTGCCCCTCTAATAGGGCAATAGTCTGCTCGATCTGTTCTCGTTCCGTCATGGTTCTTGTTCCTCTACTCGTATGGACGCTCAAAGCGGTCGGCGAAGGCGCCGTTCTCCCGCAGTAGGGGATCCCAGTAGGAGTGGGTGCGCCTGTTGCGGGGCCAGAGGGACTGGATCAGCCTGTAGGCCAACAGGCGATAGCTGGGGAGGCGCTCCGGGTGGGCCAGTTGCTGCAGCAGGTCGGGGTCGAGCTGGCCGCTCTGGCCGAAGGATGCGCCCAATTGGCGAAAGGGCCGCAATTGCTGGTGCAGGGCTTGTTTCGGGAGGCGGTCGAGTTCCTGGATGCCCCCCCGGATCACGGTGCCCAGGTAGCGGCAGCCCAGATGGGCGCTCAGTTTGCGCAGGTATTTTTCCAGCGGGCGGGCGTGGAGGGCCTCGGGCAGGCCGAAATGCACTATAAAGCCCAGGGCGGGGTTCTCTTTCCAGCCGCGCAGGGGCAGCAGCGTCTCGATAAAGGCCTTGACCAATCCGGGCATGCTTTCCATGGAGAGAGGAAAGGCCAGCAGGGCGTATTCAGTCTGGGCAAAGGCCTGCTGGAATTGAGCCATCCGCTCCCGTTGCTGCAGGTACAGGATCTCGTACACATTGCCCCGCTGGTCCATATAGCCATCGAGCCAGGTCTCCAGCAGCATTTGGGTGTCCCCCTGCCGGCCGCGGGGGGAGCCATTAAAGACGGTCAAACGCACGGACGACCTCCTCGACGGGTTCCTGGGTGAGCCGAACAAAGGACAAACGAGTTTTCAGACTCAGGGCGATCTGCTGATAGAGATCCTGGATGATCCCCAGATCGTGCTCGTCGCACTCGGCCCTTTTTCCCAACACTAGTCCGAGGGGAGGGTAGGAGGTATAGCGAGCCATATAGTGGACCTGCCCCCGATCCACCTCAGTGTAGGGGTGCAGCAGGGGGCGAAGCCGGTCGATGGCCGTTTGGAGCAGGGCGCTGCTAAAGCCCATGTGAACGGGGGAGGCCAGGAGCACAAAGTCGGCCTGGATATAGGTCTGGCCGACGTAGCGCATGTCATCCTCCAGGACGCACTCGCCCGGTGTCTTGACCCAGCAGCTCCGGCAGGCCTGGCAGGGGAGAATGTCCATCTCGCGCAGGGCCATGAGGGTCACGCGGTGCATGCTGGACACCAGCAGTTCGCCCAGCCGCCGCAGGTAACTGTCAAAGGCGCTGTGGTTGTCCCGGTCATTTCCATTCAGGATCAGGATGTGAGCCATGGATATCTCCGGTGCGGGTCGGGCAGTGGTACAACCTGGTGGTCCGACTAGATAGATTATACTACAAGCCGGCATCCGAGGCAATGGCGCGCGCCCAGGCAACGGTTTGGCTTGACCCGTCACCCACTTTGGTGTACAATTTCTGCGTAGCCTTTACCACCCCGTTCCTGGTTGTTGAGCAGCGCGAGGTGCCCATGACTGCTGAAATTCCCATCCCCAAACCGCCGGTCCCCCGGCAGGTCCGCCGTATCGGTCTGTTCTATGCCCGCGGGATTGAGGAAGCGCTGCAGCTTGCCCTGGAATTGGAGGCCTGGCTGCGCCGGCTGGGCATCGAGACCTGGCGCGGACGCGTTGATGAGACCGAGACCATCGCCTCCTGCGATCTGCTCTTTACCCTGGGGGGCGATGGTACCGCCCTGCGAGGCGCCCGCCTGGCGGCGCCGTTGGGCATCCCCCTGGTCTGTGTGGGCCTGGGCCGGCTCAGCTTTATGGCCGAATTGGTCCCCGAGGACGTGCTCAAACAACTGCCCTCCTTTCTGGCCGGCGATTATTGGTTGGAGGAACGCGCGCTGTTGGAGGGGGTGGTCCTGCGGGACGAACAGCCCTTGGGCCATTGTCTGGCTTTGAACGAGGTGGTTCTGGGCCGCGATCGGGGGGCGACGACCCTGCAGGTGGCGGCGCGGGTCAACGGGGCCTACCTGACCACTTACGTCGCCGATGCGGTCATTGTGGCGACGGCGACCGGTTCGACTGCCTATGCGCTCTCAGCCGGCGGGCCCATCCTCTCTCCCGGCAGCAGGGACCTGCTGCTGTTGCCCGTTGCCTCTCACCTCTGCTTACTGCCGCCGCTGGTCCTGGCGGAGGATCTGCCGGTCGAATTGGTGGTGGTGCGCGGTTTTTCCGCCGGCGTCAACTGCGATGGCCGGCCTCTCTGCGACCTGCGGACGGGCGACGTGGTGCGGGTGGTACGCAGCCAGACCGTTTGTTACTTTGCCCGCCTGCAGGGTCGGGACTATTTCTACCGCACCTTGAGCAAACGCCTCTATCGCCAGGACGAACCATTTGTCTGATGAAGGGTCTATTTCTGCTTGACAATTTCAACCCTCTATTCTATAATGAGCCTGCCAGGTGGCTAACTCACGCAAAAATGGGTCTGGAGAGGTGTCCGAGTGGCCGATGGTGCAGCTCTTGAAAAGCTGTGAGCGCAAGCTCCGTGGGTTCGAATCCCACCCTCTCCGCCAAAAATCGTCCGACCTTTGGGGAGATGCCAGAGTGGTCGAATGGGGTCGCCTGCTAAGTGACTGAGGGGTGCGAATCACTCCTCCGTGGGTTCGAATCCCACTCTCCCCGCCAGATGGGGGGCGGCTGACCGGCCGCCCCCCAGGCTTTTGCCCTCAGTCCACGGCCTGGAAATGCTCCCGGCCCACCCCACAAATGGGACACTCGTCCGGCGGCTCCCCTTCGGCCACGTAGCCGCAAGTCTGGCAGACGTGGTACACGTTCGTCGTGTCCGTAATCAGGTGATCCAGCGCCCGTTTGTAGAGGCCGGCGTGCTGCTCGTCCACGTCCCGGGAGTGGCTGAACGAGATGGCCGCCCGGCGTTCGCCCTCCTCCTCCGCCTGCCGGATGAACTTGGGGTAATAGAGGCCGGCGGCTTTTTCTTCCCGCTCGAAAGAGGCCTGCAGGTTTGTTTCCGAGTCCTTGACCACTACCTCGCCCAGCAACTCCAGGCTGCGGCGGGCGTGGACGGCCTCCGCTGCGGCGACGGCGCGAAAGAGGCGCGCGATCTGGGGCAGTTCTTCTGCGGCGGCCTTTTGGGCATAAGCCATGAGACGAAAATAGGCCTTGGCCTCACCCACAAAGGCGGTGTAGAGGTTCTGGTTGGTTTCTTCGCCCATCCGTCGTACTCCTTTGGCCAACGGCATGGCCTTTGCTTGTAACGCGCCGGGAAGCGAGGATCGCGATTATGCTGTGGGAGTAGGGGGCTATTTCTTGCGTTGGTCCCACAATATGGTGCTGCCGTTGAGTGCCTTGGCTTTTTTCTTGAGTTCAGCGGCAATGTCCGAAATCTGTCCCGGGTGTTCGATGCGGCGTTGCTGGTTGCTGATAATGACCATGGTGATCGTCATCAAGGGGAATTGGGCCGGGCGGCCCTGTCGATCCAGCTCTTCGATGTAGCCTCGCCGACGGGCCTCGGTATCGTAATACAGGGGGATCACCCGGTCAAACTCTTGGGTGACTTGCTCACAAATGTTCTGCATGCGCTCTGGGGTGCTAATGATGACAAAGTCGTCCCCGCCGATGTGGCCGATAAAATCCTCCAGGTTGCCCTGTTGGCGCACGGCCTCCTGTAGCATGCGGGCAGTCTGGTGGATGATGGCGTCACCCTTGAGGAAACCATAGGTGTCATTGTAGGCCTTGAAATTGTCCAGATCGGTGTAGCAGACGGCAAAGGGTTTACCCGATATAATTTGCTCGCGGAGTACCTGTTCAATGGTCACATTGCCCGGCAGCCGGGTGCTGGGACTGATGGAGAACTCGATTTCCCTGCGCCGCAGGGCTGCTTCAATGCGGGCGATCAACTCTACGATGGAGAAGGGCTTGGTCACATAATCATCGGCCCCCAGTTGCAGACCGCGTGCCTTTTCGTCCGGGCGATTTTCCACCGAGACCAAAATGACCGGAATACGATTGGTACGCCAGTCCTTCTTGAGCTGTTTCAGGACGTCCATGCCATAGGCATCGGGCATGCGCAGGTCCAGCAGGATCAGGTCCGGTTCCCAATAGCGGGCCGCTTCTTCGGTGGCGCTGCCCTCTCCCAACTCAAAGACGGCGTAGCCGCGTTGGGTCAGTTCAAGGGCCAAGGGCCGGCGGATATCGTCCTCGTCGTCGACCAGCAGGAGCTTGCCGCGTTCGGGTTTGCCATCCTCCGTTGTCTGAAGAATATCCTCTATGGTGCGGATGAAAATGTCGCGGTGAATTGGCTTGGGCAGCGCACTGATCGCCCCAGGAATGTGGGTGTGGCCGCCGCTGATGTTGGAGGAGACGATCAGCACGGGGATGTCTTTGAGGTCGGGGTCCTCCTTAAAGACCGGCAGTAGTCGCCGGCCGTCCACCCCCGGCATGGACAGGTCCAGTGTGACCAATTGAGGCCGGTATTGCCGGGCCAGGTCAATCGCTGCGGTGCCGTCTGGGGCGGTCAACACAGCGTAGCCGGCCTGGCGCAGAGGATCGGTCAGGGTCTCCCTGGCCAGGGGGTCGTCGTCCACCACCAGGATGAGGGGCTTGCCCGCCGGCAGCTCCAGCTTTTCCGGGCCAGGGCCAGGTTCGGGTATTTGGGGTGGAGCGATCTGCAAGGCCTTGTCCGGTAGGCGGTCCAGGGGGAGGCGGATGCGGACGATGTCGTGTTGGATCTGGGTGGCCTCTAGCAGACGGTCCACTGTGATGGTCAGGCGGCGGCAGTTGCGCTCAATGATCTCGAGCAGTTGCCGCTCATCCGCTGAGGACTCTTGTCTCAAGTAGAGCAGCATACGCACGGCCCCCTGGATTGCTGTCAGTGGGGAACCGAAAGCGTGGGCGAAACGGGAAAGGCCTTCATCCTCCGTTTGATCTGGCATGGCTTCCTCCGCCGCTATCGCCAAGTCCTCATTCAGGTGGTCGCCAAAACACGCTCGACTTTGTTTGGTGGAGACTGTTGAACAGCAGGGCAACTGCTCCTTGCATCATAACACAGCTTTCCTCTCTCTGCAAGCATGTTGCAATCGCAGGACGACTGTGGTATGATAGTTCTGTTTGTAGCTTGCTTTGTAGGGAGGTGGGCCATGTCCATTGAGGTTGAACTCTATACCAGCGAACATGTGCTGCAGGGCCAGGTCGAGACGGCCGGGGATCGCCTGTCCGATATTCTCAACAACAATACCGAATCCGGCTTGATGCTGAGAGAGGTCAAGGTCACCCGCCTGCTCGAGATTGGCAAAGGCAGTCCCGCGCAAATTCCCCTGGCCATGGTGCACAAAGAATCCCTGCTCTTTGCCGTGCCTGTCGCCCAGCGCGACCTGACCCACAAGAGTATATACCGTCGGGCGGCGCGCCAAGCCTACGAGATTGTCGTATTTGTGCCCAATTTTGAACTCTCTGGCATGATCCACATGACGGAGCGATTGGATATCCGCCGCGTGTTGACGACGCGTTCAGAGGACTATATCCCCATTACCCACGCCCAGGCGACCTTTGTGCTGTATCCTCGGGTCGTGGTCAAGGCGGAAACCATTATCCTGAATAAATCCCAGGTCACGCTGCTTGGCCAGACCGCTGGGCTCGCGGCCCTGTCGCCGCGCTAGGCACAACAGGGATTTTGTCACGGATTGCACGGAGCAGGACACAGATTGCCCAGGTGGTGTTTACCCAAGACGAGCTCCCACCGTCATTCCGAGTAACGCAAACCGTATGCCAGCTTCCACTCCCTGGAGTTCGCCGCAGAGAGACATCAAGCCGTCATTCCGAGTAACTCAAACCGTATGCCAGCTTCGCTGGCCCGGCGGTATGCTATAGGACAGAAACCTCAAGTTTCTGGGTAGCGATCAAAGGGCGCGCAGCGCCTGAAGCGAGGCGAGGAATCGCCTGGAACGCTAGTCGATTTCCTTCGCTTCGCTTAGAATCCGAGCCCTTCTCTTGCAACTCTGTGCCCCTTGGGTTTTGGTTAGCAAGGAGGATTCTCCCATGCGAAACTGTGCTCGTGTATCCCGCACGCTTGTTTTGTGTTTATCATTGCTCCTGTTGGCTTGCGGCGCTTGTATGGGGGGCGCGGTGGAGGAGACGGCTGCCCCGTCGACTCCTCCTGCCCCCAGACCGGCCGGTCCGGCCCAGGACGCCATCTACTATATTCGGACGGACGGCGGCTCGGCCGAACAATGCACCGGCCTGGTCGATGCGCCCTATCCCGGCAGCGGCAGTGGCCAGCCCTGCGCTTGGGACCACCCCTTCCGCGCACTGCCGCCCGATGGAACGCCCCTCATTCAGGGCGGCGACACCCTGATCATCGGCAGCGGCAGCTACATGATGGGCTATGGCGCCGACGGCGACGACAACTGCTATCAGGATGGCGCCTATGACTGCCACATGCCGCCGCTGCCGGCCGGCCCCGACCCGGTCCACCCCACCCGCCTCCTGGGGGCCGGCTGGGACAGCGGCTGCCCCAACCCGCCCGAGCTGTGGGGGAGCGAGCGTCCATGGCAGATCATCGACCTGAGCGGTTCCAGCAACGTCGAGGTGGCCTGCCTGGAAATCACCGATCACTCCGACTGCGTGGAGGGTCACACTGGCGGGCTGGCCTGTCGGCGCGATACGCCGCCCTTTGGCCCCTGGGCACCCATCGGTATCCACGCCGAGGACTCGTCCAACGCCTATCTGCACGACCTGAACGTCCATGGGCTGGCCTGGGGCGGTATCCACGCCGGCCGGCTCAGCGATTGGACCGTCGAGGACGTGCGCATCGCCGGCAACGGCGGGGTAGGCTGGGACGGCGACCTGTGGGAGGGCGGCAGTTCCAATTCGGGGACGCTGGTCTTTCGCCGCTGGGTGGTCGAATGGAACGGCTGCGGCGAGACCTATCCGGGAGAGGAGCCCACCGGCTGCTGGGGCCAGACGGCCGGCGGCTATGGCGACGGTGTCGGCACCGCCGCGACCGGCGGCCACTGGATCATTGAGGACTCGTCCTTTCTGCACAATACCTCCGACGGCCTGGACCTGCTCTACCACAGCGAGGGCGGCACGATCCGGCTCGACCGCGTCCACGCCGAGGGCAACGCCGGCAACCAGGTCAAGGTCACCGGCCAGTCCGTGATCACCAACAGCCTGTTGGTGGGCAACTGCGCCTTTTTCGACGGCCAGCCCTTTACCTACGACGTCGACCCCTGCCGCGCCTTGGGCAACACCCTGGAGGTCGTCTATACCGGGGGCGAGCAGGTCTCGATCGTCCACAGCACCTTTTACGGCCAGGGCGACGGCCTGGTCAGCGGTGGCTCCCGGGAGGGTTATGGCTGCTCGGGCGGCGAGACGCTGGCCGTGCGCAACAGCATCTTTTACGGCGACAAGGACTATTTCGACCCCGGCGATATCACCTTTCTCTTTTACCAGGAGAACTGCGCCGACCTGGAAATGGATTCCGACCATAACGTGATCTACCAGGCCAAGAACGTCACCTGCGGGGTGGACGGGCAGTTTGTCAACTCGGGCCCGCAGGATATCTGCCAGGACCCCCTGTTGGAGGGGCCTCTCTCCGGGAGTAGATACGGCATGGTGCCGCGCCCGGAGAGCCCGGCGGTGGACAGTGCGGATGCGGCCCTTTGTCCGGCGCTGGACATTCTCCGCCATAGCCGGCCGACGGATGGCGACGGCGACGGCAGCGCCGTCTGCGACCGGGGTGCCTACGAGTTGGGCGGTGGCACGCCCCCGCTGACCTCGACCCACCTGCCCCTGGCCACCAAGGGTCTGGTCGAGGCCGCTCCGCCCTCCCTGGGCGAGGTGAACGATTTCCTCTACCAACTGCAGAACCTGGACCTGGCCGCCATCGGCGCCACGGCCTACGACCTGGTGGTGATGGACTATTCCGCCGATGGGGACGAGGCCGGCGAGTTCAGCGCGGCCGAGATCGCCGGCCTCAAGGACAGCCCCGGCGGGGAGAAAATTGTCCTGGCCTACATGAGCATCGGCGAGGCCGAGGACTATCGTTTCTACTGGCAGGATGGCTGGGTGCCGGGGAATCCCGCCTGGCTGGACGTGGAAAACCCCGACTGGGCCGGTAACTACAAGGTCCACTACTGGGACGCCGGCTGGCAGTCCATCCTATTCAGTTACACCGACCGCCTGCTCGACGCCGGTTTTGACGGGGCCTACCTGGACCTCATTGACGCTTACGAGTACTATTCCGCGACCCGGCCCAGCGCGGCCCAGGATATGGTTGATTTCGTGGCCGCCATCGGCGCCTATGCCCATTCCCGCGATCCCGAATTTTATCTCTTTCCCCAGAACGCGGCCGAGCTGGGCTCCGAGTTCCCCGCCTACCTGGGCTCCATCGACGGGATCGGCCAGGAGGACATTTACTACGGCTACGAGGAGGACGACGTCGCCACCCCGCCGACGGTGACCCTGGAACTGGAGGGCTACCTGGACGTATTCCGCGACGCCGGCAAGTTGGTCCTGACCGTGGACTATGCTACGACGCCGGCCCACGTTGACGCTGCCTATGCCCAATCCCTCTCCCAGGGCTACGTGCCCTTTGTGACGGTGCGCGACCTGGACCAACTCGTCATCCATCCGGGCCACGAGCCGGACTAGGGGGGGAGCGGAGCGTACTTTCCAGCAGCACCCCCTCCGCCCAATAGCACCCCGTCCCCCCGGCCGGCCTCAGGTCGTAGGTGTAGGCTCCCTCGTAGGGAACGCGCTGCGTGGAGACGACTACCGACCCATCCAGGCGATCCCCTGCGGTCAGCTCGCCCAGGGTGCGCCCGTCGGCGGTGGGATGCGGGACACCTCCAGGATGGGTGCCGGTCGGCGCCGTCCCTCCCTGTCCAGCGTCCAGACGAGTGTGCCCGGCCGCAGTTCGCGCACCGGCACCGGGCCGCCGGGCATGTCGATACGGGTGTCCCCGGACAGGCAGCGCGGACAGCTAAAGCGGCTGACTTCTTTTTTCTCCACCGTGATCTGCCCCTGCTGGTCGATGCTCCCGCTCAGGGCAAAACCCGCCCCGCCCCCTGGCCCCTCGTTCTCGTCCTGGTATACGCCCAGTTCAAAGTGGTAGGACCCGTCGTGGGCCTCGATCTGGACGGCGGACAGCGCTTTGTACTCGTGATAGACGTCCCATTTCTGCTCGTCTGTGTAGGGTTCCTGCGGCGGTAGGTTCAGGCGCTGCTGGATGGCCGCAAAGGTCTCCTCGTCCGCCTGGATCTGCGCAAAGCGCTCTTGGGCCCGCTGCGTGATGGTTTCCTCGTCGGCGGCGACCGGCCAGGCATCCGGATCGCAGTAGTGAATGCCGCCGGCCGCGCCCACCGGTCCGAACTCGTCGATGAGGCGGTATTTCAGCTCGCTCGGCGAGAGGACCGCCGGTTGGCCGGTGACGGGGGTAGGTGTGGGGCGGGCGGTGGGGACGATGGGGCGGGTGCTTTCCGGGGCCGGCGTCAGCCCGCTGGCGCTGCAGCCGGCCAGGATGAGGGCGAGCGTGGTGATGGCAAGGGAGCGTTTCATACCAAACTCCTGGGTGTGCTCGTGGGTGCCTTTACCTATAGAACACCGCACCTGGGGCCGGGGTTCCCCCGGGCTTTTTTGCCTGCCGGGTAAAATCGTCATCCAAAAGTCTTGCAATTCGGCCGGCTTTGTGAGATACTGGATAATATGTAGGCCGGTCACCCAGGCCGACCAGGTACGTATCCAGAGAAAGGAGGTGATGCGGATTTCACTTGATCTGTTAAGATCTGCTCTCATTGCCTTGAAACCTGTAAGGAGGAGACATGAACAAGCGATTTTGGTGGATCGGACTGGTGACGACGGTGGTCGTCCTGATCGGAGTGCTTGTACTGCAATTTTCCGGCGTGGCCTGGGCCCGCCCCTCGTCCCAGGCCCCCGATCCCGAGACGGTGACCATTCCCTACCCGGGCCGGCTGACGGACGAGGCCGGCCATGCAGTTGACGGAAGCTACGATTTTACCTTTGCCCTCTATGACGACCTGGATGGGGGCAACCGCCTCTGGTCGGAGACGCGGGAAGGGGTGGCGGTCTCGGGCGGGAGCTTTGTCGTCTCGTTGGGCGCGGTGCAGCCCATCCCGGCCGAACTGTTGGCCCAGGGTGAGCGCTGGTTGGAGGTGTCCGTGCGCGGGTCCGGGGAGGACGCTTTTACCGCCCTGAGCCCCCGGCAGCAGATCCGGGCCGATGCGACGCCGGACGCCAGCATCCAGGCCGGCGCGCCCTGTCCCCACGATCACTGGGGCGAGAGCTGGACCAGCACCGGTCCCGGCCTGACGTTGACGTTGGAGGGGGGCGCGGCCAGCGTCTCCCTGATCAGCCTGTTGTCCTCCGTCTATGCCTCTCACGACGTCCTAATCGGCGTGATGGGCGTGAGCGGCGGCAGCGGCGTCGGTGTCTGGGGCCAGAGCGTAGACAATCACGGCGTCTATGGTACCAGCACCAACCAATCCGGCGGCTACTTTACCAGCGGCCAGGACCACTTTGACATCGCTCTGGGTGGACAGGTGGGCCGCATCAACGCCGCCGAGAATGCCGACAGCGAGCTCTACCTCTCGTCCAACGGGGATATCATCCTCAAGTTGGATAACAACAGTGGCAGCGACAATGTTCTCCGAGTCAAAGCTTCGGGCGGCAACGACGTATTTACGGTAGACGAGGGCGGCAACGTCCGCTACGCCGGTTCTATCAGCCCCATGCTCGCTGCCGATCGGATCGAGACCTTGGGCTCGGTTGGCCTGGTCGAGGGCCAGGCTTACGTGGCCTTGGAGCCCGATTTTGCCGGCGAGGGCGACTACCAGGTCTTTATGACGCCGTTGAGCCAGGAGCCGGTGCTGCTCTACGTAACGGCCAAGACCGCGGACGGATTTAGCGTCGCGGGGGTGACCCTGGACGGCCGGCCGGCCACCTGCGCTTTCGACTACCGCGTGGTGGTGGGACAGCCGAGTCTTGAGGGGGTGACTCCATGAAGCACTGGAGCCTTTTTGTGCTGCTCGTCCTGCTCTGCGGCACGCTGCTGGGCGCATTGGCCTGGGCCCAGGCCGGCGAAGCGCAGGGCGACCCGCACTGGTACGTGGTCGAGGCGGGCAGCGCCTCGGGCGGGGGCTACCGCCTGGCCGGCCAGAGCTGGCACGTGGACGGGCCGGTCAGCGCGGTCGGCTATCTCCTGGAGGGGCCCAATCGGCCGTTCCAGGGGGCCGGCTGCTGCTGCGCCTTTTTGCCCTGCGTGTTTGAGAATGCCAATCCGTAGGGGAGGGGCGAAATTGCCCTTACCGTCCCCGTAAATGACCAAACGTTGGACATTGGAACATTGGAACGTTCCAACGTCCAACGTTTAGCACAAGAGTGGCTTTTGCCATCTGCTCGATGGCAGCGAGATGGCCGTGTTGAAGCAGGGGGGCTTTACGGACACCTGGACCCGTCGCGTGTTTCGTCTGATGTTCGGCCTGATGGCCTACCGTCCCCCGCGGGTGGACGTGCCTGATCCGGGGGTGCGCCTGGAGGGCGTCACGGTAGTGAACCCGGAGTGGGTTCGGCAGACCCGGTACGAGGAATAGGTGGAATCCTCTATACCTCAGCCATGCTCTTGACGCGCTGTTCTCCGAGCGGTATAATGCAGTCCGAGCCCGTCGCAATGGTGACGCTTACCGGGCTGGAGAACGCCATGGACCGCCAGCCGACCGGAACGGTGACCTTTCTCTTTACCGATATCGAGGGCAGCACCCGGCTGTGGGAGCAGTATCCCGAGGCCATGCGCATTGCCCTGGCCCGCCACGACGCCCTCCTCCGGCAAGCCATCGAGTCCCACGGTGGGTTTGTCTTCAAGACCATCGGCGATGCCTTTTGTGCGGCCTTTCCCACCGCGCCCGCGGCCCTGGCGGCGGCGCTGGCCGGCCAACGGGCGTTGTCCGCGGAAGGGTGGGCAGAAACGCCCATCCGGGTGCGGATGGGGCTGCACACCGGTATTGCCAATGCCCGGGGCGGCGACTATTTCGGTCCGGTCCTGAACCGGGTGGGCCGCATTGTGGCGGCCGGCCACGGCGGCCAAATCCTGCTCTCCCTGGCTACCCAGGAACTGGTCCGCGATCAGTTGCCCGCGGGCATCGCCCTGCGCGACATGGGGGATCGCCGCCTGCGCGACCTGATCCGCCCCGAGCGCCTTTTCCAGGTGATCGCCCCCGACCTTCCGAAGAGCTTTCCCCCACTGCGCACCTTGGACTACCGGCCCAACAACTTGCCCGCGCAGACGACCTCGTTCGTCGGGCGGGAGGCCGAGTTGAGTGAGGTCC
>JAFGKG010000188.1 GCA_016928715.1 Chloroflexia bacterium
CTCTCTACAAGCAGGTCGAGCAGCTCCTGCACGACGACGCCGCGCGTCTCTGGGTCGTGCACAACAACACCCCCCTGCTCTTTTCCAACAAGATCAGCGGCTATGTGCCCCAACCGGTCGGTGCGGACTATTACGAGAACACGGTCATCGCTCCCTAGGACGGCATGCAGCCAGCGCTCTTAGGCCCGGCTGCGCAGCCGTCCCCCAGAGGGATCGGCCGGCGGCCTAGCCTGACCCAGGGGGGAGCAGAGCATTCGTCTGCTCCCCCCTGGATTCGCCAAAGGAGGCACTCTTGGGCCGATATATTGTCCGCCGCCTGATCACCCTGATCCCCACCCTGCTGGGCGTCACCCTGGTCATCTTTTTGCTGCTGCGGCTCATTCCCGGAGATCCAGCCGTGGCCATGTTGGGCGAGCACGCCGCCCAGGACAATGTCGAGCGCATCCGCGAACAACTCGGCCTCAACCGGCCCCTCTTTTTGGACCGGGAAGCGCTCAAAGAGGGCGATTTCCACGGCTTTTTCGACAGCCAGTACGTCCGCTTTCTGGGGCGGCTGCTGCGCGGGGACCTGGGCACCTCCATCCACCGGCGCATCCCCATCGCCAACGAACTCAAACAGCGCTTTCCGGCCACGGCCGAACTGGCCCTGATCTCGATGGCCATCGCGGTTGCCGTCGGACTGCCCGCCGGCATCATCTCGGCCGCCCGGCGCAACTCGCTCCTGGATAACGTCAGTATGGTCGCTTCGCTCATCGGCGTGTCCATGCCAATCTACTGGCTGGGCCTGATGGAGATCATGCTCTTTGCCGTCGCCCTGCAGTGGCTGCCCATCGGCAGCCGGCTGGAGGTCAGCTCCACCCTGGAGCCCATCACCCACATGTACATCCTGGACAGCCTGCTGCGCTGGAACTGGACGGCCTTTGTCGACGCCGCCAAGCACATGATCCTCCCCGCCGTAGCCCTGGCCACCATCCCCATGGCCATCATCGCCCGCATGACCCGCTCCAGCATGCTGGACGTGCTCCAGTCCGACTATATCCGCACCGCCTATTCCAAGGGCCTGACCGAACGCACCGTGCTCTTTCGCCACGCCCTCAAGAACGCCTTCCTGCCCATCATTACCATCATTGGGCTGCAGACGGGCAACCTGCTGGCCGGCGCGGTGCTCACCGAGACCATCTTTTCCTGGCCGGGGATCGGCCGCTGGGTGTACACGGCCATCCTGGGACGCGATTACCCCATCGTCCAGGGAGGGACCCTGCTCATCGCCCTCAGTTTTGTCTTTATCAACCTGCTGGTCGATCTCTCCTACGGCTTTTTGGACCCCCGTATCCACTACGAATGATGCTCCCTGGACAAGGGCGCGTCCCTGGTAATGTGAGGCAGGCATGACCGAAAACAACGCTGAATTGGGCCTGGAGGCATTTGCCGTCCGCGAGCACCGCTCCCTCTGGCGGGACGCCTGGCGCCGGCTGATCTCCAACAACACGGCGCGAGCGGGCATGGTCATTGTGGTGATCCTGGTCCTGGCGACGGTTCTCTCCCACTTTTTTTGGACCTATGACCCCACGACAGACCTGGACTACTCGCTCAAACTCAAGCCCCCTAACCTCGTCCGCACGGAAGAGATCGATTCCCTCCATCCCTTTGGCACGGACAAACTGGGGCGGGACGTCTTTCGCCGGGTGATCCACGGGGGTTGGAACTCGCTGCGGGTCGGGCTGGTGTCGGTCAGTGTCTCCTTGGTGATCGGGGGGCTGCTGGGCCTGGTGGCCGGCTTTTACGAAAGCATCCGCATCGGCACTCTGGGCCAGGCCATGATCCTGACCAGCATCGGCCTGGTGCTGGGCGCGCTGCCGGCCTGGATCGCCTTCCAGTCCTTCCAGGCCCTGCTTTTCGCCGGCCTGGGGATCACTGCTGCCATACTGGCACACTGGCAGTGGGACCATCACAGCGGCAAGGTCGGCCCGCTGCGCCTGTTGGCCTTTGCCGGGGCCGGCCTACTCCTGGGCGGCGGGCCGGCGCTGCTGACCAGCCCCTACACGGCGATCGTCTGCGCGGTATTGGGCGCGATCATCGGCCTGGTGCTGGCCCTGCCCCTCAGCGGCAGCTTTATCTCCACGGTCATTATGCGGGCGATGGACATCATCCTGGCCTTCCCCAGCATCCTGCTGGCCATCGCCATCGTCGCCTTCCTGGGACCCGGTCTGGACAAGGCCATGATCGCCATCGGCTTTATCAGCATCCCCACCTTTGCCCGGCTGGTGCGCTCGCAGGTCCTGGCCGTCATCCAACAGGAATACGTCACCGCGGCCCAGGCCGTGGGCGCCGGGGAGGCTCGCATCCTGCTCATACACATCCTGCCCAACACCCTCTCGCCCATTATCGTGCAGGCTACCATGGGCCTGGCCAGCGCCATCATCTGGGCCGGCGCCCTGGGCTTTTTGGGCTTGGGGGCCATCCCGCCCGAACCGGAATGGGGCGCTATGCTCGGCGACAGCTACAAGTTCCTCACCACCGGGGCCTGGTGGGCGGTCGTCTTTCCCGGCCTGGCCATCATGCTCAGCGTGCTGGGCTTTAACCTGCTCGGCGATGGCCTGCGCGACGCCCTGGACCCCAAACTGCGGCTCTAGACCAACTCCCGCGCCGGCGCCCGCAGCAGCCGGGCGTAGCGGCGCACAACCCGCTCGCGCTCGCGCGTGATTTCCCGTTGGGGCATTCGCTCCAACCAGCGCTGCTGCTGCCGCGCATCGCCAACCCGGGGTAGGCGCTCCCGCAGGAGCCCATAAGCGTCGATCAATACCTCCCGGGCCTGGGGAGACACGACCACCCGCAGCACCTCGTAACAACTCCAATAGAGCCGTAGGGGCTCCGTCGGGCCGCCCAAAAGCCCCCCTTCCCAATCCGCCATGATCCCTTGGGCCAGGGAGCGGGCCCGCGGCCGGTCCCCCTGGGCCAAGGCCACCTGGGCCAGGCCGGCCAGCGCCTCCGGGTTGCGCCGGGGGGCCTCCGAGTCCGATTCCAGGACCTGCTCGTAGGCCTCGGCCGCCTCTGGCAACTTTCCTTCCTCCAAGAGGGTATGGCCCAACACCAATAGAGCGCTCCTCAAGACAGTCTGATCCCCCAGATCCTGGCCGATCCAGCGGGCCCCCTGGGCATCGTCCCGCGCCTCCCGGTAACGCCCCTGCCGCAGGGCCAGGCGGCCCCGGTTCGCCAGGGCCAGGCCCTCGCTGCGCGGATCGCCAATGGCCCGCAGGATCTCCAAGGCCTGCTCATAGTATTCCTGGGCCCCGGCATAGTCCCCCTGGTAACGCAGCACGTCGCCCAAGAGGCGCAGGGCCAGCCCCTCACCCCGGCGGTCGGCGATTTCGCGATAGATGCGCAGGGAGCGCTCTACGTGCTCCGCGGCCAGGGCATAGGCGCCCTGGGCGATCTCGACCACGCCCAAGCTCTGCAGCGAGGTCCCCTCTCCCTGCCGGTCGCCGATCTCGCGCTGGATAGAGAGGGCCTGCTCGTGGTACAGGCGGGCCTGCTCCAGGTCACCGAGGCGGTGCGTCATATAGCCCAACTCGTCAAGCGCCGCACTCTCCCCGCGGCGGTCCCCTCGCTCGCGGTAGAGGGCCAGGGCCCGTTCAAAATAGTCCTGCGCTGCCCGCTCGTCGCCCAGGTGCCGGGAGACGGCCCCCAGGAGGCGCAGGGCGTCCGCCTCGATGCGGGCCTCGCCCAAATCCCGCGCTCCCTCCAGGGCCCGTTCCAGCCAGACCTGGGCGATCTCATAGTAGCCCCGCCGCCAGAGCGCCTGTCCCCACTGCAGGTAGCCGGCCGCCTGCAGGCGGTTCGCCTTCAGGCCCAGGGGTGCATTGGCCTCGTCCCGGTCGGCATATCGCCCTACCTCCTGGCTCAGGTCGATAGTCTCGCGGGCCGCCTCCACCGCCGCCGCATAATCGCCGGTGGCCTCGGCGTAGCGGGCCCGCCGCAGGGCCAGCTCGGCCCGCCGGATCGCCACCAGCATGCCCTCCCAGTCAGAAGGCCCCCCCACGGCCGCCTGCTCCACCTCGAGCATGTGCTCCAGGGCCTCCAGGTCGCGGTGCTGGGCCTGGCGATCCCCCATGACATCATAGACCCGCTCCCGGGCCAGCAAAAGGGCGTAACGTTCCATCACGCTGGCCGTAGCGGTCAGTTCGAGAGCCCGGCTCAAATAGGCCACGGCCTCGGCATTGGCGAACTGGGCCGCGGCTTGCTCGCCGGCCAGCTTGGCATAGTGCTGCTCGCGCTCCAAGTCGCGGGCCTGGCAATAGTGATAGACCAGCAGGGGATAGGCCGCCCGCAGCGAGGACATTTGCTGGCGATCATGCTGCTCGTACCACTGGGCCACGCTGCGGTGCAGGGCGCGCCGCTGGGCGAAAAGCAGCGTCTCGTAGGCCACGTCCCGGGTGACCACGTTTTTAAAGGCGTAGGCCAAGTCCGGCTCGGGAGTATGCAGGGGGGTCAGGTCCAAGGCAGCCAACTGCTGCAAGTGCCGCTGCAGCTCGGCCTCGTCGATCGAGGTATGCTGCTGGGCCGTATAGCGGAGCGTGCGGTAGGCAAAGGGGCTGCCAATGACCGCCGCCACCCGCAGCGTCAACTGCTGCTCCGGCGGCAGGCGGTCGATGCGCTCCAGGACCAGGCCCTGGACGGTGTCGGGCAGGGTCCGGCCGGCCTCGTCCAGATCCCCCTGGATCAGGCAGCGACAGACCGGCCCCCGGGGGTCCTCCTTGCGTTCCGGGTCCGCTTCGATCCGAATGGTCTTTTTCTCGCGCAGGGTCAGCACCAACTGCTCGGCATAGAAGGGGTTGCCCTGGGCCCGCCGCTGGACCAGGCGCGCCAGCGGCCGGGGCAGGCCCTCCTCGGGCAGGTCGAAACGGGCGCGGATCATGGCCAACAAGCTCTCTGCCGCCAACGGGCCCAGGTGGATCTCCTCCACATCGACCAGCAGATCCAGGGTGGACAGGTGCTCTGCCCCCAGGCTGTGCGCCTCCAGCGGCCGGGTCAACAGGACCAACAGCAGCGGGTTCCCCGAACCGGCCAGTGCCCGGGCACCGTACACGGCCAACTCCCAAGACAGGCTGTCCAGCCACTGGGCATTCTCCAGGATCAGGACCAGGGGCTGCTCGCCGGCGCGTCCCCGCAGCAGGGACAGCAGCAGGACCGTCAGGCTCTGCTGCCGCAGCGCCGGATCGAGCGTCGCGGTCAGCTCGGTATCGGGCAGGGACAGGTTCAGCAGGTCGTTCAAAAGGGGCAGGCGCTGGAGCTGGTCCGGGGCGAACTGCTGGCTCAACTGCTGCACTCGTTCCTGCCGCACCTGGGCCGACATGCTCTCGTCCAGACCAAAATAGGCCTCCAGGATGTCGCGCCAGGCCCGATAGGGGCTCTGCTGCTCGGTGCTGCGCCCGGAGCCATAGAGGCTGTCCAGGCCGTGCTCCTGCAGCAGGCGGTCCAGCTCGGCCACCAGGCGGGTCTTGCCCAAACCGGCCTCGCCCACGACGACGAGGACGCGGGATTCGCCGGCCTCTACCGCCTCCATCGCCGCCAGCAGGCGGCCCAGTTCCTCCTCCCGGCCCACCAGGGGGTACTGGATCTGGCCGGCCAGGCGGCTGCCGACAATGGCCTCCGTGGGCCGGTAGATATAAGTGACGCCCTTTTTGCCCTTGGCCCGTATGGGGACCAGGCTCTCAAAGTCGACCTGGAGCTGGGCCTGCTGATAGGTGTCCCGGTCGCAGACGATGCCCTCCCCGGGCGGCATGCTCTTGGCCCGGACCATCAGCCGGGCGGCCATATTGGCGGCCGGCCCCATCACGGTGTACTCGCGGCGGGTCTCGCCGCCGACGGGGCCGGCAAAGAGGTGCCCAGTCGTCACGCCAATGTCCAACCGCAGCGCCGCGCCGCGCAGCGCTTCAGACCCCAGCATGGCCTGTAGATCCAGCGCGCAGCGCACCGCGCGGGCCGGATCGTCCCCGTGGCTAAAGGGGGGCGCGCCAAAGAGCGCCAGCAGGATGGTGCCCTTGTCATCGACCGAAAAACGGCTCAGGTTGCCCTGGTAACGGCCCAGGACCTGCTGGGCGGACTGCAGAAAGAGGTGCAGGGTCTCCACCGCCCCCGGCCGGCCATAGTCCAGGCCGGACACGCCAATAAAGAGCACGCTCATCGGGCGCAGGACGGCCAGCCAATCGTACAGGCCGCGGTCCAGCCAGGCCAACACGGGGGCCGGCACAAAGCAGCGCAGCACGGCAACCGCCGCCTCCGGGTCGGACAAGCGCGTCCAGTCCGGGGGCTGCAGCGGACGGGGGGGCAGCGCATGTGGGTGCATCAGCGCGGCCGCCTCCGGGCTGAGCACGATCTCGCCCCGGCCGGCACGGCCCTCGGCCTCGGCCACCTGGCGCAGGGGGTCCCCGGCAATGACGTACTCCCAATGGCCGTGCACCCCGCCGACCTGCATGGCCAAGACCTCGCCGGCGGCGATGCCGATCTTCATCTCCAGGGAGACCTGCCCCACGCTGCTATCCAGCGTGGCGAAATCGGCCATGGCCGCCTGCATGGCCTCCGCCGCCTGCAGGGCGCGCCGGCCGGCCTGGCCCAGGGGCTCGTCCCGCGCCGGAAAGACCACCATGACCGCGTCCCCGCCAAACTTGACCACCTCCCCGCCCTCGGCCTCGATCAGGGAGATGATGCGGCCGAAATAGGCGTTGAGCAGCCGGGTCAGTTCCTCCGGCCCCTCGGCGCTCTGGTGGGCCAGGGACTCGGTCAGCGGGCTAAAGCCCGAGACGTCGGCAAAGAGGACCGCCGCCGGGAAACGCTCCGCCAGCGGCTCGGTGGGCACGGCCGGCGCGCGCGCCGCCCGGCGCAGCAGTGAATAGGGCACGTACGGTGCGAGTGTCTGCAGTAGATCGGCCATGGTTTCTCCCCGGAATCTCTTGCTCTGCCTGTATCGCCATCATTCTATCACCGCAGCCGCGCAAGGTCAAGGGGGATACGGTTGAGCGCCCGCGCCCACTTGCGCAACCGGCGGGCATGGGCTATACTACGGTCACCCTATTGAAACGCCGGCCCAAGAATTGGATCGGGCACATCCGGATGTTAGACTTGGACTGAGAATAAAGCCCGCAAGGAGACAAGATGGCATCACCCCGCCTGCTGATCACGGGCGGCAGCGGCTACCTGGGACGGCGGGTCGGGCAGTTGGCCCGGCCTCACTGGGCCGTCGCCGCCACCTACTGCCGCCGGCCGGCCGCGGCGCCCGAGGTCCAGTGGCACCCCCTGGACGTGCGCGACCGGCGGGCCGTCGACGCGCTGCTGGCCGAACTGGCGCCGGAGGTCGTCGTGCACACGGCCGCCCTGCTGCGGGGGCCCGAGCCCGACCTGCTCGCCGTCAACGCGGCCGGCAGCGAATACGTGGCCCGGGCGGCCCGGGCCGCCGGCGCCCGCCTCGTCCACATCTCTACCGACGTCCTCTTTGACGGCGAGCGGGGCAGCTACAGCGAGGAGGACCCGCCCAACCCCATCACGCCCTACGGGCGCAGCAAGGCCCGCGCGGAGGCCCTGGTACGCTCCGCCCACCCCGGGGCCGTGGTCGTGCGCACCTCGCTCATCTACGACTGGCGCTCCTTGCAGGACCGCCAGACCCGCTGGATGGTCGAGTGCATCGAGCAGGGCCGGCCCCTGCGCCTCTTTAGCGACGAACGGCGCTGTCCCATCTGGCTGGACAGCCTGGCCGCCGCCGTCGTCGAACTGGCCGGCCTCGACTACAGCGGCCTACTGCACGTGGCCGGCGGGCAGGCCCTCTCCCGCCTCGACTTTGGGCTGCGCCTGCTGCGCTTTCACGGTCTCGACACCGACGCCGTCATCCCCAGCCGCAGCAGCGAGAGCGGACAGCGCCGGCCCCGGGACTGCACCCTGGACTGCTCCCGCGCCCGGCGCCTGCTGCACAGCCCGCTGCCGGGGGTTAACCAGATTCTACGAGAGGCTTTGTCAGAGAACCGGATATGGCCGGCAGGCCGCCACAAATGACAGGGCCAGTTACCCCTGCTACCAAAGCAATCGCATACTGAACACACGCACGAACATCCTCAACCGTCAAATCGGGGTAATAATCCTGAACGATTTCCTCGAAGGCAAGCCCTTCATTTACCAGCTCAAGAACACTTTGGACGGTAATACGTGTGCCGACGACACAGGGCTTTCCGAAATGCACTTTGGGATTGACCGTAATTCTATCCAACATCTCATCACCTCACAAACAGTGCTTGGTAATTTAATTTCTACAAGTGTATCAAGCCGTTCTTTTGTCCAGGCCTGATCCGCTTGCCAAGGCAACTAGTATCTATGATAATGGATGTGTCACTATAACAGTATAGCACGACGCGGGTACAAAATCAAGGATAGCAATGGCCTTTGCTTTCAAAACCGCCCCGTTGTATAATATAGGCAGTCAATGGTTATGCTCCCCCAACCAAAGGAGGTCCGCATGGGCGAACAATGGCACGACGAAAAGGAAGAAAAGCAGGAAAAGGAAGACGAGAAGCGCTATGAAAAGCAGGAAAAGGAGGAAAAGAGCTGGGACGAAAAGTGGCGCCACGACCCGCTCGGCACCATCGTCTGGGCGGTCATTCTCATCTGGGCCGGCCTGGTCCTCTTTGCCTCCCAGTTCGGCGTATGGGACAGCCTGAACGATTTTTTGGCCAGGCAATTAAGGCTGGAGGTGGTCAACCTGGGCCCCTGGGCGGTCATCCTCTTTGGGGCCGGCCTCATCGTGCTCGTCGAGGTCATCATCCGCCTGCTGGTGCCCGAATACCGCCGGCCCGTGGGCGGCAGCATCATCTTTATCATGGTCGTCATCGGTGCGGCCATCGGCATGATCTGGGATTGGCGGGCCATGGGCGGGCTGATCCTGATCGGCATCGGGGCCGGCATCATCCTGGACAGTTTCATCCGCGGGCGCCAGGGGCCCGGCGGGGATTCCCCCAAACCGGGGGCCTAGCCAACTCTTACAGCCGGCCCAGGTTGAGCGAGCTCAGCTCCTCCCAGACGTAGCGCAGCGGCGTCCACCACTCCTCGCGGCCGATGCAGCGAAAGTAGGGCGGGCGCAGGGCCAAAACGAGATCGCCGATACGATAGCGCGGAAACACGGGCGTGGACACCACCAGCCCCCCCCTCTCACCGGGGCGCAGTTCGTGCAACTGCTTGAGGCCCCGGCGGGTCTGTATCTCAAAAAAGAAGAGGTCATAGTTGGGCACCCAGGCCCGGCGCCCGTCCCGCTGCTGGCCAAACATGCCCTCGGTGGCGCCATAGATCTCGCGAATGGCCGCCGGCCCGTAAAACGCCCGCAGCGCCGGCCGCAGGCGGGTGTTGATGCCGGGCACACTGCCCAAGGTCAGCACCTGCACCCGCCAGAGATCGCGCGGATAGAGCCGGTGGGTCCGGCGCAGGTAGCGGCCAAAGCGCAGGGCCGTCGGCGCCACCCCGCCCACCAGGGTGACCTTCTCCTCCCGGCACTTTTCATAGGCCAGCTCAAAGCGGGCCTCCCAATCGCGCACCGTCTTGCCGCCGCCCAGCGCGTCGATCTCTGGCTGACTCGGCAGCGAACGCACCGGCGTGCGCTCGGAGACAAACTTGGTATAGATGCCCGAACTGTAGCCGTACTCGAGATCCCGCTCGCCCACCCGCACCGTGCCCACCACCGAGGGAAAGTTCAGGTTCAGGTTGACCCCGCCAAAGACGTCGTAGCGGCCGCTCTCCACGGCGTACTGCATGACGGCGCGGCCGGCGCTGACCCGCATGGCCAGGTCCGTCGGCGTCATGGGCACGAACTTGGATTCGCCCCGGGTCGTGCCCCGGGTAATGGCCCAGCCGACGGGCTCCTCGTTGAGCAGCAGTTCCACCTCGCCGGCCATGACCTGCTGAATCAGCGGCCGGTAGTCGTCGTAGGTCATGACCGGAAAGGCCCGCCGATAGTCCGCCAGCGAGCCGACCTGCTCGGCGCCGCGCCGGCGGCCATAGTCGGTCTGGGCATAGATCCGCAGCAGTCGCTGCAGGACCGCCTCCTGGGCCTGGGCCGGCCGGGCGACGGCCTCGTGCCAGGGCTGCAGCATGGATTGGATCATGACCTGGGGGTCGGGCTGGTTCATCACTTTTCCTCCACTCCGCCAATGATCAGTCGGTTCAGCAGGGTGCGCTGCAGCAGCACAAAGAGCAGCACCACCGGCGCGCTCATCATGAGGGCCAGCGCCGCCAGG
Organism: Chloroflexia bacterium; assembly: GCA_016928715.1. Classification (GTDB taxonomy): domain Bacteria; phylum Chloroflexota; class Chloroflexia; order DTKN01; family DTKN01; genus JAFGKG01. The sequence goes on from JAFGKG010000188.1 coordinate 10,269, forward strand.
CCGCTCCAGGCCACCACCCCGCCCTGCTGCATCATGCCCGAGACGGCCATGGCCAACGTGACCATGCCGGGGCGATCCACGAACAGCCAGCCGATGGCAAACTCGGTATAGCCCGTCAGAAAGGCGATCAGCGCGGCCACGGCAATCGAGGGCAGTGCGATGGGCAGCGAGACAAACAAGAAGCTCTTCAATGGCGTCGCGCCATCCAGAAAGGCGGCTTCTTCCAACTCCTTGGGCACC
>JAFGKG010000189.1 GCA_016928715.1 Chloroflexia bacterium
ATTGGATGCGACTGAACTGCGCCGATACTTGGGCGGGGAGGAATTCATCACTTGAAGAATGGAGTGAATGGATAAAAGCAATTCCTACTGAGGCTGGTCCAACAGCTGTCTGTACTTACTCCCAAGGGGTCGGCCCGGAGGGCCTTTGGGATGGAGCCGGCAATGTCTGGGAGTGGCTGGTTTCGGAGTTTGGTCCTGGCCGTCCTGCTTTGCGGGGCGGGTCCTGGGACCTCGATCGAGTCCTCGCCCGCTGTTCGTACCGCGGCAGGCTCGATCCAGGGAATCGGGACGGCTACGTTGGGGTGCGCGTCCTTTTCGCCGGCTCTCCAGAAAATCCGTTCTGAAATTCTGGCGGTCCCGCTGCGCGGGACCGTCCTGTATTCTGCCTTCTGAAAGGGGGGAGTCCAGAGGGGGCGCGACGTAGTCGCATCCCCCTCTGGCCGCGGTAAAGCAGGGTTTGGTCCTATGGCTGGTGGTGACAATGAAACGCTACAAAAACCTTTACCCACAAGTTGTGTCCTTTGCCAACCTGCACGAGGCCTACCGCAAGGCGGCCAAGGGCAAGCGCGGCCAGCCCAACGTGGCCTCTTTCGAGCTGGAGCTGGAGGCCAACCTGTTCCGGCTGCAAGAAGAACTTGAAAGCAAAACCTACCACCCCGGGCCCTACTACAGTTTCTACATCAGCGATCCCAAGCGCCGCCTGATCTCGGCCGCGCCCTTCCGGGACCGGGTGGTCCATCACGCGCTCTGCAATATCATCGAGCCCATCTTTGAGCGCAGCTTCATTGCCGATTCCTACGCCAACCGGGTGGGCAAGGGCACCCACAAGGCGCTGGATCGCTGCCAGCAGTTTGCTCGCCAGTACCATTACGTTCTCCAGTGCGACCTGGTCCAGTTTTTCCCCTCCATTGACCATACCGTTCTGCGCGATATCCTGGGGCGCAAGATCGGCGACCGTGACGTTTTAGAGCTGGTGGACCTGGTCCTGGCCGGGGGCGCGGGCATTTTGGATGGCGAATACGACATGGTCTACTTTCTCGGGGACGATCTCTTTGCCCGAGCGCGCCCCCGGGGCCTGCCGATAGGCAACCTGACCAGCCAGTTCTGGGCCAACTGCTATTTGTCGCCGCTGGACCACTACATCAAGCGCGAGCTGGGCTGCCCGTCCTACCTGCGCTACGTGGACGACTTTTGCTGCTTCAGTGACGACAAAGCCCAACTCTGGCATTGGAAAGAGCAGATCCGCCGATTCTTGCAGGGCCTGCGCCTCACCCTGCATGAGCGGGAGAGCACAGTCTACCCAGTGGAAACAGGCATTCCTTTTCTGGGTTTCCGCATCTACCCCACCCACCGCCGGCTCAAGCGGCGTAACGGGGTGGCCTTTGCCCGGCGCTTCCGCCGCTCCCTGGAGCTCGTCGCCCGGGGCGAGCTAGAGCGGGAGAAGCTGGATGAGCAGGTGCAGGGCTGGATCGCCCACGCTGTCCACGGCGACACCTACGGCCTGCGCCGGGCCTTGCTCTCGAGGCAGGTGCTGCCCAAGGAGGTTGGATGAAAGAATCGCCCATCTTCAGCCGGACCTACGACCTCCTGCGCTGGCTCATCCCCACCACGATCAAGTTCCCCCGCCAGCAGCGCTTCGTCCTGGCCGAGGCGCTGCAGCGGACCGCTTTGCGTTTCCAGGAGCGCCTGATCGAGGCCGCCCGCGGCCCAGAGCCCCTGGCAGCGCTGCGGCAGGCCGACGTGGACCTGGCCAAGCTGCGCTTCTACCTGCGGCTGGGCCAGGATATGGAACTTTTGAGTCTGGGCCAGTACGAGCACGTCGCCCGCATGGTGGAGGAGGTAGGGCGGCTCCTGGGCGGCTGGATTAGGTCAGTGGGAGGAGTAGAAAAGCCAGGCAAATCAAACTGAAGGATACCCTGGGCTAGCCCGGGTGTCCTGGGGCCGGACCGAACGCGCTCGCCAGCTTTGCGGGGCGGGTCCTGGAACAACAATCAAGACAACGCCCGCTGTTCGTACCGCAACAGGAACAATCCAGAGAATCGGAACAACAACATTGGGGTGCGCGTCCTTTTCTACAGCCCGCTTTTCCTGGCCGGTAGATCCCGCCGCTCACGGGCACGGGACGGTGCCAGAACAAAAAGAGAGCCGGCCTGGTCCGTCCCCGGTCGCGCCCGTCAGGTCCGGTAGGCCAAGTCCTGTCGGGCTGGACGGCCGGCCCAATATTGCCCGGCCCCGCGCCCTGTGGTAAACTGGGAGCAGTTGAAACCTGGCGCGGGGCCGCCAGAGGATCCACCTGCTCGATGGCAGGCGCGTGATATGCTTTTTTCAAGGAGGCGGGATGAGCAAGGATCTAGACCCATTGCAGCAAGAACTGGCCAATCTAGAGCAGATGATCGCTTCCCTAGAGTCCCAACGGGCAACGCTGGGTGAAGTGGTGGTCGAGGCTGCTCTGGCTGGGCTGCAGGCTAAACGGGATGCCCTGCAAGCTCAAATGACCTCCCGCACCCTGGCCTCGGGCATGCGCGGCGTGGCCATCAGCGGAAACGCCTCGCATACGACGATCCAAACTGGTGACACCCGCAGCGAAGGCGGCTATTTCGCCGATCCGGTTTCAATCTCTGGGGGCCATCTGGCCGTTCGGGACCAGACCGTCTTTGAGGGCGATATGGAGAGAACCGTGGTCATCACCGGCGACGGCGCCCAGTTGGTCATCGGGGAGCTGCCCATCGAGACACCCCAGGTCGATCCCGGCTCGGCCCTGGAGCACTACCTGCGCTATGTCATCAGCCGTAACCGCTACCTGCAGCACCAGGGCATCCGCAGTGGGGGTAAGCTGGTGCAGGTCGAGCTGGAGCGCATCTACATCCGCCTGCGGGCCTCCCGGCAGCGCACGGTAGAGGCGCGGGAGGAGTGGCTGGAGGGCGAGGCGGAGATGGCTCCAGGCGAGCCGCTTGGCCGCCGCGGGCAGGAGACGCCGCCCGCCGAGACGGTCACGGTCAGCGTGGAGGAGGCCCTGGCCGAGCACCCCCAGCTGGTGGTGCTGGGGGATCCCGGCAGCGGCAAAACCACGCTGCTCAGATACCTGGCCCTGCTCTACGCCCGCGACCTGGCTGAAGGGTCCAATCTGGTTTCAGAGCGATTGGGCCTGGAAGAGAGCGGTTATTTGCCCATTTTGCTCCCCTTGCGCCGGCTGGGGGCCTACCTCAAGGCCCACCACGGGGTTGAGGATGGGGTGGAGGGGCACGCCCTTTTGCTGGAGCATTTTGAGCAGATGCTGGCTGGGGAGCGCATCGAGCTGCCGCGGGGCTTTTTCGACGCCTATCTCAAAGTCGGCCGGGCCGTGGTCCTGCTCGATGGGCTGGACGAGGTGGCCGGCGCGGATTTGCGCCGGCGCGTCTCCCGGCTGGTGGAGGCCTTTACCAGCGCCTACTCTGACTGTCGCTACGTGGTCTCCAGCCGCATCGTGGGCTACAAGGGGCCGGCCCGGCTGGGGGAAAGCTACGCCCTGACCACCATCCGCGACTTTACCCTGGCCGACGTGGAGCAGTTCCTCTGCAACTGGCACTTGGCCGTGGCCGTGGGTCAGCTGGGGCCGGGGCCAAGTGCCCAGGTCTATGCCGAGCAGCAGACCGCTCAGCTGATGGAGGCCATCCGCGGCAGCGAACGCATTCGCGAGCTGGCCATCAACCCCCTGATGCTGACGGTGATCGCGCTGGTGCACCGGGACCGGGTCAAGCTGCCCGACCGGCGGGCCGAGCTGTATGATGAGGCAGTGGAGGTGCTGCTGGGCAAGTGGGAGGAGGCCAAGGGGCTGAGAGAAACGCCGATTCTGGACGATTCCTCCTTTGATGCCGGGGACAAGCGACTGCTG